>CAZJYM010000305.1:0-3500 GCA_964550245.1 uncultured Blautia sp. | reverse complement strand
AGGCGGCCTATGAGTTGGGAAGGAAAGTCGTTCTAAGCCAAAGTGAATAACCCTTCAATCCATAGAAGCAGAGAAAAAGTCCCCCGCATCTGCGGGGGACTTTTTTGATTACTCCACCGTGATCCAGATGATGCCTGGCATCAGGCTGCTCTGGGGCACATAGGAGCCGTAGGTCTCAATGACGGCTTCAATGTTGGAGGGAACGGTGGTACCCTCGGCGATCTCATACTCACCGTTGTTGATCCAGCCCACAGGAGTGCCGTCCACTTCCGGTACCTGGGCGATGATCGGTTCCACGGCTTCTCCGTTGTAGGTCACCTGAACGGTATTGCCGCTGGTACCCGACTGGGCAACCGGTGTGTACTGCAGAATCTGCAGCGTGTAGTAAATGTCAATCCTTCCGGCCACGCTGCCCACGTTGAGTCTGCCCTGATTCTCATCAAGAGTGCAGTCCGTGGTGATATCAGCGTTGACGGTGTTGTCGGCAGCGGTCATGTAAAGCTGAGAACCGGTGTACCCGCCTGCGTTGATGCTGGATGCACCCACGGGTTTGGAGACATTGACGGAAATATTGGCATTGACCGTATTCCCTGACGAATTGGTATTACTGCCGTTCAGTCCCCCTGCCGTTACCTGAAGGGCCGTGTCTTCTTCAGCGGTGGAGAGATCCTCTCCGTTTAAGGTCAGACTCATGTCATCGACCGTACAGCCTGTCATGTCCGAATAGCACTCTCCGATCAGTCCTCCCAGGAAAACGGTTCCTCCGTGGCTCTTGCGGGTATGGGCATCCAGGGTGATGGATCCGCCGGCACTGCAGTTGGTCACCGGGGAACTCCAGCAGCCTGCTGCCAGGCAGCCGGCAGAAGCATAGAGGCTGTCCCGGTACACGGCACTCTCTTCTGTCACATCCATGCGGATGTCGGCGTTGTTGATCTGAATGCCGCCAAAGCTGCTCTCCATGGCAAAGGCGGCAAGAGCGGACGCATAGCAGTATTCCCCGTCAAAGGCATAATCCCCGCTTACGTCAATGACAGGATTTTCCAGAGTAAGATCCTGGATGGTGGCTCCGGCAACAGCCCCAAACATGGCTGCCGTGCCGTCACAGGTCTGGCCGTCGTTATTCCACACCACTGCCGTTTCTTCCGTCCGGTAGTCATCGGAATTGATTGCAGCTCCGTTGACCTGCAGACCCAAGATCTTATGTCCGTTGCCCAGCAGGGTTCCCCGGAAGGCAAAGGTCCACCAGCCGGTCTCATAATACTCGTAGTTCTGGAAGTAACATCCCACCGGTGTCCAGGGCCCGGTAAGTTCAATGTCGGCGGTGAGCTCATAGGCACCGTACAGGTCGTCGGCAATGGCCCGGAGCTCTTCCTCGCCGGAGATCTCTTTTACCTGTACCCAGCGGGCATAGAGCGTACCGTTCCCGTTTTCATCCAGACTTTCCAGTTCGCTTAAGGGCTTAACCTCATTAATAAGCTGGCGGGCGCTCATCTCATCCTCAGAGGCGACTTCCAGGTAAGCCTTTCCGGTGGGATTAAACTTTTCCCCCATCATCCACAGATAGGGAGATACCCCGTGGATCAGATCACTCTCCTCCACCACCGGACGGGTCTGCCATCCCGCAAAGTAATATCCCTCCCGCACCGGATTGGGAATGGAAACGTCCAGAAAGGCGTTTTCTTCGGCGGGAACGGTGAAAACTGCTTCTTTCTCCTCCGTGACAGGCTGCCAGTTCTCATCGTATCCGGTTTCCTCATAGACATACAGCTCGTCATCGGAGATATCCGGCGTGGTGTTCAGGTCAAAGCGGATGGTGTACTCACCGGCAGGTTCCTCTGCAAGGACGTCTTTTCCTTCGCTGACTGTAAGCCCCAAAGCCAGGAAAGAAACAAAGGATACAGCGGTCATAAGCTTCATTCTGGATCTCATTTTTCTTCTCCTTCTTCTTTTAACTCGTGAAATCCCAGTGTTTTCCAGTCAAAATGTCCCTTTCCCCGATACAGGAAGTAAAGAGGTGCCGTGCAGACCGGGACGGAAAGGGCAGTGAAAACCAGTTTCCACTTCCGGGACGGGGTGACAGGCAGGGTTCTAACCTGTTGTTCTCCCTGAAAAATAAGCAGCTCACCTTCTGCCCTTCCCCGGATCTGCAGGGAAAGAGAGAGCTTTTCCAGGGGAAAGCGGAAGGTTTTAAACCCGATCTTCGTGTCATCCCGAATGTTTGTAATATAGGCCGAATCCTTCTGGATTCCATCCTCCAAAGCCTGGGTGATCATGGGGTAACAGCGCTTTTTCTTTCCGGCAGCGGTGACTTTCACGGCTTCTTCTCCCCTGTACAGCAGACAGGCTATGGAGGCGCTGTATCTCCCCTGGGCGGGAAGGGGACCTCCATTGAGACCGCAGCTGGTCATCTCCACCGGGAGAAAGTGACCGGTTTCATCCATCCGGATCACTTCGGCAACCCCCTGGCGGGAACACTCGTTGTAATTGGTCTGCCGGTGTCCAAACACACAGTACCGGTCTTTCACCCATTCCACGGATCCGTGATTGTTTCCCCAGTAGCAGGTGGCCTTTTCCTGTCCCGGAAGGATATTTCCGTTGGAGAAAAGGGTTCCTCCAAATGAAAAGCCCTCATCCGGCCTGTCACTGATCGCGTATGCCAGTTCATGGCTCAAAGCGGAGGAGTAGATGAGGTAATACCGGCCGTTAAACCTGCGGATGGAGCTGGCTTCATAAAACTCATGCCCCTCAAACCCTGTCCCCGCAGCATTGTCGGTTCCGGGAATCAAAGGCTTTGCCGAAATCACTGTCTTCATGTCTTTTGCCAGCTCAATCACCTGATTGCCCTTACCATTAAGCTTTATCCCGTTCATCATCCGGATCATCCGGATGAGAGAGGGATCCCCGGTGGAAAAACCACTGTAGAGCCAGGTTTTTCCGTCATCGTCATGGAGAAGACCGGGATCAAAGGCCGTCTCTCCCGGATAAGAACCGTATTCAGATCCATCCGGGTGAGAGACATAGCCGTAAAAACCGTACTTGCCTGCAGGAGTATCACAGACGGCGATGCCGATGCGGGGAGCCCAGGCGGTGCAGTAATAGAGGTAATACCTGCCGTCGCTTCCCCGGCACACATCCGGAGCCCACAGTTCTAGAGAGGAGGGGCGGCTTTGGGGATCCTGCTCCTTGCGGTAGATTACGCCCTCACATCTCCAGGCTGAAAGGTCATCCACCGGAGCCGACCAGCACACATAGTCCTTCAGTCAGTATTTCCTTCCTCCAAATTTGTCATGACTTCCGAAGATGTACAGCCTGTCCCCGAACACATGGGGTTCTCCGTCCGGGACGTATTCCCAGAGGGGAAGGTAGGGATTGACAATGATCTTTTTTCTCTTTCCGGCAAGTTTCCTTTTGTCCATCTCAGATCTCCACGGAAAAGGTTCCGGCGCCCACGGTCACGGTCTCCATCCCCGGCAGATGAATTGCTGCGGTACAGTTGGAGG
>CAZJYM010000304.1:0-3521 GCA_964550245.1 uncultured Blautia sp. | reverse complement strand
ATCAGGTTTTCGCTTCTTTTGCCGTCCCCTTCCCGGACTTCCACCTGCCGCACCGGCTCCAGGGCCTGCAGGATCCGGTTTTTGCCAAAGGGGACCACCTGGCACTTCTCCGCCAGGGCTTTCCCCCGGCGGGAGGGGCGGGCGTCCTCCAGTTGGGGGATCTCGCCCGTAAAGATCACCCGCCCGCCCCTCTCCCGGAACTTTTCCAACACCTCCAGGGTGGTGCTCCGTAAAGTCAGGCAGTCCGGAATCAGTACGGTATCATACTCCATCTCCCCCGCCTTCAGGACCGGTTTGTCGGGCTGATCCTTATTAAGCGCAGGCAAGAGGGATTCCGAGATAAAATCAAAGTCTAAAGTTCCATAGAGAAGCCATTCCGTCAGGCTTCGGAAGTGCTCATCCAGCGCCTGTCTTCTCTCCCCGGTCTGTTCTTCGGGTCCTGTGAGAAGCCAGTAGGATTCCACCGGGTGGATCACTGCCAGTTTTACAAAAGGTTTCCCCCGGGTCAGCACCGTATTTACCCTGGCAAAGTAGTCCTCCACATGTCTGTACTGCCTGTACCAGGGGGACTGATCCCCGATGGAGGCGGGATAATCCCTCTTGGAGTCCCCGGCCATGGATGTCCAGGTGAGATGGGGAACCCGCACCGTAACCCCCAGGGCCGCCTGAAAGTCTCCCTGCAGCTTATGGCCCCGGAAGTCAAAGTCCCAGTTGGTGACGCCGTAGAGTTCGCTGGTCATGCCCTCCCGGCCGTACTGATGAACCGCACTCTGGGCCTGTTTGGCCGTGGTGAGCTCCCGGCGGTCGCAGAGCATGTCGATTCCGGGAAGACCAAAGGAGCGGTAGGAGCGCATGGCTTCTCCGATGGCTCCCGTCTGGCTCTCCAGGGTGGGCTCCTCCATCAGGTGTCCCGTAAGGGCGATGCCGTGGTTTTCACACCACTGCCCGATGGTATCGGCAAAGGCGGATGTGAACCGTTCCGCCACATGATCGTGGAATTCATAGCGGATCCGGGAAACCTTATTTTCCCCCAGCTCCCAGAAAAGCTCCGGCAGGTGGTCCAGCAGGCTCTCTCCGTAAGCATCCTTAAAAGTCTCCTCCAGGTCATCGGTCCAGGGAATCAGCAGCTCTTTGCGGTCTGCGGCATACTGAAGGCCCTGTTTGAGGCAGAACTGGGGCTCATCGGTAAAGATGGCATGGATGGTGGAACCAAACGCCGGTCCCAGCTTTTGGGCATACTTTTCATGGGTTTCTTCCAGGAACCGCTCTACCGCCTTTTTGTCCAGGGTGTTCAGGTAGGCTTCCTGGTTAAACCAGGGATTGTCCCCGGAAACTTCCATGTAGGCATACCAGGGCTCATACCCGGAAGAGAGGGGATCATCTTTGTCGATCCTTAGATAATCCTTTAAGTACCCCTCCTCCAGTCTGATCTGGTACCGGGCCAGAAAGGTTCTCTCATTGCTTCGCACCACCTGTCCGTTGATCCGGGGCTGTCCGGGAGGAATTACCTTTCCTTCCAGGTCTTCCGGGGAAAAGACCAGATACCGCATCCGGTACCGGTGATCATGGGTGACTCTTCCCCCGGCGGCTCCCGAAGGCCAGCGGTCTTCATCGTAAAGCCAGGTCAGCATGCCGGACTGTGAAGCTTTCTCATGGGCGTAGGAGATCAGGTCCAGGAATTCGGGGGACATGTATGGGTTGTCCATCCCCGTGCGGCAGTGAAGATGGGCGCCCCCCATGCCCATCTCCTTTAAGCTTTCAAGCACCCGGTCTATCTTTTCCCGGTCCATCCGGCAGTTCCAGGCCCAGAAGGGGGCGCCCCGGTATTCACTTGACGGATTTCGGAAATCTTCCTCTTTCAGGGTTTCCGTTTTCTTATAGAGCATGGAAGATCATGCCTCCTTCAGTCAATGTCCTCCTCGATCTGGGCAATGCGGGCGCAGTGCCTGGGTTCCCCGGAGAAGGGAGTGGTAAGGAAAGTCTCTACGATCTTTAAGGCCAGTCCCGGGCCTACCACTCTGCCTCCCATGGCCAGAACGTTGGCATCGTTGTGGGAACGGGTGGCTTCCGCCGTAAAGCAGTCCGTACACACGGCAGCCCGGATTCCCTTAAACTTGTTGGCGGTGATGGATATGCCGATGCCGGTGCCGCAGATCAGGATTCCCTTTTCGCATTCCCCGGAGAGGATGGCTTTGCACACCCTCTTGGCGTAGATGGGGTAGTCAGTGGAAGCGGTACTCTCACAGCCAAAGTCCCGGTAGTCATACCCCTTCCCATCCAGATACACCTTTACCTCCTGCATCAGTTCATACCCGCCGTGATCACATCCCAAAGCTATCATCTTTCATTCTCCTCCTGTCTTTTTGCCTGAATTACTCTGTGTCCTGCCGCCTTTAAAAGCCGGTTCATGATGGCCTCCCCCATCCTGGGGGTATCAAAGGCCTCGGAGTAAATCTCCCTTACTCCCAGATGGTCAAACTCCCGCAGCACCTGATAGAGATGAGCGGCAATGGTCTCCTCCCGCATCCTGCTGCCCATGCTGCGCACAATTCCCAGGGGATACCTGCCCGCTGTCTCATCACAGGCCATGATTCCCACCTGCTCGCCCTTTTCCCGGGCTTTCCCGGCAAACCCGCAGATGGTGGCAATCACATCCTCCGTCTCCCCCTCCACGATGGTCAGATCCGCTTTTGGTGCGTAATGCCGGTATTTCATCCCCGGGGCTTTGGGTTTCCCCTCTCCGGGGATCAGTCCCGGATCCATCTCCACCTCCCCGATGGTCTCCCGCAGCATCTCCAGGGAGATGTATCCGGGACGAAGAACCTTTGGAACTTCCTCCGTAAAGTCCACAATGGTGGATTCCAGCCCGATTCCCACCGGTCCTCCGTCGATGATCATATCGACCGCATCCCCCAGATCCTCGGCCACATGCTCCGCCAGGGTGGGACTGGGCCTTCCGGAGGTGTTGGCGCTGGGGGCGGCGATAAAGCCTCCTCCCTCCCGGATGAGAATCCGGGCCAGGAGATGATCCGGAAGGCGGACAGCCACCGTATCCTGTCCCCCGGTGGTGGAATCGGGAACCAGATCCCTCTTTTGAAAGATCATGGTGAGAGGCCCGGGCCAGAACCTTTTCCCCAGCTTTACGGCCATGGGAGGCACGTAAGCGGCGATGCGGTACAGATCCTCCATCTCACAGATGTGTACGATCAGGGGATTGTCTGAAGGCCGGCCCTTTGCAGCATATATTTTTCGGGAAGCCTCCCGGTCCAGGGCATTTCCCCCCAGACCGTACACGGTCTCCGTGGGAAAGGCCACCAGCCCTCCCTCCCGGATGATCCTTCCCGCCCGGGAAAGTGCCTGATAATCCGGCTTTTCCTGGGTCATTCTCACCATTTCCGCTCTCAACGATTCTGCCATCCTTTCCGGAATTCCCATGCTGGGAAGTATCTTACCACTATTTTGACCGGGCTACAACCACCAATCCGGAAAGGACAGGGAGAGAAATTTTTGTACCCTCTCCA
>CAZJYM010000303.1:0-3558 GCA_964550245.1 uncultured Blautia sp. | reverse complement strand
TACCTCCCCGCCGGCCGGATCCACGATCATCCGCTTCAGGGTAAAGTTCACCGGCCAGGCGGGGGTAAGGGATCCCCAGTCCTTCTTTACCACGATGGTTTCGGTGGGACGATCGATGGTGAGCACGTTGGTGATATCCCAGATATCCGGGTTGTTGTTGGTCCGGGAGTGCTGCAGGGTTACCGTGTAGGCACCGGCCCTCACGGTATAGACGGTTCTGCCGGCACTGTCCGGAGACTTTTCCGCATTGGAAAAATCCACCGGGATCTCCACATCCCCATCTTTGATCCGGGTTTCCACCACCCGGTAGTGATAGGGGATCCAGTTTGCGCCAACGTAGTGGCCGGAAGGCAGAAGGTCAAAGCTCTTCCAGGATCTATCATCCCTGCCGTGTAAAGTGACGGAATCCCAGTAGTCGGAAGAGAGATTTTTCTTAAATTCCTCGGTAAAGTCGTGGAATTCCTGCTCCGTATCCTCTCTCATCTGCACCCGGATGTCCACCTGTACCTGATTTCCCCCTTCCCGGGTCAGGTAGGGATCATTTCTTGAATCCGTGAAGTTTTCCCAAAACTTGGTCACCGTCACCACGGTGCTCATCTCGTTGACCAGTTCCTTCATGGTGATGTTGCCGGTTGCCTCATCCACAGAGTCCTGATCAGTAGAAATGGGGACCGACACCTTGGTGTTTCCATCCTTGTTGTAGGCGTTGTGGGGATCCGCCGCCTCGGTGAGACGGTACTCCCAGGGCATGCCGTTGGGGGCATAGCGCTCCAGGTTTTTCACCGTGTAGCCCCAGGGATTAGAATTCCTTTCTGTACCATCATCCCAGGAGAAGTAGTTAAGCCCCTGGGGATCAGAGTTTTGTATCACAAAGTCCGGATCATCGGCTATGGCGTTGTTCTGTCCCGGCTGAGCAGGGGCAGAGCGCTTCAGGGTAAGCCGGGAATAAATGTCCTCCATTGAGGGTCTGGTGGAATAGACGTCATTTTGATCATTCCACCTCTTCACCCCTTTCAGGGTTACCACTTCCTCCTGAGGAACATAGGTGTTGGTGAAGGTAAGCTGCGGAAGGACACCGGGAGCATCGGTAAGGCTTCCGGTAAAACGCACCGGGTGAGAGCCAAAACCTGCTTCTCCTTTCTGAATGGCAGGGTAGGTCCGACTTTCCCCTCCGATGGAGAATACTCCGGAATAACCGGATACCGTCTCGGCTACCGTGTACTCATAGGGAATGCCGTTGGGAGCGTAAAGCAGCAGGTTATCAAAGACCACGCCCTCATTGTTGGGACTGGTTCCCATGCTTGGAAGTGTTTTCTCTTCCAGCAGGATCCAGTCGGAGGTAGTGCCATTCTCTTTCCGGTATCTCTGATACAGGCTGAAGGTCACAGCCGGGTAAGGTTTGCCCTCCGGCACACCCTCCCACTTTTTATAGACGGTGAGGCTTCCCGTTCTGCTTAAATCGTAGGTGTTGTAGATGGAGCGGGAGCTGACGACCTGATCCTTGTAGAAGGGTTCTTTCCACCACACGGTCTCTTCCGTCCTGTACTCATAGAGACGGCCCAGTTCATCATATCTGGGCAGAGTTTCCCCCTCCCCAAAGGTAAAGTCCTCCTTCTTTCCGGATTCAAGCATCTGCCGGGCGATGATCTGGTATTCATCCTCCGTGCCGGAGAGCCTTCTTTTGAGCACAATCTCCACCTGGGGCAGATCCGTCTGGTCAAAGGTCTCAGGCAGATCCTCCCAGAACTTCTTTCCCTGGATCTGGATGGTCTGCACCTGCCGGTTGACAAAGAAGCCCCCGTTTTCTACTGCCATGCCGGCTCCGGGAATGTCCACTCCCGCACTGTTTCCTTCGGAGTTAAAGTAGTCGGTCCTGTAGTCGTACTCCTCCATGGGCAGGTTTCCCTTTTCTACGGCGTAGTAGGGGATTTCCCTTCCGGTGGAATCATACCGGGGAAGGTTTTTGATCTGGCACTGCCAGATGTAGTTGTCGGCTTCACTCTGGAGCTTATCAAGAAGCGCACTTCGCTGCTCCACGGAAGGAGAGGTCACCTTTTCCAGAAGCCAGGAAGGAACGGAAGCGCTGCTCCAGCTTAAAGAGCCCATGTCAAAGGAGACGGGTGCAAAACTTCCGTCCCTGTTTTGCTCATACACCTTCAGGTAGATGTCGGGACGGTTTCCGTTTTCCAGGTTGTAGACATCCGTCCACACCTTGTAGAAGGTCAGATCCCGGGTCTCCTGGCGGTAGTTGGTCACGTTCATGGAGATCTGGTCGTTGTGGCTGTAGGGAGCACCCGCAGATGTGGGAGTGTCCTCCTGGATGTGATAGTCCTTTTCCTGGGCTTCTCCGGGGTTGTTCCAGATCTCATTGACCACGTAGTGGATGGCCCGGCCGCTCTGGTCGTACTTGGGAAGGCCGGGGAACACATATGTCTTTTTGTCCCCGGAGGCAATGGATCGATCTACGTCCACCTTCATGGATACCGGGGAAGCCCCGGTTCCATAGGGATCGTAAACCACAGTCTCCGCCGTGTAGTATCCGTCGGAACCCAGCTGGATGTTGCCCTGCAGGTAATCAGAGCTGTCACAGCGCAGCACCAGTCTGGCTTCCGGGCGCTCTTCCACTTCCGCTCCCGCATCGGTCCAGGTCTTGGTAACCGTATAGTCCACAAAACCCACACGGGTGTTGACCACTGCGGCTCCCAGTTCTCCGTCCAGGATGCCCACGGTGCCGCTGGTGCGGTAGACCACGTCGTTGGTGGCTATGAAATCCCCCGGCAGAGTGACAGTTTTTCCGTTCAGAACTACAGTCCTGCCGGGGCCAAAAGCCTCTCCTCCCACAGAGATGGACTCCTCCCGGATGGTAAAGCGGCTTCGGGTTGACTCATTCTGGAGAAGCTCCCAGTCATCGGGATCCTCGATGGGCAGCCAGGCCCACCAGTTGTCCTCCTGATCCAGGGTGACTCTGCCCACTTCCCGTTCTCCGGAATCATCCCGGCAGTAGAGAACGGCAGTGACATCACCACGGTAAACCGTATCTCCGTCATCCCGCCAGTTTTTCTGGATCCGGATCCGCTGGCTTTCATCGCCTGACTGTTTTTCGTTCACAAATTTGACGCCCACGTTGTCGGAGCCTTCGGTGAGAGTCTCGGATTTCTCCTGCATCCAGACGTTGCCGGACTCGTCCTGTTTCATCTCCACGGCTTCGTACACGTAGCGGTAGCCGTTTTCATCGTACTTGGGAAGACCCTGGAATTCCATCACAAAGCCCTGGTCTGATTCGGACCAGCCCAGGAACTTCAGTTCCACGTCGTCTTTTCCGTTTACGTGAAGGTTTCTCTCATCCTTCTCCCCTGTAAAGACAATGTCCTCCTGGGTACACTTCTCGGCGCTGTGCTGCAGGATCCGGCTGTAGAGATCCAGGGCCAGTTCGGCTCCTCCCGGCCAGTCCTTTAAGATCTCTCCGTTTTCATCCTTCCAGACTTTTACAATCTTGTAGTTCCTCTCTCCCGTCAGCCGGTTGGTGATGGAGAAATGTACGTTTCCTTCCGCATCAGT
>CAZJYM010000302.1:0-3595 GCA_964550245.1 uncultured Blautia sp. | reverse complement strand
GTTTCCTCCTGTGCCGTAGAGACCGTGGGAGCCGGAGAGGGGATTCCCTCATTGGAGGAACCCATGAGAAGGTTTAAGGAGTGTTACAGGTAAAGGCAGCAGGGATCATAAGAAAACGTGAGGAAATCTAAAGAAATCTAAGAAATCGTAAGCAAATCACAAGGAAAAGAAACAGCGCCCCATCTTCGATGGGGCGCTGTTTCTTTCTCAGGGATTCAGGTGCTCTAATACTTCTGCATTCTCCGGATGAACCACCACAATCTCCTTTCCATAAGAAGCCGCAGCGGATACACTCTCTTTTGGAGCTTTGGAGTCGGTGATGATCACATCCAGGTTTTCCAGGGGAATGCTGTTGCAGATGGAGCTTACATTCCACTTGGAGTAGTCCAGGAGAAGGATTCTTTTGGAGGCGATGGAGGCCAGGGCCCGCTTGGTGGTGGTCATGGTCTGGGAGTGTTCAAAGGCTCCTCCCGGGATCTGGAAGGAACGGCAGGAGAGAAAGGCCACATCCGCCTGGTAGCTGCGCAGGGCATGCACATCATCCAGCAGGAGGGAACGGTTGCCGTGGTGTAATATCCCTCCCGGCAGCAGGACCTGCACATCCTTTCTGGATGATAGAGTCAAAGCGGCTGTCAGACTGGGGGTAATCACCGACAGGGGAAAATCTTCGGGGATCAGCTCCACCAGGTTCTGGACGGTGGTTCCTGAATCCAGACACACGCTCTGACCGGGCTTTAAGTAGGAGAGGGCCGCCTGGGCAATGGCATGTTTCTCTTTGGTATTTTCCTGGATTTCTTCGAAGTAGTCTGTGGACTTCCCGGGGGAGAGCAGGTAGGCATAGCCTCTTTCCCGTTTGACAAAGTTTTGTTTCTGCAGTTCGTCCAGGTTGCGGCGCACGGTCATCTCCGTACATCCCAGCTTCTCAGAGAGCTCCCGGATGGAGATGATGTTCTGGTTCTGCATGATTTCTATGATTTTCGAATGGCGTGCCAGGTTCATGGAGTCCTCCCGATGTTTGTTTATGTTCTTATTATAATCGAAGCCAGGTAAAAAAACAAGGATGTTTTAAAAATGTTCTAATTAGAACATTTTTAAACAAAAAAGATGTTGCAATTCAAAAATATGAGGAGTATAATAAGCCACAGAGAACAGAAAAGGAAACTTAAAGGAGGAGGACAGACATGGGACTTACACAGGAACATGCAAACCAACTTTTGTTAAAAGCAGCGGATATCCGGGAAAAAACCGTGGAGATCATCATTCACGGCAACGGCGGACATATCGGAGGTGATTTATCGGAAACGGACATTCTGGTGAATCTCTTTGACTATATGAAACATGATCCGAAAAATCCTCACTGGGAGGGACGGGACTACTTTGTCTTAAGCAAGGGTCACTCTGCGGAAGCTCTGTATGCGGTACTGCACAGCTACGGCTACATCACCGATGAGGAGCTGGAGGGGTATGGTCATTACGGGGCTTTGCTGGGAGGACATCCCACCAAAAAGGTAAAGGGTGTGGAAGCCAACACCGGTTCATTGGGACACGGCATGGGTCTGGCCGTAGGCATGGCCCTGGCATTAAAGATGGATCATAAGGAGAACCGGGTCTTTGTGCTTACCGGTGACGGAGAGCTGGGAGAGGGAAGCAACTGGGAGGCCGCCATGTCGGCTGCCAAGTTTAAGCTCACCAACCTGACCTGGATTGTGGACCGGAATCACCTGCAGATCAGCGGAAGTACCGAGGAGGTAATGCCCCTGGAAAACCTGAAGGAAAAGGCAAAGGCCTTTGGTTTTTCCGTGCTGGAGATCAACGGTCATGATCCGGTGATGATCCGGGAAGCCCTGGAGAGTCAGACAGAGGGGAAGCCCACCTGTATCATCGCCAACACGATTAAGGGAAGAGGACTGTACTGTGCAGAGAATCAGCCCGGGTGGCATCATAAGACTCCCACCGGGGAACAGTTTGAACAGATGAAGAAGGATCTGGAAAAGGTCAGGGAGGGGATTCGGTAATGGAAAAGGCAACGTGCAGAGAAGCATTTTCGAAGAAGATCCTGGAGGAAGCTAAGAAAGACAGGGACATTGTGGTGGTATGTACGGACTCCAGAGGATCGGCTGCTCTGGGAAGCTATCCGGAGGAACTGCCGGAACAGTTTGTGGAGATGGGTATTGCCGAACAGAATGCGGTGACCGTATCCGCCGGTATGGCCTACATGGGCAAGAAGGTATATGTGATCGGTCCTGCCAGCTTTTACAGCGCCCGGTCTGCAGAGCAGGTCAAGGTGGATGTGGCCTATTCTCATAACAATGTGAAGATCGTAGGCATCAGCGGAGGCATCAGCTACGGGGCTTTGGGAGCCACTCATCACTCCCTGCAGGATATCGCCTATATGAGAGCCATTCCCGATCTGATTGTAGAGATTCCGGCAGATGCCAATCAGATGACCGCACTGGTGGATGAGATGCTCTCCATCCAGGCTCCGGCCTACATCCGTGTGGGACGGGGAGCTGTTCCCACCATCTATCCCAGGGATGTAAAAGTGGAGATTGGCAGGGCCATCCGCTGGGGAGAGGGAAAGGATGCCGCCATCATTGTCTGCGGCCAGCTGGTGTGGAGAGCTCTGGAAGCGGCTAAACTTCTTAAAGAGGAAGGAATTGAGGTTTCTGTTTTGGACATGCATACCATCAAGCCTTTAGACAGGGAAGCCATTCAGACAGTAGCCGAACAGTGCGGATGTATTCTCACCCTGGAAGAGCACAGCCTCTACGGAGGACTGGGAGGAGCGGTAGCCGAGTATACGGCCGGAAACTGCCCGGTACCGGTAGACATCGTGGGAATTCCCGATGCAGATGTGCCCAACGGATCCGATGCGGAGGTGTTTGCCCACCTGGGAATGGATCCGGAGGGAATTCAGGAGAGAGTGCATGCCCTCCTAAAGAAAAAGAAGAGGTAAAAAGACGGGATCCACAAAAACGGCCATGTATGAACAGCATACATGGCCGTTTTTTTAAGACTTGAGATCAGGTGGTGAATGGATGTTCCCGCCTGAACAGTTCATAGACATAAGCGGATCCTTCCAGATACAGTCCGGTTTCCGGTTCATTCAGCTTTTCAAACGTATCGGAGAGAAAAAACTGATCCATCGCCTGAATCAGGGAAATTCCATTGTCCTCGATTAGATAGGCAGTCACTTCCTGTATCGTACATTCAATCATTGCCCGCTGCTGGAAGGTCATCTTTTTACACCTGCCTTTTTCAGGTATTGCAGGGCTTTTTCCGTGTGGAACGTAACCTGAAGCGGCATTTTTCCGAAAGAAAGTGCTTTTTGAAGATACCCTGCATCGATGATTCCATGGCCAAACGCCCGGATTAAAAGACCGGTCTCATCGTTGATGATCGGACCGACGACGATGTCACAGGGGCTGTTGAAGTTCCTGAATTCCCGGTCGCGGTTGTCTCTGACAAACACGGCCCATTCCACAGTGGGGCTTTCAGGGAATACACGGCAGCTTAAGTCATCCCTGCCCAGGAGATCATCGGGTACCTCAAAGATGGTTACAATCGGTGTTCCGCCATCCCTTTTCACCCTGCG
>CAZJYM010000301.1:0-3615 GCA_964550245.1 uncultured Blautia sp. | reverse complement strand
CCATGACACAAAAAGCTCTGCGACTGGCCTACCAGGCCCACCAGGGTCAGGTAGATCTGGCCGGTGTTCCCTATGTCTTTCACCCCTTTCATCTGGCGGAACAGATGGAGGATGAGATTTCCTGTACGGTAGCCCTGCTCCACGATGTGGTGGAGGATACGGATGTGACTCTGGAGGAATTAAGGGAAGAGTTTCCTTCAGAAGTGACCGAAGCCGTCTCACTTCTAACCCACACTCCGGACAGGGACTATGAATCCTACATCCTGGCATTAAAGAAAAACCCGACGGCCAGGAAGGTAAAACTGGCAGATCTGGCCCACAACAGCGATGAAACCAGGCTTGCAGACACGGATCTCTCCCCGGAAGTGCGAAACTGTCTCCGGGAAAAATATGCCAAAGCCAGGAAAATCCTCCTGGAGGAAGAAGATCGTCCACTCCCCAAATAATCAGAATGAAGCAAAAACTTTTCCTATTTTTCTGCTTATTATTCTGAATTTTCCCCAAAGACAGAATACGTTCACAAAGAATTCATTTTATTTTTCATTGACTCAATTGATGAACTGTGCTAAACTCCACTTGCAAAGTAAAGATTAGGTTTGAAAATTTGAGGCTCATCAGAAAGGAGGAAACCCATATGTCCAGACAAAAACGCATGTTCGCAGTTTTGCTCTCACTGGTTTTCTCTTTGCTGGTCATGTCCTCCATCTCCTACACGGCCGAGAATGCGGATCACATCTGTAACGACAGAAATCACTGTGCCATCTGCTACCAGATCCAGGTCTCAAATCATGCTCTTAAAAAGCTGATCCCGGTGGCCATTTTCACCGGCCTGGTCTCTTTTTTGTATGCAGTCATCCGGGTAGTACCTGTCCCGGTGGAACTGTTCTCCACGCCAACTCTGGTTTCCCTGAAGGTAAAACTCTCGAATTGAATCTCATTTCTGTTCTCTAAAAGGGGAAGAAGTCTGTCCGTCTGAAGGACTGATCATGTTCTCCTCGACTGTTTATGCCCATTTTTCCGCCGGGAAAAATGCGCAGATCCATTTTTTCCTGATTTTTACAATTGAATATGCCGCCCGGAGTCTTAAAGATGAGGGATTGTTAAATTGTTGTCAATTTTCCCCTTTTGACATGTTTCCGGGTGATAATGGGGTCAAAAAGCATGCTTTTCATGTGTTCATGACCATTTCTGATAGAGGGCCCGGCAAATCTGTGCCTTCAGGGCCCATACCATGTGTTTTTTGCAAAGGAGATTTTTATGAATAAGAGAAGTGTTAAACTGGGCGCTGCCCTTCTGGCCTGTGCCGTATCTGTTTCTGCTTTTTCACCGGTTCCCGTCCGGGCCGGGTCTGAGGACAAGCTGTCCATTGTAACCAGCATCTTTCCCATCTACGACTGGGTGCGGGAAATCCTGGGAGACCAGCTGGAGAACGTAAACCTCACCCTGCTTCTGGACAACGGGGTGGATCTTCACAACTACCAGCCCACCGCCGAAGACATGGTGGAGATCTCCAACTGTGATCTCTTCATTTATGTAGGAGGCGAATCCGATGAGTGGGCGGAGGATGTGATAAAGGGTACCGGCAGCGAGGAGCTCAACACCATGAACCTGCTGGAAACCCTGGGAAGCTCTGCCAAGGTGGAAGAAGCGCTTGAGGGCATGGAAGAGGAAGAAGAGGAAGGCGAAGAAGAGGGAGAAGAATACGATGAGCACATCTGGCTCTCCTTAAAGAACGCCTCTGTACTCTGTGAAGCCATCCGTGAGAATCTCTCTCAGATTGATCCGGACAATGCCGATACCTATGCGGCCAATACGGAAGCTTACTGTGAGAAGCTCTCAGCCCTGGATGCCGAGTATCAGACGGCCATTGACGAAGCCCCGGTTAAAACCCTGCTCTTTGGTGACCGGTTCCCCTTCCGCTATCTCTCCGATGACTACGGCCTCACCTGCTACGCAGCCTTCTCCGGCTGTTCAGCCGAGACGGAAGCCAGTTTTGAGACCATCTCCTTCCTGGCCGGCAAGGTAGATGAACTGGATCTCTCCTGTGTCATGACTCTGGAGGGAACGGAACACGATATCGCCCAGACCATTGTCTCCACCTCCAAGGATCAGGATGCCCAGATCCTGGTGCTGGACTCCATGCAGTCCATCACTTCCAAGGATGTTGAAGGAGGAGCCAAATATCTCTCCATCATGGAGAGCAACCTGGATGTATTAAAAGAAGCATTAAAATAGGAGGAACAAGATGGCGCAGTTGACTGTTCAGGATCTCTCCCTGGGCTACAATGGGAAAGAGATCGTTAAAGGTATTCGATTTTCTGTTTCCGCGGGAGATTATCTCTGTATCACAGGAGAAAACGGCGCCGGAAAATCCACCCTGATGAAAACCCTTTTGGGACTTATGCCCCCGCTCTCCGGTGAGATCATCACCGGAGACGGATTAAGCCGGGGAGAGATCGGCTACCTCCCCCAGCAGACACCCATTCAAAAAGACTTTCCCGCCTCCGTGTGGGAGGTGGTCCTCTCCGGTTGTCAGGGACGGTGCGGAGCCCGTCCCTTCTACCGGAAGGAGGAAAAAAAGCTGGCCGCTGACAGCATGGAGCGCATGAAGATCACCAGCTTTGCGAACCGCTGCTACCGGGAGCTCTCCGGAGGACAGCAGCAGAGAGTATTACTGGCCAGGGCACTGTGCGCCACCAGAAAGATGCTTCTTCTGGATGAGCCGGTATCCGGCCTGGATCCCGTGATGACCACTGAGATGTACCATCTGGTAAAGGAGCTGAACGACGACGGCATCACCATTCTGATGATCTCCCACCACATGGAAGGGGTTGTGGACTATGCCTCTCATGTGCTTCATCTGGGAAAAACCATATTTTTCGGAACAAAGGAAGAGTTTCTTCAAAGCCCGCAGGGTAAACTGTTTATGGATCGGGAGGCGGTTTAAGATGGATCTTGTAGAAACACTGAAGATGTATTTTGGCTATCCCTTTGTACGGTACGCCATGATTGTGGGGATACTGATTGCCCTGTGCTCGTCCCTGATGGGAGTCACCCTGGTGCTGAGAAGATTTTCCTTTATCGGAGACGGACTCTCCCACGTGGCCTTCGGGGCCATGGCCGTGGCGGGAGTTACAGGATTAACACAGGATATGCTGCTGGTGATGCCGGTAACCATCATCAGTGCTGTGCTCTTATTAAGGACAGGAGACCGGGCCAAGATCCGGGGAGATGCGGCCATCGCCATGATCTCCGTGGGAGCTCTGGCCTTCGGCTACATGCTGATGAATCTGTTCTCCACCTCCTCCAACGTATCCGGGGATGTGTGCACCACATTGTTTGGCTCCACCTCCATCCTCACACTGACCCAAACGGAGGTGTGGGTGTGCGTCATCCTCTCCATTGTGGCCATAGCGGCCTTTGTATTCTTTTATAACAAGATCTTCTGCATCACCTTCGACGAGAACTTTGCCAGAGCCACTCTGATCAACGTGGACATCTACAACTTTCTTACCGCCGTCATCATTGCGGTGATCATCGTTCTGGCCATGAACCTGGTGGGATCCCTGCTGATCTCTGCCCTGATCATCTTTCCCGCACTGTCGGCCATGCGGG
>CAZJYM010000300.1:0-3641 GCA_964550245.1 uncultured Blautia sp. | reverse complement strand
ATCAAAAGACCCGGGAATATCTCTATTTGTCCTATCTCGTGGAAGGAAAAACAGATGAGGGAAGTGCTCCAAAATGATGCGGAATCTGAGTGCCTCCACATCTGCGTCGTCCTCCCCTGCGATACGCTTATATACTCCCGACGCCTGATCGAATTCAGTGAAGTGAAGAGTTTATTTCTACTTTTCTGTTTTTCCCGGAAATAGAGAGCGGAATTCAGGCACTTTTTCGAAGTACCGGCATAACCATAACAGCACCTACAGGCGGAATGCACCAGCTGCGGCTTAAACGGAGGTCCCCTTAAAACAGAGGGTACTTATCCGGCTCCCATCGCCTGCAACATCACCAACGGTGCCATGCCCCATGCCACCAACCGGATCCTGAATGCGGACATCCCCTTCATCACCCACAGCGGAGAGGGAAAAAACGCCGAACGTTTCATCACCAACATGAAATCCGGCACCCGCATCGTATTTAAGTACTTTGCCTTTACTGGACCTGTCCGTCTTACCCTGTCCTTCCGGGGAGAAGGACCTCTTGATCTGAAAGAGATCGAGTGAAACTGACAGGCACCCATTCAATCACCCATGAAGATAAGAAAGCGGCGGTCGTACGACCGCCGCTTTTGGCCTTCTCTTCAGTCAACATGCAGAAACGCGGGCTGAACCGTAACATTTTAATAGGAAGAAACTCAATCGGCAAGAGACTTCCGGGGGAGATATATTGATATCGAAACACAGATGCGGTACAATCAGGACATGATCGTTTGAAAAATACCAATACAAAGGAGAGTGAATACCATGTTTCTGAATCTCTTGGAAGATGAAAACAAGCTGCTGTTTCTAAAGATCAGCATGAAGGCAGCCATGATAAACGATGAATTTACTCCTGAAGAGGAGGAACTGCTCTACGCATACTGCCGGGAGATGAACATCCCGGAAACCATCCCCTACGGAGACGAGGATTATGAGGAGATCCTGGATGAGTTATCCGTCCAGGCGGATGATGTGGAAAAGAAGATTGTGATCCTGGAAACCCTGGGACTGGTAAGGACGGACGGGCACTATGATGAAAAAGAGCGCTCCTTCATGGAATACCTGGCCAAAAGGCTTGACGTGAATGTCTCCGTTCTGGATTACTTCAACAGCCTGCTGGAGATCTATACCACGGTCTGCCAGGAACTGACGAACGCGATCTACAGCTGAAGGAGGCCATCCGGCACATGGAAGATCATGCTTCTTTAATTCCGGTCATCGAAAACAGTGAGGAAAACAGACGTCTCCTGCAAAAGGACCAGTGTGACAGATACGATTATCTGACAGCTGTCGGATGCGGAGTGATCGGCGGTCTGATGGATGTCCTGCTGGTTGGTGCGCCCAAAGACTCGGTCCTCGGACCAAAGGTCGATTCCTGGGTCGACGGGCGGGTCATGTGGTATGCCAGAGTAAACGGCTGGAGTCCCAGAGAGGGGAAAGAGAAAAGTGTTGCCAGCGCCATCGGTTTCCTGGAGAAGAAATTCAAGGTGAACTACGATCAGCGACATACCGCGGATGTGGGCGGGTTATTCGACATGTCCACCAAAAACCACCACATGAAGTCTCTCGCCCACTCTCCGGATCCTGTGGGGCTGTTCTTTTCCATCCTCAATCAGTTCACATCCACCAGCTCCTTTTTGGCGGACGGAAAGATCATCACCATAGCCACAGAGACCTCCGAGCTTCAGGGCGGGAATTTCATCGCCAGGATATTTTGCGGGATTGCCAACTGGTTTGGACACCTGATGTCGGATGTGGCAGGCTCCTCGGGAAGCCGGGGAAACGCTGGCCGGGGGACAGGGATCAACATGCCCTTCTATGAACTGTTTGGATTCTGCAGATTCGGCCGTTTCAATGTCGGTAAAGACAAACAGGACCTGGCCACGATTGCCACCAGAGCCTTTCAGGAGGGCTATGACCTCAGATTTGGCCTTACCATGTCCATCCCGGTTCTTATTACGGATCTGTCAATCCGTCTCATCTGGTCCATAAGACAGTATTTCCAGTATGAACGTCCGCTGAAGGACTGTATCCCGTCGAAAAGACATGATGACCTTCGGGTGATGCTGCTTATGGGGAATGGAACCCTGTGCGTGATGGACGGAATCGATGCGGGTATACAGGGTCTGTCCACAGGCAATTTCCTTGTCTTCTTTATGAGGCTGAACCTGATCGCCTGGTTAAGACTTGTGATGCTGGTAGTCCGGGAAGTCAGTCTGAGAGTGGGCATTGAGGGTACCATTGCGGCTTATACCCGGGTTAACGAGGCGCTGCAGGGGTATCTTTGCGAGCTGGAAAAGATCGACAAAGAAGCCTTTAAGCTGGAAACGCAAAGGTACCACCAGATGGTAACAGCACTTTCTTCGGCTTCTTCTAACGAAGACTTAAATGCAGCCCTGTCGGATGTTTACGAAGAACTGTCCATCTCAAAGCCCTGGCAGGGGGACTTCGAGGAGCACATGGCCAATAAGAACGGGACCCTGACTTTTGAATGACATGTTTAAGTGTGACAGGTGCGGATGCTGCTGCAGAAATCTGGGGATGTCCCCTCTGTATTCGGAATTGGACAGAGGGGACGGGGTATGCCGGTACCTCTCCGGCAACCTCTGTTCCATCTACGAAGACCGGCCGCTGCTGTGCAGGGTCGATGACTGTTATGATCTCTTCTTTAAGGAGATCATGGACCGTGAAGAATATTACAGGCAAAATGAAGAGATATGCAAAGCTTTAAAGAAACTGGAGGGACAATGAAATGCCACTGCCACTTATCCTGGGGATTGGCGCCGCCATTGCAGGAGCTGCGGGAATCGGCAACGGTATCCACGGCGCGGTAAAGATGAAAGACGCAAACAAAACGATGAAAGAGGCCAATTCACGCCATCAGTTAAATATTGACCGCTTTGAAGCGACAAACAAATCTGCCAACGAGAAGATGGATGAACTGGGACGTCTGGAGCTTGATATCCTGCAGGGCTTTGACCAGTTTTCGGATACCATCGAAAAGATCCAGAACCGTCCTGAATTTAAGAAATTCAGCCGGGATGATGTAAAACTGCCTTCCTATGATAAAGAGACGTTAAAGAAGGTTTCCATCGGAGCCGGTGTACTGCTTGGGGGCTTAGGCGGAGCCGCTGTGGGAACAGCAGGCGGGTTTGCCGCAGCCGGTGCAACCACCTCAGCAGTCATGGCGCTGGGAACAGCATCCACGGGAACTGCCATCGCCTCACTGAGCGGTGCCGCAGCCACCAATGCCACACTGGCTGCTCTCGGCGGCGGTGCCATTGCTGCCGGAGGAGGCGGAATGGCTTTAGGCAGTACCATACTTGGTGTCTCCACTCTGGGAGTAGGGCTCCTTGTGGGAGGCATTATCTTCAATTTCACCGGGGGAAAACTCTCTGACAAGGCCGATGATGTCTATAGCCAGATGCTGGATGCTGAAAAGACCATCAACGAGATATGTGTTTATCTTACAGAGCTTGAAGGCACCGCCGTCCGGTATACCGATACGCTAAAGACGGTCCATACAAAGTATAAGGAAGTCTTCAGCTACATCTCCTACACCGTAAACGTTCTGCATCATACGAACTGGAACGACTTTTCCGATGCCG
>CAZJYM010000299.1:2031-3671 GCA_964550245.1 uncultured Blautia sp. | reverse complement strand
TATTCAAACTCCACAGTAGCCGGAGGCTTCCCGGTACAGTCATAGAACACCCGGTTCACATGCCTGACCTCATTGACGATGCGGTTTGCTGCCCTGCCGATGATTTCCCAGGGTATGGGAGCACTCTCCGCCGTCATGAAATCGGTGGTGGTCACCGCCCGCAGGGCGATGGCATACTCATATGTTCTCTCATCCCCCATGACGCCTACCGAGCGCATGTTGGTGAGAGCCGCAAAGTACTGGTTCACCTTCCGGTCCCAGCCTCCTCTGGCAATCTCTTCCCGCCAGATGGCATCCGCCTCCTGTACGATGTGCACCTTCTCCGGGGTAACCGCCCCGATGATGCGAATGCCAAGACCAGGTCCCGGGAAGGGCTGACGGTACACCAGGTATTCGGGGATCCCCAGATCCAGTCCTACCTTTCTCACTTCATCCTTGAAAAGATTCCGCAGGGGTTCGATGATCTCCTTAAAGTCCACATGCTCCGGAAGTCCCCCCACGTTGTGGTGGGACTTGATCACCGCAGACTCTCCGCCCAGACCGCTCTCCACCACATCGGGATAGATGGTTCCCTGCACCAGGAAGTCTACTTTGCCAATCTTTCTGGCCTCCTCCTCGAAAACCCGGATAAACTCTTCCCCGATGATCTTCCTCTTCTGTTCCGGTTCCTCCACTCCCGCCAGTTTATCATAAAACCTCTGGTGAGCGTTTACCCGGATGAAGTTCACATCGTAGGGACCGTCCGGTCCGAAGACGGCTTCCACCTCATCCCCCTCGTTTTTCCGTAAAAGACCGTGATCCACAAACACACAGGTCAGCTGTCTGCCCACGGCCCTGGACATCAGCACTGCCGCCACGGAGGAATCCACGCCTCCGGAAAGTGCACACAGTACCTTTCCCTCTCCCACTTTCTCCCGAAGAGCCTTCACCGACTCCTCGATAAAGGATTCCATCTTCCAGTCCCCGGCACAGCCGCAGACACGGTAGACAAAGTTGGAGAGCATCTTTGTGCCCTCCCGGGTGTGAAGCACCTCCGGATGGAACTGGAGGGCATAAAGCTTTTTCTCAGTGTTTTGCGCAGCCGCCACGGGACAGTCATCGGTCCAGGCGGTGATCTCAAACCCTTCTGCCGCCTGGGAGATGTAGTCGTTATGGCTCATCCAGCAGATGGTTTTGGGAGATACATCCATGAATAAGGGAGAGCGGGTGTCCACCGAAACTTCGATTTTCCCGTACTCCCGGACAGGGGCCTTTCCCACGGTTCCTCCCAGCAGATGCATCATCAGCTGGGCTCCGTAGCAGATCCCCAGAATGGGAATGCCCAGATCAAAGATCTCCCTGGGACAGGAAGGTGAATCCGGATCCGTACAGCTGTTGGGCCCTCCGGTAAAAATGATTCCTTTGGGATTCATGTCCCTGATCTTCCCGATATCGGTTCTGTAAGAATAGATTTCGCAGTATACACCGCATTCCCGTACACGGCGGGCAATCAGCTGATTGTACTGTCCGCCGAAGTCAAGTACCACAACCGTTTCTCGTCTCATAGGCATCCTCCTGTCCATACCTGCATTCATTTGCGCCTGTATCATTATAAAGGAAAGATTCCGGAATTACAATGTTTTTATCTCCGGCTGTCTTCT
>CAZJYM010000299.1:0-1931 GCA_964550245.1 uncultured Blautia sp. | reverse complement strand
AGAAAAGGATACCGCTGTTTCCCCTCCGGGGAAACAGCGGTATGTCTTAAACTTAAGCCTGTGCTTAATGCTGCACCTGGCTCATCATTTCTTCTCTCATCTTTTCAATCATGGGCCCCAGGTACCTGGCTGCAGCGGGAATCAGCTCCCGGTCAAAGTTTTCCTCTACCCGGGTGTCCTCATCAAAGACCATGGTGTACTCGGTCTCCGGGGTGCTGGGTTTCCAGGCGGGGATGGATCCGTTGTTGGGATCTCCGGTTCTGGCAAAGGCCATCACCGTATCAAAGATCTGGCCTTCCAGCTTTTCGGTAACTCCCGGGATCTGGCTGGAGGGAACCAGCTCCGTGTTGTGGAACACGAAGGGAATGTCGGAGCAGTGCCAGGGTGTGGTGCCGTCTCCGATGGGCATGTTTTGGTTGAAGAGATAGGCCCAGGTGCAGGAATTGAGGGCACTTCTCTTTTTCATGTAGTCCTGGGTGGGAAGCCTGAAGATGAAATCCAGGTTTAAAACCTCCGCCGGATTTCTCTTCGGGTAGGCTTTGGCAAAGAGAGGCAGCAGGGCAGCGGCTCCCTCTTTCCCCAGTCTCTTCTCCACGATCTCCTCTCCCTCTTTCCGGGTGGTGTTCTTATTGGTAAGAGGCTGACCGAAGCTGGCAAACTCTCCGAACACGCTTCCGATGAGAAGGGGAACATCTGCTGTCTCCTTCCGGAAGCCGTTGACACAGGGATCTCCCGCGTAATACGCATTGGGACAGGGAGAGCAGCCCACGTACTTGCCGGCCTTCTGGAATGCGGGTTTTAACTTCAGGTAGGCGGCTGCATAGGACTCAAAGGGAACCTTTTCCAGTTCCGCGATGGTCTTTAATCCCAGCTCTTTCAGGATGGCTTTGCCCAGTTCTTCACCGTCTCCAAGACTGTCCGCCAGCACCGGGCCGATAATGCCGCTCATGTTGATGCCTTTGGCGTAGAGTCCGTCGGCTGCCGGAGACTGCAGAAGGGTGGTCACCTTGGCACCGCCGCCGGACTGACCGAAGACGGTTACGTTTTCCGGATCTCCGCCGAACTTCTCTATGTTTTCATGGATCCAGGCCAGGGCGGCGATGATGTCGTCCCCGCCGGCGTTTCCGGAGTTGGCATACTCTTTGCCGAAGGCCGAGAAATCCATGTATCCCAGGATGTTCAGACGGTGATTCACGGTAACCACCACGGCCTGTCCGTAATGACACATGTTCTCGCCTTCATAGGCGATCTGTTCAATGGCGGAACCGGCTTCATAGCCGCCTCCGTGAAGCCATACCAGGACCGGACGTTTCTCATCATCACAGGCCGGTGTCCAGATGTTCAGGTTCTGGCAGTGCTCGCTCATGGGCCAGTACCGGTGAGGCACCATCAGCTCTCCGCCGGGACGGGGTGTGTCAAGCAGTGGGCACACATACCCGAAGCTGGTAGCATCCAGTATCCCCTTCCAGGGCTTTACCGGCTCGGGAGCGTGAAAGCGCTCGGCTCTGGCATAGGGCACGCCCTTAAAGATGGTCATGTCGTTGTAGATGTAGCCCTGGATTTTGCCGGCTGTGGTCTCTACCACAGCATTCTCTCCTCCGTATATGAATTTTCCTTCCATTTTTCTCTCTCTTTCTTCACTAAACATGATTACGGATTGCTCCGCTGCTTCGCGCTCCCGCAATCCTGCCCGACATTCGGAATCCATGGGGCCCCAACCCCATTACTTCCTCATGTCGGGGGCGCGTCATGAAGCTCTGCTTCCACCGACGTGCGAGCACGCCGTGGAAGCAGACTTCTGACGCTGTAATCTTCACTCTTTTTTCAAGATCCATTCACAGCTTCATCACTTTTCAAAAGTATAGTAGGAGACAGATCAGGCGAAAGCTTCATCACAAATGAAACCGGTTTTCTGTTGCCGTCCGGGACTG
>CAZJYM010000298.1:0-3713 GCA_964550245.1 uncultured Blautia sp. | reverse complement strand
ACGAAGACCTCTTTTAGATTCCCTGTAAAAAAGCCCCGTCCACCATCTGGTGCGGGGCTTTTTTTAAAGTTCTCCTCTTTCCTGCAGCAGTTCTACAAACTCCAGCAGACTTTTCACCGTAAAGTCCTGACCGAAGCTGCCCTCTCCGATGAGAGCGGTCTTGCATCCCGCATTGATTCCCGCCTGGATGTCCCTTTCCGTATCTCCCACCATAAAACTTTTGTGAAGGTCGATGTTGTAGTCCTTGGCAGCCTGTAAGAGCATGCCCGGTTTGGGCTTGCGGCATTCACAGGGGATCTTCAGCTCAGGGATCTCCCCCTCAAATCCCCCCTGGGGATGATGGGGACAGTAGTACAGGGCATCGATGTAGCTTCCCTCCTGTCCCAGCAGCGTTTCCATCCGGTTGTGTATCTGTTCCAGCTGGGGAACCGTCACCTCTCCCCTGGCAATCACCGGCTGATTGGTGACCACAATGCACAGATATCCGCTCTCATTGATCTTTTTGATGGCTGCGGCCGCTCCCTCCAGCAGTTCCAGCTGTTCCGGGGAACGCACCAGCCCCACAAAGCGGTTGATGGTGCCGTCCCGGTCCAGAAACACCGCCTTCTGGGGATTGGAAAGATTTCTGGCCTGGACTTTCCCGGAGGCATAGTCCTCCTCCACGGCGTGAAAACGTTCCGGTGTGCCCATATCCTTTACATACTCCGGACTGTCATAGCAGAACATCCTCCCCGTACCTGCCAGGGGACGGAGGATCTGACGGTCCAGATCCACTTTGACCGGCTTTCCCGTGGCCTGATCCAGGGTACCGATCCGATCCCCGTCGATTCCGGAGAGATCGAGCACGGCTGGGGAAAGGATGTGCAGTCCGGCATTGACCCGGTTTTTGTAGTACCTGGGTCTTTCATCCTCCCTGGTGAGCCACCGGGTCACGCTGCGATCCTCATCCGCCACCAGAAGCCCTGAATCCCAGGGGTGTGAGTTGGGATGGGTAAAAAGAGTCACCAGGGCATTTTTCTTCCGGTGGAATTCCACCATCCTCCTGAAGTCCACGTCAAAGACCGCATCCGCATTTAAAAGGAGAAAGTCCTCCTCCAGCTCATCCCGCAGCTTAAAAAGAGCTCCCGCGTTTCCCAGAGGAAGCTCCTCAAAAAAGTAACGGATCTTTACGCCGAAGGGCTTTCCCGTAGAGGGGGAGATTCCGGAGCCGTCTCCGAAGTAGTCCATGATGGACTGCCCCAGATAGCTGACGGTGATGATGAGATCATCAAAGCCCTGACTTTGCAGCATCTCGATCTCCCGCTCCAGCACGGGAACCCCGTTGACGGGAATCATTGGTTTGGGTATGTCGGAGGCTACGGAACGGATTCGGGTTCCCGCTCCTCCGGCCATGATCACTGTCTTCACTTTCTGCTCCTCCCTTTAATCCTTCACAGAAGCAGCATGGCATCCCCGAAGGAATAGAACCGGTACCTCTCCTTCACCGCCTCCTGATAGGCTCTCATGACCCGCTCCTTTCCTCCCAGAGCACACACCAGCATGATCAGAGTGGATTCCGGCAGATGGAAGTTGGTGATGAGTCCGTCGATGATGCGGAACTGATAGCCGGGATAGATGAAAATGTCCGTCCAGCCGCTGCCTGCATGAAGGATTCCCTTTTCATCGGCTGCGGATTCCAGGGTGCGCAGACTGGTGGTGCCCACGGCAATCACCCGGCCTCCTCTTTCCCTGGATTCATTGACCATACGGGCGGTGGACTCCTCCACCACGTAGTACTCGGAGTGCATGTGGTGGTCTTCCACCTCCTCCGCCTTTACCGGGCGGAAGGTTCCCAGTCCCACATGCAGGGTAACGGGAGCAATGTATACCCCCTTTTCCCTCACCTGCTCCAGAAGCTCCTTTGTAAAGTGCAGTCCCGCCGTGGGAGCGGCTGCTGAGCCCTCCTCCCGGGCATACACGGTCTGGTAGCGGTTTTTATCCTCCAGCTTGTGGGTAATGTAGGGGGGAAGAGGCATCTCTCCCAGCTGGTCCAGGATCTCCTCAAAGATCCCCTCATAAAAAAACCGGATGTGCCGGTTCCCCTCTGAGTCCACATCCAGGATCTCCCCGGTAAGCCTGCCGTCCCCGAAAACGATTCTGGATCCGGGACGGGCCTTTTTACCGGGCTTTACCAGGCACTCCCACACATCTCCTTCCATGCGCTTTAAGAGAAGGATCTCCACGGCTCCTCCGGTATCTTCCCGGTGACCGTAGAGTCTGGCGGGAATCACCTTGGTATCATTGATCACCAGGGTGTCTCCCTCGTGAAGGTATTCCAGGATATCCCGGAAATGACGGTGTTCCAGGGATCCGTCCGCCAAAGAGAGATGAAGCAGCCTGGAAGCGCTCCGGTCCTCCAGCGGATCCTGGGCGATGAGCTCTTTGGGCAGTTCATAATAAAAATCTGATGTCTTCATAATTCCTCCCTCTGCCGCATCTTCTCCAGGGCCTGTCTCTCTTTGGGACTTAAATCCGCCTTTTCCAGCAGATCCGGTCTTTTTCTTGCGGTTCGAAGAATGGACTGTTCCCGCCTCCACTGATCCACGTTGGCGTGATGACCGGAGAGAAGAACCTCCGGTACCTTCCGTCCCCGCCACACCTCCGGCCGGCTGTACTGGGGGTACTCCAGCAGGTTTCCGGAAAAGGACTCGGTCTGTCCGGATTCCTCATTGGTGAGAACCCCGGGAACCATGCGGGCGATACAGTCCATCACCACTAAAGCGGGCAGTTCTCCCCCGGTGAGCACGTAGTCCCCGATGGAGATCTCATCTGTCACAATCTCCTCCAGCACCCTCTCGTCAATGCCCTCATAGTGACCACAGAGAAACACCAGATCCGTCTCCCTGGCCAGCTCTACTGCCATGGCCTGATGAAAGACCTCTCCCTGAGGCGTCAGATAGATCACCCGGGGAGGAGATTCCAGCTTTTCTGCAATGCTTTGATAGGCCAGATACACCGGCTCCGCCTGCATCAGCATCCCCGCTCCTCCCCCGTAGGGGTAGTCATCCACCTTCTGGTGCTTGTTAAAGGCAAAGTCCCGGATATTTACGCTCTCCAAAGTGAGAATGCCCGAGGAGACGGCTCTTCCGGTAATGCTGGTATTCATGCAGTATTCAATCATCTCCGGAAACAGAGTGAGTACGTGAAAGTTCATGACAGCAGCCCCTTCATCAGATGGATCCGCATCCTGTTCTCCTCCGGGCTCACATCCAGAATGCACTGGTGAATGGCGGGAAGAAGCACTTCCTTACCGTCATCCATGGTCACCGCATACACGTCGTTGGCCCCGGTCTCCAGCACATCCCTCAAAGTCCCGAAATGGCTTCCGTCCTCCAGCACCACTTCCATGCCGATGAGATCCGCGATGTAATACTCGTCCTCTCCCAGCTCCTGGCCTTCCTCCCGGGGGATCCACAGTTCCTTTCCGGTGTACTTTTCCACCTGGTTGATGTCATCCAGCCCCTTAAACTTTAAGATGGCCAGGTTTTTGAAGAATTTCACGCCCTCGATCTCCAGGGGCAGCTTCTCCTTCCCTGTATCCAGCAGTACGCCGGACAGTTCCAGGAAACGCCTGGCATTCTCCGTGGTGGGATACACCTTCACCTCTCCCCGGATGCCGTGGGTGGAGGTGATCACCCCCACCTTCAGAAAGTCCTCCATAAAAGCTCCTTTAA
>CAZJYM010000297.1:0-3720 GCA_964550245.1 uncultured Blautia sp. | reverse complement strand
CGCCGTCACCGATCTCGATGATGGACACATCAAAGGTACCGCCGCCCAGGTCGTATACCATGATCTTCTGTTCTCTCTCGTTGTCCAGACCGTAAGCCAGAGCTGCGGCCGTGGGCTCGTTGATGATACGCTTTACATCCAGTCCGGCGATCTTGCCGGCATCCTTGGTGGCCTGTCTCTGAGCATCGTTGAAGTAGGCGGGAACGGTGATAACCGCATCCGTAACCTTCTCACCCAGATAGTCCTCGGCGTCCTTTTTCAGCTTTTGAAGAATCATGGCTGAAATTTCCTGGGGAGAGTACTTCTTTCCGTCGATGTTGACACGGAAGTCGGTGCCCATCTCTCTCTTGATGGAGGAGATGGTTCTCTCCGCATTGGTGACTGCCTGACGCTTGGCAGGCTCTCCTACCAGACGCTCTCCGTTCTTGGTGAAGGCCACAACGGAGGGTGTGGTTCTGGCTCCTTCTGTATTCGCAATAACTGTGGGCTGCCCGCCTTCCATAACGGCTACGCAGCTGTTGGTTGTTCCCAGGTCAATACCGATAATCTTTCCCATAATCTATTTCCTCCTCGTCTTTATGGTTAAACTAAATTTTGTTTTCTTGGTCAGTTGGCTACCTTCACCATGCTGTGGCGGACCACAAAGTCCTTGTAGGTGTAGCCTTTCTGAAGCTCTTCCACCACAATGTTCTCTCCTACGGAGTCATCCTCCACATGCATCACCGCATTGTGAAGGGAGGGATCAAACTCCTTTCCCACCGCTTCGATGGGCTTGACTCCCAGATCCTCCAGTGTGGTCATCAGCTGTTTATAGATCTTCTTCATGCCGTCCGCAAAGGCATCATCCTCCGGGGCCTGGGCCAGACCTCTCTCGAAGCCGTCCACGATGGGAAGAATCTTCTCCACCACCTCCCGGGCTCCGATGATGTACATGCTGGACTTTTCCTTCTCGGTGCGCTTGCGGTAGTTGTCAAACTCTGCCAGGCTCCGTTTCAGCCTGTCCGTAAGATCATCGATCTGGGTCTGCATCTGTTCCTTTTCCTTGTCTTTCTTCCTCTTAAAGAAGGAAGGCCGGTTCTTTCCGCCGGATTTGTCCGTGTCGTCTCCGGCTGATTCCTCCTGCTGCTCATCCTCCTGGGAAGTCTCCTCCCCGCCATCGGATGCTTCCTCCTCCGGTTCCTGTGCGGGGGCAGGTTCGGGATCCGGGGCATCCTCACCCTGCGGGGCCTGCTCTTCCTTTTTTTCTGCCGTATCCTCTTCCTCCTGCATTTCCGCTGCATCCCTGTTTTCTTCTGACACGCCTCTTTACCCCTTTCCTTTCAATATCGTATCCGTCACTGTACAGCTACAGCAGAGATTCCCAAATATCTTTCTCCCGCCGGGCAGTCCCCTTACTGCTCGGCGGCTTCTGTGTCTTCCTCAATGTCCTTATGATCCGGATCCCTGTTTTTATGAAACACCTCATCCAGCCCCACCTTTAAGGACTTCAGGCTGTTGACCACGTTTTCATAGTCCATCCGTTTGGGACCGATGATCCCGATGGTGCCGTGCATGCCCTGTCCCAGCTCATAGGTGGCGGTGACGATGCTGCAGTCCTTCAGGTTTTCAACAGGAAGCTCGTCTCCGATATAGACTCTCACTCCCGTGTCATCCTCGTCTGCCATCCGGGTTTTCACCAGTGTGGCCAGCTCCTCCTTCTCCTCGAAGGTGGAGATCAGCTCACTGGCTCTGCCCTTGTCCACCAGTTCCGGATATTTGAAGATGTTGGTGGCGCCGGAGGTGTAGATCTCCATGTCGTCCTCGTCCACCGAGATGGTGGCGGCCACCGCATCCAGCACGGAAGCCACCACGGAACTGTGGCTCCCCGCCTGTTCTTTCAGCCTGGCAATCATGCCGAGATTTATATCCTGAATGGGAAGCCCGTTCAGGTTGGTATTGAGAAGAAGGTTCAGCTTCAGCAGCGTCTCATCGGAGATCTCCTCCTCCAGAGGGATGATCTGATTGCGGATCACGTTGCCCTCGCAGACCACCACCGCCACCAGCTGCCGTTCACTCACACGGGAAAGCTGAATAAACTTCAGCCTGCTTCCGCTGTACTGGGGAACGGAGACCATGGCGGCATAGTTGGTGTTGGAGGCCAGAGTCCTGACTACCTGCTTTAACACCTTCTCCAGCTTGTCAGTCTTTTCAATCATCAGGTTGCGGATCTCCGCGATCTCCGCTTCCTTCTCCTGCATCAGCTCGTCCACGTAAAGGCGGTAGCCCTTGTCCGAAGGAATTCTCCCGGAGGACGTGTGGGGCTGAATGATGTAGCCCAGATCCGTCAGATCGGACATCTCATTGCGGATGGTGGCGGAACTCACGTTTAAATCCGTATATTTGGAAATAGTCCGGGAGCCTACAGGTTCTCCTGTTTCCATGTAAGTTTTGATGATCGCCTTTAAGATCTTCTTTTTGCGTTCATCCAAAACCTCTCCCATCTCCCTGACTCCTTTCTGTTCATCTGACTTCCCCAAAACAGGCGGCAGTCAGATCGAACGGTTCTTGTTAGCACTCGATATTGTAGAGTGCTAACATCTACGTTCATAAGATAACATCCTTCCGACAGTTTGTCAATATGAAACTGTAAATTTTTTGTGAACTATTTTATTTCCTGTTGACAGGGCCCTCCAAAGCCTCCCCCGACACCTTATATTAATGGAAGAAACACCCGTCACCCCGGTCTTTCTATCAAAATAAGAGGAGCCGGATGAAATCCGACTCCAGAACAGTCTGTCTTATTTAATAGGAAAGAACTCATTATTAACACGTGAAGTCCCAGCTCTTACGGATCTGCGGATTCCACAGATCTCTTCCTCACCGCTGGACAGAGAGGGGATGTTCTCTCGGGAGACGATCACATAATAATTGTCCGTCTCCAAAGCTTTCCGGGCAAAGGCATCGCCGTGGACAAACGCATTCCCCTCATCGATGAAGACGATGCTCCCCCGGATCAGGCCCAGCTGTGCCTCCCAGGTCTTCCCTTCCAGAACATGGCACGGCCTGTCACACTGAAGGTCAATGCCGCTGGAGGGACCATACTCATCGTATTCCCGGATCATGTCCACCAGAACGGTTTTTCCGGTAGCGCTGTCCCCGCGGATCAGGGTGATGTTTCTTCGAAGTTCAAAATCATACCGGACCCTTCTGTTTTCTATAACAACTCTGTGCGTTCCTGTCATAACCCCTCCTCACACATACAGCACCGCAATCGGGATCAGTTCCTTCATGCTGTGTACAATCTGCCCGGTATTGAGGATGCGCAGAGTAAATTCCCCTTCCCCAAAGTCCATCAGATGGCGCAGATTAATCGTTACATCCTTCTCCTCGGCCAGCTTCAGGATCCATCCGGCACAGTTATCTCCGCAGGTGGAGGCGTTAAAGACCTTCTCCGGTTCATTCTGGATCAGCATCAGGGTTTTGACACCCCCTGAGAGAGACAGCGGGGAAATCTTTCCCAGAACCGGGCTGTCGATCACACCGCTTCCCAGAACCACTGAACTGTCTACATCCAGAATCATCTCCCGGGCAAGGGGATCCACGATCCAGGCATCCTCGTAAGTATTTTTAAAATAGACGGCCGTGTTGAAAACCGCCTCCGGCATGTTTCCGTAAAAGACACTGAGCATTGACTTTACCCTCCGCCTGACTGCTGTTTGAGACCATTGTACCCCATACCGG
>CAZJYM010000296.1:0-3732 GCA_964550245.1 uncultured Blautia sp. | reverse complement strand
CATGCTGTCGCCCCCTTCCTTTCTGCGAAAGCTCTTACCTTTCTCCGGGAATCGGTGCCAGGCTGGTTTCCCTGTGCATCGAAACAAGGGTACCGGGATCTCTCCGATGCATCGGCAGCCAGTCCTTCCCGGGAACATTTCCAGGAATACTCCTCATGGAATCCAGGTCCTCCCCATGATCTGCTCTGTAAAGCTCGTTGAACATCCTGGCAACACTGAGGACATTTTCCATTGCAGTTACCTCCGCTGATTGGATATCTGCGCGCGGGCATTTTCTGTTTCGATTAGATTTCAACTATAACAGTGATAGACAATGACGATAAGGAAATATAACTGCCCATTAGAATGATTGTACAGGACCGGCGCATACCTGTCAACAGATTTCTTTAAATTCCCCATTCCCACGTGCCAGAAAAGGAGCATAAAAAAGCTGTCCCGAAGGACAGCTTTGTGGTTTACTTCCGGCTTTCGATAAAGGAGAGGACTTCTTCTTTAGTTGGCATCACTCTCAAGGCACCCTTCCGGGTGGTGATGATGGAGGCAGCTGCATTGGCGAAGGTGAGAAGCTCTGTAAGGTTCTCCTCCTTCAGATCGTCAAGACCGTGTTCCAGCACATAGTTGATGGCACAGGCACAGAAAGTGTCTCCGGCTCCCGTGGTTTCAATGGTGCTTTCCTGAATGAAGGGGAGAGCCTGTGCCCGCAGATCCTTATAGTAGGCCCGGCTTCCTTCCCGGCCCAGGGTGATCAGCACCAGAGGGGTGTGATACTTTTCCTGAATGAGAGCGGCTCCCTTATCGTAATCGGTGGTGCCGAAGAGGAATTCTACCTCGTTGTCGGAGATCTTCAGCACATCGCATTTGGAGATTCCGTACTCTATCTCGGCTTTGGCATTGTCCAGAGAAGACCACAGGGGAGGACGAAGGTTGGGATCAAAGGTGATGATGCAGCCTGCTTCCCGGGCGATCTCCAGGGCATAGCGGGTGGCCTCCCGGTTTCCCGGATGGGTGGAGGAGAGGGTGCCGAAGTGGAAAACTCTGGAGCTGCGGATCAGTTCCTCGGAGACTTCTTCTTTTTTCAGCATCATGTCGGCTCCGGGATTCCGGTAGAAGGAGAAATCCCTGTCTCCGTCCGGGCTGGTGTGTACAAAGGCCAGGGTAGTGTGAATCTCCTCATCGGTGACCAGGTTTTTAGTATCGATGCCCACCTCCGCCACCGCTTCTTTCAGCTGATCTCCAAACATGTCCCGGCCCACCTTGCCGATAAGGGCCGTCTTTTTCCCCAGTCTTTCCAGCATGGAGAGCACGTTGCTGACCGCTCCCCCGGGATTGGCCTCCAGCACCGGATTCCCCTGGGAGCTTGTTCCGTTTTCCGTAAAGTCAATGAGCAGTTCGCCCAGAGCGGTTACGTCGTATTCTTTCGGGTTCATTTTATAACCTCCTGGTATGTATGTCTTTATAAATTACCGGCCCCATGGACCAGTACCTGACAACAATGTAGCGCAGGAAAGAAAATTTGTCAAATAATTCCTTTATTTTTGCCCGGGAAAATGTTAAAATGTTGGAAACTTCCCGTACCTGCCCCCTTTTTGGGGGCAGGTACGGGGAAGGATGAAGATGAAATCTGATGAAATTTGGAGGAAAATATTTCATGAACGAAATCGTTTATAAATACATGAACTGGCCGCGAATCGAAAACATTGTCTACGGGGAGGAACCCTCCCCCAAAGACGTAATGGGACCCCGGATCCTGCCCGAGGGGATTTTGATCCAGGGCTACTTCCCCAAAGCCCTGCAGGTTCAGGTGCTGGTGGGGGAGGAATCCTACCCCATGGAACTGGAAGATGACGGCGGGTATTTTGCGGTGATGATCCCCGGAAGAAAAATTCCTTCCTATAAATATCATGTCATCCGCCAGGACGGAGAGGAGACCTTTGCGGATGCCTATGCCTTTCCGGGACAGATCACCGAGGATGAGGAGAAGGCCTTCTGTGCCGGGACTTATGACCATGCCTTTGAGAAGCTGGGGGCTCATCCCCTGGTGATCAACGGTGTGGAGGGAACCAGCTTTGCAGTCTGGGCTCCCAATGCCATGAGAGTCAGCGTTGTAGGGGATTTCTGCAACTGGGACGGAAAGCGTCTGATGATGCACAGGATGCCCATGTCCGGTATCTTTGAACTCTTTGTTCCCGGGGTGAAGCCGGGGAACTGCTACAAGTATGAGCTGAAGCTGCACAACGGCACCATCGTGTCCAGGAATGATCCCTACGCCTTCCGGATGGGAATCATCCACAAGGATCACTGTGTGGTGGCGGATCTGGGAGATTTCCACTGGACCGATGAGAAGTGGCTGGAGGAAAGGAAGAAGTATCAGGACCGGAACCAGCCGGTTTCCATCTATGAGACCAGTCTCTCCTACTGGCAGAAGGGACAGGATCTGATCGACTTTGTATCCTCCCTGGGATACACCCATGTGGAGCTTCATCCGGTGATGGAATACCTGGATGAAGTGACCTCCGGGTATGCAACCTCCGCTTACTTTGCCCCTACGGTCCGCTTTGGAACCCCGGAAGATTTCCAGCAGCTGGTGGACGGACTTCACCGGGCAGGCATCGGGGTGATCCTGGACTGGACACCCGCTCATTTCCCCGGGTATGAATCAGGACTTCGCTCCTTTGACGGTACCCCTCTCTACGAGGTGAAGGATCCGGCCATGGCCGTTCATCCCAAGTGGAAAACCTGGCTTTTTAACTACGACAGCCCCATGGTCAGGGAATTCCTGCTCTCCAATGCCTTTTACTGGCTGGAGAAGTATCACTGTGACGGACTGAGACTGGATGATGTGGATGCCATGCTCTACCTGGACTACGGCAGAAGCCCCGGACAGTGGACTCCCAACATCTACGGAAACAATGAAAACCTCTATGCCGTGGCCTTCTTAAAACAGCTGAATACCTCCGTGAAGAAGAGTCTTCCCGGAGTTCTCATCATCGCTCAGGAGGACGGCCTCTGGCCCTGCCTTACCGACAGTGTGGAGAATGACCACCTGGGATTTGACTACAAGTGGAGCGGAGGCTGGACCCGGGATCTGCTGGGATACCTGGCTCAGAAGCCGGAAGACCGGTGGAGCTATCATGATCAGCTGACCCTTTCCAGCGTCTACGCCTACTCCGAGCATTACGTACTGACCCTGGGAAGACGGGATGTGGGAGGACTGGAAAACTTCATGAGCCTCCTTCCCGGAGATACCAAGCAGAAGATGGCCCAGATCCGGGCCGCCTATTCCTATCAGGTTCTTCATCCCGGATGCAAGATGACGGCTCCGGATCCGGATCTTCCGGAGGAACTGAGACAGTGTCTGAAGGATCTGAACACCCTGTACAAAACTCATCCCGCCCTCTATGCGAAGGATGACGACTTTGAGGGGTTTGAGTGGATCCAGCTGATGAAGAGCCAGGAGAATGTTCTGGCCTTCCTGCGCCGGACGGACAAACCGGAAGAAACCCTGCTGGCCCTCTGCAACTTTTCAGGGACTCCCCATCTGAAATACTCTGTGGGCGTACCCTTCCACGGAAAGTACAAGGAGATCTTCAACAGCGACAATGTCCGCTACGGAGGAGAGGGGACGGTAAATGCCCGGGCCCGCACCAGCCGTCCGGAAGAGTGTGATGAGAGGGAGGAATCCCTGCGGGTGAACGTTCCCGCCATGGGCGTGTCCGTGTTTACCTGTACGCC
>CAZJYM010000295.1:0-3755 GCA_964550245.1 uncultured Blautia sp. | reverse complement strand
CGTGCTGCAGCTGTGCGACGCGGCCTATCTGAACGCGGCCTCCATGGCGGCCTGAAGTTATTGATGAAATTAAGCCCTGCCTGCCGGCAGGGCTTTTTAAACTTCTATTTTACTCAGTACATCCCCGATGCTCTCATGAAAGACCAGATCCGCCTTCCCTTCCATCTTTGTCTTTCCCAGGTTGATGATTACCAGGTATTTCCCGTGGAAGAGATGGGCCAGCTGGGCTGCGGAACCCACCGCCAGGGAGGTTCCCCCGATGATGAGACAGTCCGCGTAGCGGACCAGAGCCACCGCCTCCTCATAGGCGGGCTGGGGGAGAAGCTCCCCGTAGAGGGTGACATCGGGCCGCACTGTTTTTCCGCAGGCCGGACAGCGGGGAATGTCCTCCTCATTTTCAAAGATGAAATCCGCTCCGTAGTCCCGGCGGCAGGAGATACAGTAGCTTCGCAGAGCGCTGCCGTGGATCTCCTTTACATTCCGGCTCCCCGCCTTCTGGTGAAGTCCGTCGATGTTCTGGGTGATCACCCCGGTAAGCTTTCCCTTTTCCTCCATTTCCGAGAGTTTCAGGTGAGCCCGGTTGGGCAGGGCCTTCCGGCAGTCCAGGTTTTCCCGGAAGTAGGAGAAGAAGAGGCGGGGATTGCGGTTCAGGCAGTCGGCGCTGAGAAGATACTCGGGACTTCGAAGCCCGGGTTTTTTATAGAGCCCGTTTTTGCTTCGAAAGTCGGGAATCCCGCTCTCCGTGGAGACGCCTGCACCGCCTAAAAACACGGTGCTTTCCGACTCCCGGATGATTTCCGTAAGGACAGGGATCTTTTCTTCTTCAGGAAGAGACCTGAAATACCTCTCCTTATCCCGCGCTGATGAAAACTCCTTCATGCTTAATCCCTCCCCGGTGAAAAGAAAAAGGCCCACCCCAGGAGGGCAGGCCCTTTGATGGAAACGACAGGACTCGAACCTGCGACCCTCTACACGTCAAGCAGATGCTCTCCCAGCTGAGCTACGTTTCCAACTGATTCTATTATAACGGATCGGGAAGGTTTTTGCAACAGTTTTCTGCAATTGAATCAAAAACTTATAGTTTATAATTATAAGAGCGAAATGATTCACCGGATATTTTGCGTTTTTCCCGGAAAATATCCTCTTTTGGCCCCTGTCCGGGGGCTTTAGGTTTCCTGGCCATTCCTTTTCCGGAATGCCAAAAAAGCCTCAAAATGTGAAATTTGTGTGATTCTCCCGGGCAGAGTTCTCCCGGCGGTTGATTTTGAAATTTTTTTATGCTAGAATGAGACCGGTAATTGTGTAAGTGCGGTTTTTAAAGGCCCCCCGTCCCTTCAAAGGGGAGTAGGGGATGGGGTTCGCAGGAAAAGAAGGGAGCATTTTGCAGGATGAAAAATAAATATCTGGCGAAATGCCTTTGCATCACTCTGGTGTCCGCCACCATTCTGGGCGGAACAGCACCTGCTCTGGGTGCGGAGGAGAGCGGCATTTTGTCAGAAGAAAATCAGGAAGGAGAGACGGGAACCGACCCGCCGGCTGCGCCGGTGGAGACGGTGGAACCGGCTCCTTCGGAGGCGGCAGAGGAGCCACCTTCCCTGGGAGAGGAGCTGCCCCCGCTGGATCCGGGAGGTGGATCGGTGGGAGATGATCTTCCTCCTCTGGATCCCAATGAGGGTTCCGTGGGAGACGACCTTCCGCCCTCTCTGGGAGATGTGCAGCCGCCAAGGCCCACACCGGTTCCGGAAGGAGAGGCTACACCCACTCCGGAAGAGCCGGTAAGCCCCACACCGGAGGCAACGGTGACGCCGGAGGCGGAAGTGACACCCACCCCGGAAGAACCGGTAAGTCCTACACCGGAAGCTTCGGTGACGCCTTCTCCGGAAAGCACGGTGACACCCACTCCGGAAGAGTCGGTAAGTCCCACTCCGGAAAGCACGGCTACACCCACGCCGGAGGCAACAGTAAGCCCTACTCCGGAAGTATCTCTCACACCCACACCGGAGCCAACCGCGACACCGACTCCCACCCCGTCCGGGATTCCGGAGGCGGCGCAGGCGGTGATCGACCGGATCAATGCCCTGGTGCTGGAGGAGATCACCCTGGAGATGGAGCCGGAAATCACCTCCATCCGGGAAGCCTACAACAAACTGAAGGAAGAGGAGCAGGCCCAGATATTCAACTATCCGGTGCTGGCAGAGGCGGAGATCCGCATTGCGGCCTTAAAGCAGCAGACTCCGGCGGAAGGAAGTCCGGCCACACCCCCTGCGGTGCAGGGACAGCCGGTGTATTATACCACCATTCCCTCCAACCTTCACGCAGGCAAGGATTTCTATCTGAACAGTCTGAAAGAAAAGTATGCACTGTCTTTTTCCGAGGATTTTCCGGCGGTGATGGATCAGATCGAGTCGGAGTACAAGGACAGAATGAAGCTGGCGGACACCAGCGATCTTCGCAATGACGGAGTCACCACCTCCTCGGACATGCTGCTGGTGAGAAACTGGCAGGATATTCTGGCAATCTACGTGTATGAAAAACAGAAGGAGGGAGCCACCTCCTTTGAGATGGACGCCTCCTGCAAGGATGACCTGGCAAAAATCTTTGAAGAGTTAAACCCGGTGATCCGCAGCAAGGAAAATATTACCCGGGTTTCCTACGGGAACCGGCATATCAACTACTATATCAGGAAAAACAAGCTGGAAGCGGAGGACAGAAAAATCCTGCGGAAGTATGTGGAGAACGACTGCAAGCTTCTGTGCGCAACCGTCACCGCCGCCAAGGGCTTTGTCCGGGAGAGCGTGGGGGACGGCGTATCCGAAGAGAGAGTCAACGTGATCTCCTCCGCCTATTCCCTGGTGGGTAAGGTGGGATACTTCTGGGGCGGCAAGTCCACCACCCTGGGTGAGGATCCCAGCTGGGGAAATGCAGCCACCGTAACCGCAGAGGGCAGTCCCAGCACCGGCACCATCCGGGCTTACGGCCTGGACTGCAGCGGGTTTGTCACCTGGGCCGTGGTCAACGGATATCAGAACCGGTCCATGGAGTTCAGCATCGGGGACGGCACCTCCGATCAGTGGACCAAGGCCAACGTGGTCAGCGAGGCCGAGGCTCAGCCCGGGGATCTGGTATTCCAGAGAGGCCCGGAAGCGGGAGTCAACAACCATGTGGGAATCATCTGCGGGAAGACCGAAGCGGGAGACTGGATCGCAGTCCACTGTTCCTCCAGCAAGAACGGCGTCACCGTGGGAGAGGCCTACAGCGCCAGCTTCCGCTACATCCGCCAGCCCTCCTTCTATCCTTCTCAGGTGGAAGTAGCCGCCATGGAGCAGGGCAGAGGCTTTGCTTCCGAGAAGGAAGTGGTGGTCTCCAGTTCCCTTCAGAATGCTCTGAAGAACACCCTTTCAGGGCAGAGCTCCTCCGGCAACCGGACGGATTTCGTATCGGATCTGATTGAAGTCTTCGAGGGAGGCTCCGGAGAAAGCTTTGGAGCGGACAACGCCGCGGTGGAAGTCTTCAGCGGCGGAGACTCGGTAGAAGTTTTCAGTGAATCTTAAACCGGGATATCAAAATCCCAATAAATAAAAATCTCAGAGAAACAGGGAGGAGAAGGCAGCGCCTTCTCCTCCCTGTTTCTCTCTCTTTTCTCTTTTCTGTTCTCTGTTTTTCCTTGTTTCTGTTTTTTTATTTTTTGCTTTTCTTTTTCTACCGCTGGATCCCGGACAGAACCTCCTCGATCCACATGTCCGTGTTGTAGTTGT
>CAZJYM010000294.1:2628-3842 GCA_964550245.1 uncultured Blautia sp. | reverse complement strand
CCCACCGGTGTGCAAGCACCCCGTGGGATCAGGCTTTTGACGCTGTAATCATATCATACATCATTTCCAGAAGCGTGTAAATATCATTCCCGGAAGGGAAAATAGAGAGGAAAATAGAGGCAAACAAAAACCTATTGACACAGTAGGTGAATCGTTGTACAATGAATTCACCCCCGTACAAGGGGGGAGATTTGTACTTTGGAAAGGCAGGAAATCTTATGGCAGGTTATTATAAAGGTACACTGGGACTGATAGGCAATACGCCCCTGGTGGAAATCGTAAACATCGAAAAAGAGCTGGGCCTGAAAGCCCGGGTGCTGGTAAAACTGGAATATTTCAATCCGGCGGGAAGCGTAAAGGACAGAATCGCCAAGGCCATGCTGGAGGATGCGGAGGAAAAGGGACTGATCCATGAGGGATCGGTGATCATAGAGCCCACCTCCGGAAACACGGGAATCGGTCTGGCCTCCATCGCGGCGGCCAAGGGATACCGTCTGATCCTCACCATGCCGGAGACCATGAGCGTGGAGAGAAGAAACATCCTGAAGGCCTACGGGGCGGAGCTGGTATTAACCGAAGGCTCCAAGGGCATGAAGGGAGCCATCGAAAAGGCAGAAGAGCTCTCCAAAGAGATCCCGGGAAGCTTTATCCCCGGACAGTTTGACAATCCCGCCAACCCGGCCATTCACAAGGCCACCACGGGTCCGGAGATCTGGAATGACACGGAGGGACAGGTGGATATCTTTATCGCCGGCGTGGGTACCGGCGGAACCTTAACCGGTGTTGGTGAGTACTTAAAGGAGAAAAAGCCGGAAGTGAAGATCGTGGCTCTGGAGCCCGCAGCCTCTCCGGTTCTCTCGGAAGGAAGATCCGGTCCCCACAAGATTCAGGGAATCGGCGCCGGGTTTGTTCCTGCCGTTCTCAACACTTCCGTCTACGATGAAATCTATAAGGCGGATCATGAGGACGCCTATGCGGCTGCCAAGCTGCTGGCCAAGAAGGAAGGCATTCTGGTGGGAATCTCCTCCGGAGCAGCCCTTCATGCGGCTCTGGAATACGCCGGACGGGAGGAGAACGAAGGCAAGACGATCGTGGCTCTGCTGCCGGACAGCGGAGACAGATACTATTCAACGCCTTTGTTTACCGAATAGAAACAAAGAAAAAACGGGGGAAGGAGGAAACCGGAGGGGAATTTCCGATTTCCTCCTATTTTT
>CAZJYM010000294.1:0-2528 GCA_964550245.1 uncultured Blautia sp. | reverse complement strand
CCCTTTGATTTTCCCCTTCCCCCATCAATGCCCGGAGGTGGTATCCAGGAGATGACCTTAAACCAGCTGCATTACCTTATCACCATAGCCCAGACCCGTTCCCTGAACAAGGCCTCGGAGCTGCTTTTTGTCTCCCAGCCCTCCCTCACCAACGCCATGAAGGAGCTGGAGAAGGAACTGGGGATCACCCTGTTCTACCGGGGAGGCCGGGGAGTCACCCTGACTGCCGACGGGGCGGAGTTTTTGCTCTACGCCAGACAGATCTACTCCCAGTATGAGGCGGTTCTGGAAAAGTACGGAAAAGGGGAGTCCGTGAAGAAGAAGTTCGGGGTTTCCACCCAGCACTACTCCTTTGCGGTCAAGGCCTTTGTGGACATGGCCAAGGAGTTTGACATGTCCCGGTATGATTTCGCCATCCGGGAGACCAGAACCGGGGAGATCATCCACGATGTGAGCACTTTGCGAAGTGAGATTGGAATTTTGTATCTTTGCGACTTTAACCGGAAAGTCCTGGAAAAGATGCTGAAAAACGCAGATCTGGAATTCCATCTCCTGATTCAGTGTCCTACTTACGTGTATCTCTGGAAGCATCACCCGCTGGCATCTCAGCCCTCCATCAGTCTGGAACAGCTGCAGGACTACCCCTGCCTGTCCTTTGAGCAGGGGGACAACAGTTCCGTGTATCTGGCGGAGGAGATCCTCTCCGACCGGGACTATCCCCGGATCATCCATGCCAACGACCGGGCCACCATGTTAAACCTGATGGTGGGCTTAAACGGCTATACCCTGTGTTCGGGCATCATCTGCGAGGAGTTAAACGGCAGCGAGTACGCGGCGGTTCCCTTTGAGGATGAGGGAAGGGAGAACTGGATGGACATCGGGTATGTAACCAGAAAGAACCTGATCATCAGCCGGATGGGAGAGCGGTATATTGAAAAGCTGAAGGATTACCTGCAGGCTATAGAATGAAACTATAACCGGCTATGGATTTTCCATATTGGACAGAAAACGAAAGATCGTCTATCATATGGACAGTAGATGAAATCCGGGAGAAATTCCGGGTAAGAAATAAGAAATCAATGGAGGAAGAGAACATGGCAGATATCAGAGATCCGAAAAACTGGGGATTTGAGACCAGACAGGTCCATATCGGGCAGGAGCAGGCAGACCCGGTGACAGACGCCCGGGCGGTGCCCATTTACGCCACCACATCCTATGTTTTTCACAATTCCCAGCATGCGGCAGACCGTTTCGGACTGCGGGACGCGGGAAATATTTACGGCAGACTGACCAATCCCACAGTGGATATTTTTGAGCAGAGGATTGCTTCCCTTGAAGGAGGAGTGGGAGCTCTGGGCGTGGCCTCAGGAGCGGCGGCCATCACCTACACCTTCCAGACTTTAGCCAAGGAAGGAGAACACATCGTCTCCTCCAAGACCATCTACGGAGGCACCTACAATCTTCTGGCCCATACCCTTCCCCTTACCAGCGGGGTGACCACCACCTTTGTGGACCCGGAAGTAGAGGGCTCCTTTGAGGCAGCCATCCAGGACAACACCAAGGCCATCTTTGTGGAGACACTGGGAAATCCCAACTCCAACCTGGTGGATCTGGAAGAGCTGGCCAAGATTGCCCATAAGCATCAGATTCCTCTGGTCGTGGATTCCACCTTTGCCACCCCCTATCTGGTCCGTCCCATCGAGTACGGTGCAGACATCGTGGTTCACTCTGCCACCAAGTTCATCGGCGGACACGGAACTGCCATCGGCGGTGTGATTGTGGACAGCGGAAACTTTGACTGGGCAGCTTCCGGCAAGTATCCCTGGATTTCCAAACCCAATCCCAGCTATCACGGAGTGTCCTTTACGGAAGCCGCAGGACCCGCGGCCTTTGTAACCTACATCCGTGCCGTGGTTCTTCGGGATACCGGCGCTACCCTTTCTCCCTTCCATGCCTTCATTTTCCTTCAGGGACTGGAAACCCTGTCCTTGCGGGTAGAGAGGCATGTGAGCAATGCGTTGAAGATCGTGGACTATCTCTCCAAACATCCGCAGGTGGAGGCTGTTCATCATCCCTCCCTGCCGGGAGAGCCCAGCCACGAGCTCTATAAGAAGTATCTCCCCAACGGAGGCGGATCCATCTTCACCTTCGAGATCAAGGGAGATGCGGCTACAGCCCAGAAGTTTATCGATAACCTGGCCATCTTCTCACTGCTGGCCAATGTGGCGGACGTGAAATCCCTGGTGATTCACCCGGCGACCACCACCCACAGCCAGTGTACGGATGAGGAGCTTCTGGATCAGGGAATCAAGCCCAATACCATTCGTCTCTCCATCGGCATTGAGAAGGTGGAGGATCTGATTGCCGCCCTGGATGCAGCCTTTGAAACCGTAAAGGAAGGCTGAGACAGGAAAAGGGAGAAGAGAGGTTCGGGCAGGACCGTCCCGAAATCATCATCTCCAAAAAGGCAAACATTCTAAAAGCAGAAAAGAGAGGCAGCAAAAGAACCTTGCAGCCTCTCTTTTTTT
>CAZJYM010000293.1:0-3884 GCA_964550245.1 uncultured Blautia sp. | reverse complement strand
CAGCGGTGCCTTTTTTATTTGGCGCACATAATGCGCCGAATAACAGTTTCCTTAAAACATCCAGCCCTCTTTTGCCAAATCACTTTCCCGCTTCAAAATTATCGGTAAAACCTCAGCATATTCCTTTTTAACAGCCTCTTTGTTCGCCTCATACTGTGCTTTTGTAAACGAACAGCGAACACGTCTTGCCTCATCAGAAGTCATATTTTCGTTAAACCATTTACCCATCAAGATTCCCTCCTTCCAGTCTCCATTCAAATTCTCGCGCTATTCGGTATGCTTTCTCACGGACTACCATATAATTCCGTGTTATGATGGGAACCTCCATGAACGGGAGCAGAATTTTCCGGCAAAGTGCACCCTTATCTGTCTCTGCCCTTTGCCTTTGAAACCTTGGCAGGATCTTTACAATCCGGGGCATTTGTGCTATGATTCCACCATCGAGGAGGATATGAATCATGAACGATCAGAGATCTCCATCCTCTGTGGCGCTGGAAGAAATCTCCCGGCTCCTGCATGAGTTTGAAGAAAAGATAACAGACGGCACCCGGGATCCGGACCACTTTCTCACCATCACGGAGATCGAAGCGGCCTGGGGCAGGCTGCTGGGAGATACCAACATTTTGTATTCAAAGATGCTGCAGAGCATGCTGCATCAGGTTAATGAAAAGGAAATGATCCGCCAAAAAAAGCGAACTCCAGGCCGGAGGAATTAAACTGCGGACACACCGCAGGGCCTGCAAGACCATCTCTACCCTCTGCGGGGATCTTCCAGTGGACAGAAGCATTCTGATTCCGGCCGATCCGGAATCCATGAAAAAGCTGATGGAAACCACCGGAAGAAAGAGTGTGGTTCCTCTGGATGACGCCCTGGAGATCTCCATACTCCCCTTCCGGATCACTCCCGCCCTCATGCTCAGATGCGCCTACTGGGCTCAGAAAGAATGCTCTTATCAGAAAGTGGAGGATATGCTCCTGGAAACCTACGGTGTGATCATCAACGATGACTCCGTCCGCAAGGTCACCAACCTGCTCGGCAAAGCAGTCTTTAAGGAGGAATGCCGCCGGGCGCAGGAAGCCGTCAGCATTCACCCTCCCAGGCGGGAAAGACGGGGAGTACTCTACATTCAGTTGGAAGACGGATCCTTGGGCATCCGGGGTGAGGACGGAACCGGATCTGCCTGGATCGAAAGCCGCTCAGGAGCTGTCTTTACATCGGATCAGCCCTGGAAGAAGGACTATGTATGCCTTCTGGGATCCGGAGAAGAGTTTGAAAAACATCTGTATGCCGCCGCCCTGGATAACGGATACGGAAGATACCATGATACCGTGATCTTATCGAACGGATCCCCCTGGGTTGCCGAAATGGCAGCAAAGCTTTTTCCCAATGCTCTGATAATCCTGGATCTCCTTCACCTGAAGGAGAGAATCTGCCGCTTTGCAGGTGAAAGCTTCAACTATGATCAAACCCTGTACCTGCCCTGGGCAGAAGAACTGATTCACCAGCTGGAGGAGGACCGGACCGATCAGACTGTAAACAGCCTGACCGAGCACTGCCCTGACCTGTACCCCTTTATCCAGGAACACAAAGGTCAGATCAACTATCCCCTTTACCGGGAAAAGGGACTTCTCTATGAGAGCGAGTGTCACATCGAGCTTCAGAACCGGCTTGCCCAGGCCGGCAACCGCTGGGAACCGGAGACGGCCCAGTATCTTCTGACACTGAAGTGCAGGTGTGAAAGCGGCAGATGGGAAAAAGACGTGGTAGAATACGTGATGAAAAACCTGAAGGAAATCGTGAGGACCTGAAATGGGAGAAAAACTCTATCGGAGAAGAAGGCGAAGGGCCTATCTGGACGATTTTCAGATCAATGAGGACGGCACCTATGAGTACGCGGGAGGCCGGTATGTGTATGAGGGAACAGATCTGCAAGCCCTTAAAAGAACCATGAGCATCCAGGCGGGAATCATGGTTTTCTCCGTGTTTCTGGCAGGGTGTCTGCCTGCTCCCGGTCTTACCTCCCCTGTGGTTCTTATCCCCTATGCCCTCTCCCTGGCTTTTTCCGTAGCCGCCGGCTGGTCCCTGATCCGCCTTTGCAAAGGGGGAAACCCCATGAGAACTTACATATATAAGGAAACTGTCCTGCGCCTTCCCACCCGTGCCCTCATCGCGGCGGGTTCGGCAGCTCTTGCCCTGGTGGGAGAACTGGTCTTTGTTCTCTATCGGGGCTACATGAGAGGCCTTTTACGGGCGCCGGGATTTTTTCTCTCCCTCACGGTCACCCTCATCGCTTCTGCTTTGCTTTATAAAAGTGCCAAAGCCATGAGGTGGACTCCGGAGAAAAAGCAGGAAGAAAGGAGATCCCATGCCTGACGCAGCGATAAATGCCGCCTATACCTCCATCTTAAAGGAAGAACTGATCCCCGCCCTGGGCTGTACGGAACCCATTGCCGTTGCCTACGCGGGAGCCCTCTCCCGGAAAACCCTGGGAAAGATGCCGGAGGAAGTAATCCTTACGGTCAGCGGAAACATTGTCAAAAACGTAAAGAGTGTGATCGTACCCCATACCCGGGGAAGGAAGGGACTGCGCACCGCAGTCTCCGCCGGGATCTGTTTTGGGGATCCGAATAAGGAGCTGGAAGTGCTCTCCGATCCCACCTCTGAGGAGCTGGAGAATCTGGATGCCTTTTTAAATACTGCCCGGATCAGCATCGAAAACTCCACGTCCCACACTCCCTTTGACATCCAGGTGACTTTAAAAGCCGGAAATGAAGAATCCTTTGTCCGCATTGCCGGGGATCACACCAACGTGGTCTCCATCCGTAAAAACGGAGAAACACTTTTAGAAAAGCCCTTCTCCGACGAGGAGGTTCAGGTCCGGGAAAACCGGGAGCTGCTGAACATCGAGGATATCGTAGCCTATGCCGGGGAAGTGGACCTGGATGATGTGCGGGAAGTGCTGGAGCGACAGATCGATTTTAACCTGGCCATCGCCCGGGCGGGAATGGAGGGCCATTACGGGGCCGAGATCGGCAGGATCCTGATCCGTTCCTACGGAAACAGCGTCCAGAACCGGGCCAAGGCCTGGGCAGCCGCCGGATCCGACGCCCGGATGAACGGCTGCGAACTGCCGGTGGTGATCAATTCCGGCAGCGGGAATCAGGGAATCACCGCCTCCATCCCGGTGATCATCTATGCCCGGGAGTGCAATGTATCCCAGGACCTGCTTTTACGGGCTCTTTTGATCTCCAACCTGGTGACCATCCACCTGAAATCCGGCATCGGCAGTCTCTCCGCCTACTGCGGAGCCACCAGTGCGGGAGCCGGGGCCGGCGCCGGCATCTGTTACCTGTACGGAGGAAACACCGAAGACATCTCCCACACCATCATCAATGCCCTGGCAATCAACTCCGGCATGATCTGCGACGGAGCCAAGGCCAGCTGTGCGGCCAAGATCGCCTCTGCAGTAGAAGCGGGACTTCTGGGAATGCAGATGTCCATCCATGACAGCCAGTTCTACAGCGGAGACGGCATTGTAGTGGAAGGAGTGGAAAACACCATCCGGGCCGTAAGCACCATCGCCCGGGAAGGGATGAAGGATACGGACAGCAAGATTTTGCACATCATGATGGAAAACGGCGATTAAGATTTGGCCAGGACAGAGAAAACCCGCTTAAGCCATGAGCGGCCTGTCAAAACTTCAAGAAGAAAACAAGGACCGGAGACTGCTAAGAAAGCAAAACCTCCGGTCTAATATTTTACTCGGATCAGGGTGAAACTTTCCTCTCTGAAAGCCATTCCTGAACAGCGGCCAAACTGACCTCTATCATCTGGGAAATCTTTTCAGCTGCCATTCCATCGTCGTGAAGATTGAAGGCAATCT
>CAZJYM010000292.1:0-3887 GCA_964550245.1 uncultured Blautia sp. | reverse complement strand
TGCACTGTGAGAGTTAGAGATGAGAAAAAAAGAACTGAAACTGGTAATTACCTTCCACACCACGGCAGATGCCATGGCCATGGAAAAAGCCTGTAAAGAGCATCAGGCTCCCGGAAGACTGATTCCCGTTCCCAGATCCATCTCCGCAGGCTGCGGACTGGCCTGGTGTGCGGATCTGGAGTGCCGGGATACATTGAAAGAGCTGATGGAACAGGTGGGTGTGGAGGAAGAGGACATGTGTGAATGCCTGGTCTGAGGAAGGACCGGGGGAGAACATGAAGGAGAAACGATGAAATCACAGCTGACGGAAGTCATGAAAAGGGGTATTGAGGAAAACAACGCGGCAGGCATGAGTGTGCTGGTGATGAGAAAGGGAAAGGAACTGTGCTTTCTCTCGGAGGGGTATGCGGATCTGGAAGCAGGAAGAAAGGTGGAAAGAGATACCATCTTTCGGCTGTATTCCCAGACCAAGCCCATCACGGCAGCCGCTGCCGTACTTTTGATGGAGAGGGGACTGCTGGACCTGTATGAACCGGTCTCCACTTATCTTCCCGGATTCGCTCATCAGAAAGTCTGGGAAAACGGGGAAAACCGGGATGTACTCCGGGAGATGACCATTAAGGATCTGCTGCAGATGACCTCCGGGACCTGCTATCCGGATGTCTCCACGGAGAGCGGAAGACAGGCCGGGGAAGTATTTCAGGAAGTGGATGAAAGACTCTATACCGATCATCCCGTGTCCACGGTGGACTTTGCCAACTCTATTGGCAAATGCAGCCTTCTCTTTGATCCGGGAGAATCCTGGAATTACGGCACTTCCGCGGACATCCTGGGGGCTGTGATCGAGATCATTACGGGCATGCCCTTTGGAGATTTCCTGGAGAAAGAGTTTTTTGAGCCTCTGGGCATGACGGATACGGGATTCTGGGTGCCTGCCGAGAAACAGGAGAGACTCTGCCAGACCTACGATACCGTGGTAAAGGACGGGAAAAAGCAGCTGGAAATCTACAAAGGGAATCATCTGGGCATCATGAACCGGATGGAGAGGAAACCGGCCTTTGAATCCGGCGGAGCAGGTCTTGCCTCCACCCTGGACGACTATTCCCGGTTTGCCGCCATGCTTTTAAATGGAGGAGAGTGGAACGGCAAGCGGATCTTAAAGAAACCCTCCGTGAAGTTTCTCACCGGGGGAAGGCTGCTGGAGAGGCAGCAGGTGCCCTTTGAGAACTACTTTGGATTTTTGGGATATTCCTACGGGAACCTGATGAGAGTCTGTAAACATCCCTCTCAGGGCCAGATGTTCTGCCGAAAGGGCGAGTACGGCTGGGACGGGTGGCTGGGAACCCACTTTTTCAACCTTCCCAAAGAGAAGGTGACCATTCTCATCGGGGTACAGAACGGCTCCGGTGCACCGGCAACGGTGGCCAGGAAGCTGAAAAATGTGATTTTATCCGAGATTTAACCGGATCTCTCTTTTGGGAGTCCGGTAAAAATATAAAAAGAAAGGAAGAAAAACATGCAGATTAAAGGCGTCAATCTGGGCAACTGGCTGGTACTGGAAAAATGGATGAGTCCGGCTCTCTTTGCCGGAACCGATGCGGAGGATGAATACTATCTTCCCAGGAAGCTTTCCCCGGAGGTGTATGAGGCCAGGATTAAGGTACACAGAAGCGAGTACATCTCGGAACGGGATTTTGCCACCATTCATCGGATCGGGTTAAACACGGTGCGTATTCCCATCCCCTACTTCATCTTTGGGGACCGTCCACCCTTCATCGGCTGTATCGAAGAGCTGGACAAGGCCTTCGGCTGGGCGGAAAAGTACGGACTGCAGATCCTGGTGGATCTCCATACAGCCCCCTTAAGTCAGAACGGCTTTGACAACGGGGGAATCTCCGGGGTGTGCAAATGGAGCCAGACACCGGAGGAAGTGGAGTTTGTCCTGGACCTGCTGGAAAAGCTGGCCAAACGATATGGGCACAGACCGGGACTTTTCGGCATCACCCCCATCAATGAGCCGGTGACAGAGCAGGTGTGGGATACCATGGACATTCAGGGACGGTATCCGCCGGTGGATCCGGAACTGGCAGCAGGAAGCCGTCCCAACACCGTAGAGTTCCTGCGGGATTTCTATGAGAAGGCCTTTGACCGGATCTATCCCAACCTGGGAGAGGGAAAATATGTGGTCTTCCACGATGCCTTCATGCTGGAGAGCTGGAAGGACTTTCTCACGAGAGACAAGTTCCAGGGACATGTGGTGCTGGATACCCATCAGTATCTGATGATGGCGGAAGGTATGGGCATTGAGCAGACCATGGAGGGCTACTTAAAGTGCATCCGGGAAACCTTTGCCCCCAGCATTGCCCGTGTGCAGGAGTACGTGCCGGTGGTCTGCGGAGAGTGGTGCCTGTTTAACTCTCTGGCTGTGGGCATGGATACAAAGGCTGGCCAGTCTGTCTTAAACGGCATGGACTTTTCAGAAAGCCATGAGGTGAGCGAAGAGCAGAAGAAGGAGATCTACAATCAGCTTGCCGCTGCTCAGCTGGAAGCCTGGAAGAATGGATCCGGCTACTTCTACTGGAGCTATAAGCTTTTACTGGATACGGTAAACGAGGCAGCCTGGAGAGGCTGGGACTGCTGGGATCTGGGCAAGTCCGTGGATCTGGGATGGTTCCCGCCCAGGGTTTAACCATGATCCGTAACCCCATATTGAAAGGCTTTAATCCGGATCCCTGCATCTGCCGAAAGGGAGATGACTACTACATCGCGGTATCCTCCTTTGAATGGTTTCCGGGGATTCCCATCTATCATTCCCGGGATCTGAAGAACTGGGAGCTTTACACCCATGTGCTGCAGGATGAAAATACGGTAGATTTGAAGAAACTTCCCTCCTCCAAGGGAATCTGGGCACCCTGTCTCACTTACTGTGAAAAGGAAGATCTGTTTTACGTGGTCTACGGAGTCATGAACTCCATGAATGCCCGCTACTTTGATGTGGACAACTTTCTTGTCACCTCCAGGGACATCAAAGGTCCCTGGAGTGATCCGGTGTATCTTCACTCCGCAGGCTTTGACGCCTCCCTGTTCCACGATGACGACGGGAGAAAGTGGCTGGTCTCCCTGGAATGGGAGACCAGAGAGGGGTATGAAAAGCCGGGAGCCATCTGTCTGGCCGAGTATCTGCCGGAAAAGAAGGCTCTTGCCGGCTATCCCGTACGGATCTGGAGAGGGGCAACAGACAGGGGATGCATCGAAGCTCCTCATCTCACAAAGAGAAACGGGTACTACTACCTGATGTGTGCGGAGGGAGGAACGGGATACAACCACTGTGTGACCATGGCCCGGTCCCAAAACATTGAGGGACCTTATGAGCGGGATCCCAACGGGGTGGTAGTAACCGCTGTCCCCACCGAATCCAATGAGAGAGCGGACTGGGACCACTTAAAACCCCGTTATTACAATCCGGATACCCTGCTTCAGAAGTGCGGCCACGGCAGTTATGTGGAGACGCCCCAGGGAGAGGTCTATCTGGTACACCTGTGTGCCAGACCCTTTGTACCTGGACTTCGCTGTACACTGGGAAGAGAGACCGCCATCCAAAAGATGCACTGGACTCCCGACGGGTGGCTGCGGATGGAGGACGGATCCTGTCTGGCCAAGGAATACGTGGAAGAGAGCAGTTTGCCGGAAGCACCGGTGGAACCGATCCCCTCCTTTGACGACTTTGACAGCGGGAAACTGGGGAACTGGTACTACGCTCCCAGAATCTCCCCGGCAGGCTTTGCGGATGTGAAAGTCCGTCCCGGGTATGTGAGAATCCGGGGACAGGAATCCCGTACTTCCTTAAACCGGGTGAGCATCCTGGCCAGGAAGCTTACGGGAGTGTA
>CAZJYM010000291.1:2070-3888 GCA_964550245.1 uncultured Blautia sp. | reverse complement strand
GCACTCGTGGCCAAAGCGGAGAGAAAGGGACGCACCCGGGAAGAGGTGGATACCATTGCCTGCTGGCTTACGGGGTATTCCCGGGAGAAACTCTCTGAACTTCTGGATAGTGACATCACCTATGGAGATTTCTTCCGGCAGGCACCGGAGTTAAATCCCTTGAGAAAGAAGATCAAAGGTGTGGTCTGCGGTGTTCGGGTGGAAGAGATCCAGGAACCGCTGATGCAGGAGATCCGCTACCTGGACAAGCTGGTGGATGAACTGGCTAAGGGAAAGGCCATGGAGAAAATTTTGAGAACCTGATTTATTGACTTTCCTCCTGCCGTCCCGGCAGGAGGAAAGGAAGGAGCTGATATAGATGAAAAAACTGATGGAACGCATGGCGGAGGAACTCTCCTCTGCCTTTGAAAAAGCCGGGTATGACTCAAGTGTGGCGGGAGTCACCCTTTCCAACCGGCCGGATCTCTGTGAGTTTCAGTGCAACGGAGCCATGGCTTTAGCCAAAGCCTGCAAAAAAGCCCCGGTTCTCATTGCCCGGGATGTGGTAGCCTTGATGAGTGAGAGTCCGGTGTTTTCTTCCGTGGAGGCTGTAAAACCGGGATTTATCAACCTGAAGGTCCGGGAGGAGTTTTTAGCTTCCTATTTAGAAGAGATGGCAGGGGATGAGCACTTATCCGTATCCGTTGCCGAAAAGCCCAAGACCATCATGATTGACTACGGCGGTCCCAACGTGGCCAAGCCTCTTCATGTGGGACATCTGCGCTCTGCCATCATCGGGGAGAGCCTGAAGAGAATCGCCCGCTACATGGGTCATACCGTCATCGGAGACGTGCATCTGGGAGACTGGGGTCTGCAGATGGGGCTTATCATTACCGAGATGAAGCACAGACAGCCGGATCTGGTTTACTTTGATCCGGATTATGAGGGGGAATACCCGTCAGAAGCTCCCTTTACCATCTCGGAGCTGGAGGAGATCTATCCTTCTGCCAGTGCCAGATCCAAAACGGATGAGGAGTACCGGAAGGAAGCCCTGGAAGCCACCTTTGAACTGCAGCAGGGAAGAAGAGGATACAAAGCCCTCTGGAATCACATCATGACCATCTCGGTGGCGGATCTGAAGGAAAACTATGAAAAGCTGGATGTGTACTTTGACATCTGGAAAAAGGAGTCCGATGCCCAGCCCTACATTCCCGCCATGGTGGAAAAGATGAAACAGGACGGGTTTGCAGTAGAAGACCAGGGAGCCCTGGTGGTGGATGTGAAGGAGGAAGGGGATACCAGAGAGATTCCTCCCTGCATGCTCTTAAAGTCGGATGGAGCTTCCCTCTATACCACTACAGATCTGGCCACCATTGTGGACAGAATGAAACTGTACCATCCGGATGCCATCTGGTATCTGGCGGACAAGAGACAGGAACTTCATTTCATCCAGGTATTCCGCTGTGCCAGAAAGACCGGACTGGTGGAGAAGGATACGGAACTTTTCTTCCTGGGCTTCGGAACCATGAACGGAAAGGACGGAAAACCCTTTAAGACCAGAGAAGGGGGTGTCATGCGGCTGGAAACCCTGATCGGAGACATCAATGAAGAGATGTACCGGAAGATCGTGGAAAACCGCAGCGTAAGAGAGCTGGATGCCGGGGAGACCGCCCGCCAGGTGGGACTGGCCGCCATCAAGTACGGGGATCTGTCCAACCAGGCCACCAAGGACTATGTGTTTGACATCGACCGCTTTACCTCCTTTGAGGGAAATACCGGGCCCTACATTCTCTACACCATTGTGAGAATCAAGTCCATCCTGAACCGGTACCGGGAAGA
>CAZJYM010000291.1:0-1970 GCA_964550245.1 uncultured Blautia sp. | reverse complement strand
GAGCTTACCAGAAAGCTTCTGGAGACCAGCATTGATCTCCTGGGCTTTTCCGCCCCGGAGCGGATGTAGAAGAAGTGGAAAAAGGAGCATTCCCTCAGGAATGCTCCTTTTTCCACTTCTTAATCTCCTCCAGGCGGGCTTTAAACCGGGCTTCAGTTCCCTGATCCGTGGGACGGTAGTATTCCCTTCCCAGCAGGGAGTCCGGCAGGCACTGCATGCTGGTGAGCTTTTCACTTGTATCATGGGCATACTGGTATCCCTCTCCGTAGTGCAGGTTTTTCATCAGCTGGGTCGGGGCATTCCGGATCACCAGGGGTACCGGTTCTGCCAGCTGCTTCTGTGCATCAACCTTCGCTTCCTCATAAGCCACGTAGAGAGAGTTGGACTTGGGAGCCATGGCCATGTAGACCACCGCCTCCGTGAGATGCACGCTGCACTCCGGCATGCCGATCAGGTGACAGGCCTGAAAGGCAGCCACCGCGATCTCCAGGGCTCTGGGATCGGCAAGACCCACATCCTCACTGGCAAAGCGGGTCACTCTTCTGGCTATGTAGAGAGGATCCTCCCCGGCTTCCAGCATTCTGGCCAGCCAGTAGACGGCGGCATCCGGATCCGAGTTGCGCATGGATTTGTGGAGGGCGGAGATCAGGTTGTAGTGTTCTTCCCCGTTTTTGTCGTAGAGCAGGGACTTTCTGGAGGTACACTGTTCCAGGATCTCCCGGGTCACAGTGACAGTACCATGTTCATCCAGATCCCCGTTTAAGATCACCATCTCCAGGGTGGAGAGGGCAGTGCGGGCATCCCCGTTGGCAAAGACTGCGATCATCTCCAGCATGTCATCGGAAATGCGCACATCCTGTCCCCCGAAACCTTTGGGATCCTTTAAGGCCCGGTGAAGAAGACCAAGGAGTTCTTCCTTTTCCAGAGCATGCAGGACAAAGACCCGGCACCGGGAGAGAAGGGCGCTGTTGATCTCAAAGGAGGGATTTTCCGTGGTGGCTCCGATGAGGATGATGCTGCCCTTTTCCACGTAGGGGAGGAAGGCATCCTGCTGGGCTTTGTTAAACCGGTGGATTTCATCCACGAAGACAATGGTCTTTTCCCCGTAAAACCGGTTCTTTTCCGCCTTTTCCATGATTTCCCGGATCTCTTTGATTCCGCTGTTGACGGCGGAAAAGTCAATGAAAGATGCCTGTGTCCGGTTGGCGATAATGCGGGCCAGGGTGGTTTTCCCCACACCGGGAGGTCCCCAGAAGATCATGGAGGAGATCTGATCCTGTTCGATCAGACGGCGCAGTACCTTTCCCTTGCCAAGCAGGTGAGTCTGCCCGGCAAATTCCTCCAGAGTCTGAGGCCGAAGCCTGGAGGCTAAAGGCTGATAAGCCTCCTGGTCAAAGAGTGACAGTTGTTCCATTTGCTTCATCTCCAGTAAGCAGGGGTATCTCCTCCGGAAGGGAGATCCCCAGAAGAGAGTAGATTTCACTGCATTCCCCGGAAGGTTTCCGGGGAATAATTTTATCAGAAGAACAGGTGCATTTCTGGTTTCGAAGACAGCCAAGCACCCCACGACAGTCCAACTCACTTTCCTTCTTCATCCATTCCATTCGGAATGGATGAAGAAGGAGAGAAGCTAAGAAGGACAGCAGGAGGCATGAGGAAGAAACATCCTTATCTCCATAGAGATCCAGGATCCTTACCGCTTCCCTTCTCTTTTCGTAGAGGGAAAACACCTCTTGCGCAGGTAAATCCAGGGAGGAGAGAAGAGCTGTAGACTCCGGCTCTTCCGAGAGGTACACAAAGACCTCTTTTCCGGAGAGCATCCGCCTGGCTTTCTTTACCACCAGGGTTTTTCCGTTCATGGAGATCAGATGATCCCCTCCCCTTTCCATCCGGCTTTCCCGAAAGGCATTCCACAGCAGCGAACTCCCCGGGGGAAGCCTGGTAAGAAAGGGTATCCCCAGACCCATCAG
>CAZJYM010000290.1:2779-3896 GCA_964550245.1 uncultured Blautia sp. | reverse complement strand
TTTTCATCACAGGGGAAAAATCCGTGGTATAGTAGCCCCAGTGATTGAAAGAGACGTTCTCCCGGAGGGAGACCTGAAAAGAAAGGAGAAAGAGATGGCTTTTTTTGAAGATTTCGGAAGGAAACTCAGCGGAGCAGGACAGGGAGTTGCCCAGTCAGGAAGGAATGCGGTGGATATCGCCAGACTGAACAGCAGCATTTCAGACAGAAGAAAACAGATCGCCCAGCTGTTCTCCATCATGGGAGAAAAGTACTATGAGCTTCACAAGGATGATCCGGAGGCGGAACTTTCCGAGGAGGTCAGTCAGGTGACCGGCTTCTACGAGGACATCGTTCAGTATGAAGAACAGATCAGCATCATCCGGGGCGTGGTGAGATGCCCCAACTGCGGGGAGGACGTTCCCCTGGGATCGGCTTTTTGCCCTTCCTGCGGCAAACCAATGCCCAAGGATGAACCGGTTGAGGAAAAGCCCCCTGTGGAGTGCCCCCACTGCCACAGCCTGGTACCGGCTGACAGCGCTTTCTGCAATGTGTGCGGAGCGTCTTTAAAGAATAGAGAGGAGGATTCAGACGATGAAATGTAATCACTGCGGTGCAGAAAATCCCAGCGGTTCCGCCTACTGTGTACAGTGCGGAGCACCCTTATCACACAATCATGGCAGGAAGAAAAAGAAGAGCAGGAAGAAATGGATGTTTGTCCTTGTCCCGGTGACTGTCCTTATGCTGGTTCTTCTGATCCCTCTCACCTCCGGCCGCAAGGCGGGAGATACGGCTGAAAAGCTTATCAAATCCTTTATGGAGGGTGATGCGCAGGGCGTTATCGATCTGGTTCCGGAAGAATTCCTGAAGACGGAAGCGGAAGAAGCCGGCATCACCCTGCAGGAGGAGAAGGAGATGCTGCTGGGGGAAATGGAACCCACAGATTTGAAGGGAATGAAGATTTCCGCCAAAGCAGATCATGATTCGGCATATGGCGATGAGGAAAAGAACGATATCATTTCGGAGTACCAGCAGTACGGAATCAAGGTCAAAGACGCCAGAAAGACGGCGGTGATGGTGACCATGAGCTACCTGGATGACAAGCTGGGATTTACGATGTACATTCCCTTAATCCAGCT
>CAZJYM010000290.1:0-2679 GCA_964550245.1 uncultured Blautia sp. | reverse complement strand
TGAGCTACCTGGATGACAAGCTGGGATTTACGATGTACATTCCCTTAATCCAGCTGGGAAGAGACTGGTATGTGGATTACAACAAACTTCTTCAGATGGACTACGACTTTGACAACGCTGTCATAGGGCTGCTGGATGAACTGTAAAGGAGGAGACAGATGATGAGATGTAAACATTGCGGTGCAGATAATCCCAGGGGTTCCGCCTTCTGTTCACAGTGCGGAGCGCCTTTACCTGAGAGCGGCAGCAGCCTGAAGAAGATAGAGGACAAGGTTTTCATTCTTTTTTCGGTGATTGCCCTTCTGCTGGTTATGGTACCTGTTTTTTCCGGCCGCAGCGCCGCAGTCACGGCTGAAAAGCTGATAACCTCCTTTGCGAAGGGGGACGGAAAGGCTCTTATCAAGTTGTTTCCGGAAGAACTGCTGAAAGCCGAAGCGAAGGACAGCGGCATCTCCCTGAAGGAACAGAAGGAACTGCTTGTGGACATGATAGAACCTGTGAAGATTCCGGGAGTGAAGATTTCCAGCAGTGCGCAGCACGATGTGGCCTATGGCGATGAGGAAAGGAAATACATCATTGAGGAATACAAAGAGGAAGGAATCAGGGTTAAAGACGCCAAGGAGATGGCGGTGAAGGTAACTGTCAGTGCCCTGGGCCAGAAGGCCGGGGGGACCTTGAACATTCCCGTGATCCAGGTGGGAAGAGACTGGTATGTGGACAGCTACCGGCTGGGTGAGATGGACTACGACGATCTTGACAGCTTTGCCACGGAACTGATTGATGATCTGTTCAGTCTGTAAAGGAGGAGCATATGTACTTATCGGATTTCTTTAAGAGGATTACAAGAAGGGCCAATATTCCCGTGCTTGTGTATCTGGTGTTGAATGTGGCGGTGATTACCGCAGTTTTTACCTGGCTTCTGGGACCTGGCAACGGACTGCAGGCCTTCCTCTGGGGAATGGTACTGTACGCTCTCTCCCTGGCGGTGGCTCTGTCCCCTGCCGGGGAGTGGATCCTGCGGGTCCTGAACGGATGCCGGGAGATCAGGAGAAAGGATCAGCTGGAGTTTATCATGCCTCTTTTCCAGGAAGTGTACAGGAGAGCCAGAAAAGCGGATCCCACCATTCCGGATGATGTGAGAATCTTTTTATCCAACGATGAAACTCCCAATGCCTTTGCAACCGGGAGAAGAACCATTTGTGTCACGAAAGGCCTTTTAAGACTTTCCCCCGCTGAGATCAAGGCAGCCCTGGCCCACGAATTTGGCCATCTGGCTCACAAGGATACGGATCTGGTCCTGGTCATCTCTGTGGGAAACCTGCTGGTCATGGGGATTGTGCTCTGTGTCCGGCTGGTGATTGAGTTTGCTCATCTGTTCGCCGCCATTGTGAGCTTTATCCTCTCCTTCACAGGACTTGAAGGGTTTCTGACATACATCACAGAGCATCTCTACCACCTTCTGATCGCCGCCTGTGTAAACGGAATTGTCTGGCTGTGGACCTCCCTCGGCACTTTGCTGGTGATGAAGTCCAGCCGGGAAAACGAATACGAAGCGGATGCCTTCTCCTTCCGTCTGGGATACGGAGATGCCCTCTGTCTTCTTTTGGATACCATTGACAACTCCGGATCCAGAGGATTCTTTGCGGCTCTGGTCAGCAGTCACCCCAGCAGCGATCTGCGGATTGCCGCTCTTCAGAAGATGGGAGCAGCATACGGGGGCCTGGCCGGGAGACGCAGATGAACCTGCAGGCGTCAAAAGGGCTGGACATTCTGTACAGAAAACCATCCCTGCAGCGAGCCTGCCGGATGGCTTTCTGTGCAGAATCATGTGCCCTTTGACGCCTGACATGAAAGGAGACAGTATGAAAAAGAAGACAGCCCATAAGATAAAAATCCTGGTGATCAGCCTTCTTCTGGTGGTTCTGCCCGTGCAGACGGTATGGGTAAGCGCTTCGGAGCCTGTATCTGCTGTGCAGAGCAAAAAAGTAAAGAAAAAGGCTTCCCTTAACAGAAAGAAGCTTACCCTCAGGAAGGGGAAGTCCTTCCGGCTTAAAATCACCGGCACCACTGCCAGATTCTGGAAGAGCTCCAATAAGGCGGTGGCAACCGTCAGTTCCAAAGGTCTGGTAAAGGCCAAAAAGAGGGGTACGGCGATTATCACCTGCAAAGCGGCCAACGGAAAGACCTATAAATGCAGAGTTACGGTGCGCAGGGCGGCAGCAGTACATACACCGACGCCAACGCCAACCCCGGTACCCGCAACCCCTACTCCGGTACCGGCCACACCAACCCCGATACCGGCAACACCAACGCCGGTACCGGCCACGCCGACACCAGTACCGGCAACGCCAACCCCGGTACCAGCCACGCCGACCCCGGTACCGGCAACACCGACGCCAGTGCCAGCGACACCAACCCCGATACCGGAAACACCGACACCAGAACCCGCAACACCAACCCCGGTACCGGCAACTCCAACACCAGTGCCCGCTACGCCAACCCCGATACCGGCAACACCAACCCCGATACCCGAAACTCCAACACCGGAACCGGAAACACCGACACCAGAAACCACAACACCGACACCGATACCGGAAATACCGACACCAGAACCCACGGCACCAACCCCGATACCCGATACTCCAACGCCGGAACCAGTTACACCAACGCCAGTACCCG
>CAZJYM010000289.1:2700-3905 GCA_964550245.1 uncultured Blautia sp. | reverse complement strand
AGAAGCGGAGCGGTATTCTGGGGAGGAGAGTATGACTCCTTTGACCAGATCTCCATCCCTGTCAATACCATAGAACCGGGAGGGATCCAGGCCGTACCCATGTACTACGAAAACCCCACCCTGCGGCTGGACTTTGAGCGCTTTGCCAGTGATTCCCTGATCTCTTTCCAGAAGGTACAGGAGGAGATCTTACACAGGTACACCTCTGTACCCGTCACCACCAACGCAACGGGTCTGGCCACCAACAGCCTGGACTACTATAAGAGCTGCCGGGACCTGGACTGTTACGGCTTTGACTACTATCCCTCTCTTCGGGATTCCCGGGTGGATTCCTTTCCCTATGCCTTTGCCAGAGGCATTAAGGAGGGAAAACCTTTCCAGGTGCTGGAGTTTGTCTCCGGCGGGGGACACCGTCTGGGGGGAAGCGGCAGACTTCAGCCCAATCCGGGAGCCATGAAGCAGGCCGCTGTTCAGGCTCTGGCCCATGGAGCCGGGATGCTGCTGCACTTTCAGTTTCGCACCTTCCCCTTCGGGGCGGAACAGCTAAACTACGCCATTGTGGACCTGGACGGGGTTCCCAGGCGGAGATACTTTGAGATGAAGGAGACGGCAGCTCTCTTAAAAAGGCTGGAGCCCTTTGAGAAGGCCGGGTTTGACAATCAGATCGGTATCTGTCTGGACTACAGCTCTTTCTGGGCCCTGCGGATCAAGCCGGTAAACGAATCCTTCTCCTACCTGGACTTTGCCGGAAGGATCTACCGGATCCTGGAGGATTTGGGGTACAATGCGGATGTGACTGGCCTGGACGCTGACTTTTCCCGGTACCGGGTGCTGATCCTTCCCGCCTGTATTGTGCTGGGGGAGGAAAAACGGGAGAAACTGCGGGCTTTTGTGAGGAACGGAGGGATATTGCTGGGTACCTTTCTCACCTCGGTGAAAAATGAGGACAACGTGGGATACCGGGAATCCCTGCCCGCAGGCCTGACGGATGTGTTTGGAGTCACGGTGGAGGAAGTGGAACCGGTTCAGGAGAAGAACCGGGAACTGGTAAGAGTAAAGCTGGGTAAGGAAAAGCTTTGTAAAGACGGCCTCTGGTGTGACCTTTTACGGGGCTTCGCTCATCCTTTGGGAGTCTATGAGTCCGGGTACAAAAAGGGATCCATGGTGGTAAGTGAAAACCCCTTTGGTGCGGGATGGGCTTACTA
>CAZJYM010000289.1:0-2600 GCA_964550245.1 uncultured Blautia sp. | reverse complement strand
CCTCATGGCTTTGCCCTGGTGAGATCCCCTGGAAGTATGGGGGGAATGGAAAAGCGGATGCAAAAGCCTTTCCCGTCTTTGCCCGGAGAGGGATAAAGCCTGGAAGCGGGACCAAACACCAGCGTAAGCCGGGTGTTTACGTTGGAAAGGGCAAACCCGTTCTCTTCCTTTTGTTCCATCACGGGACGGGTGAGCTTTTCCTCCAGGGAGGTCAGATCCTCCGGGGAGATGGAAAGACCGTTGTCTTCCACGGAGAATTCCAGCCATTCCTTTCCCTTTTCCGTACGGGACCGGACTGTGACGGTCAGCAGGTTGTCTTCCCGGGAGGGATCCAGACCGTGGGTAAAGTAGTTTTCGATCAGGGGATAGAGGGTGCTTTTGGGGATGCCGTAGATCCTGGCGGAATTGGGCACTGAAAACTCGTAGTCAAAGTTTCCGTACCGGTACATGTACAGGTTGATCAGGTTTTCGCAGAGTTCCAGTTCCTCCCCGATGGACACGTACAGGTTTCTCCTGGTCTGGTTGCGGTACATTCTGGAGAGAAGCAGGATCATCTGAGAGGCATCCTCATAGCGCATCTGCATCACCAGTCCCCGGATCTGTTCCAGGGTGTTGTAGAGGAAGTGGGGATTGATGCTGGTCTGCATGGCGTAGAGTTCGGCCTTCTTTTCGGCATTTTCAAAGTGATCCGCCATCTCGGCGTTTTTCTGGATCTCATCGCACATGCGGTTAAAGCCGGTGATGATCTCCGTGAATTCATCCTGACTCTTCGGTACGGGCATCCGGTAGTCCAGGTTGTGGCGTCCTGCCAGGCTCATGCCGGTCAGGATGGACTTTACCTTCAGGTTTACGTGGCGCAGGGTAAAGATGTAGAGCAGGATGGAAGCCAGGCAGATGAAAAAGGCCAGAGCCGCCAGGATCAGCCGGTGAGAGTTGTCCCCGATCCTGGAGGTGGGGATCTGGTAGCTGACAAGATATTCATACTCCGGATTCCAGACGGAGCCCCAGGCATAGTTCTTTCCGTCCAGAGTCTGATTCCCCGTGTTTCCCTCATCGGGGGAGGAAAGGATCAGATGCCTGGAGGAGTCATAGCGGCCGTCGGAGGCGTAGAGCACGTTCCGGTCCTTATCGGTGATGGAGAAAAGAGCTTCCCCGTCCAGTCTGGCCGCGGCCACCGAGCCGGTAAACTCGGAGACGGAGTAGAGGATGATAAACTGTCCCACCGGCAGCATGTCCGATCCCCGGTAGTCAAAGAGAGTGCTGGAAAGACCGAAGAGGGGATCGGAGGAAAGAGAGTAGTCCGGGCTTAAGGATCTAAGCTGGGCATCGGAGAGAGTCTGCAGCTCATAGGGGGTAAAGGAAAACCCGGTCTGCAGGTTTAAGGGAATGGAGACCAGGGTATCGTAGACCGGATCGTAGAGAAAGAGCCGCAGATTCCCGGTTCGCAGAAGGATTCCCCGGCAGTACTGGTCATGCTGACAGATCTCCTGGAGCATCTGGATGATGGAGTAGCTGACGGAGGACACGGAGAGAGTCCTGTCCTTGTAGAGGCTGCACAGGGTCTGATACCGGGAGGGACTGGAGAAGACGGGAACCAGGGTGTTGGCCAGGGAGTTTTCCTTGGCTGCCAGGATGGAGGACAGGTTGTTGAGCTCAATCTCGTAGTTCTGGAGATACTCCAGGCGTCTCTGCTTTTCGATCAGGGAATTGCTGAGGAAAAAAAGAGCCATGGTCACCGTGCAGATCATGGCGATGAAAAACAGAAGCATCCGGGAATAGAAACCGGAAATCAGCCTTTTAAGCATGTGTGCCTGCCTCCCTTCACCTTAACTGTAATTAAGTATAGCAGGGAGATTCTCAAAAAGCAAGAAAGGGGAAACCTAAATGAAAAACGGATTCAAAAAGGGCACCGGTTTTTTACTGGCCCTGATTTTGCTTTTTACCGGAGCTGTCAGGGTTTCCCCGGCTGAGCAGGAGAATGAGACCACCGTTTTGAAGGCTTTCATCCAGCAGTCGGTTACCACCGAATCCGGCATCTGGGAGGGATGGGCTGCGGAAAAGCTCTATGAGGACACAGGGGTGCGGGTGGACTTTCAGACTACCGGATCCGAGGTGGAGAGAAGACTAAAGCAGTACATTGCCGCCGGAACCCTGCCGGACATCCTGGGGTTTCGAAGTTCAGACCAGGTGCAGATGGCCATGGATGCGGGGCTTTTACTGCCACTGGATGAGTATGCGGATCTGCTTCCCTCCATCTTTGAGACAGAAGCCTATCAAAAGGCAGTTTCTTATACCCGGGAACAGAACAGCTCGGGAAAGGGCCACCTGTACATGATGCCCACCTCCATCGGTCCCGCTTCCGAGAATGCCTACAACTGGATGCCCATGCTCCAGTGGGACGCCTATAAAAAGGCGGGATGTCCGGAGATTCATACCCTGGAGGACTATCTGGATGCGGTGGAGGCCATGCTGGAGGTAAAGCCCTACACGGAAGACGGGGAGAAGGTGTACGGATTTTCGCTGTTTACCGACTGGGACAAGTACTCGGCACTGGAAGGGGCGGCCCTTTCCTACTTCTACGGCATTGACACCGAGTATGT
>CAZJYM010000288.1:0-3960 GCA_964550245.1 uncultured Blautia sp. | reverse complement strand
ATGCTTCCGCCTGCTGCTGCAGGGCCAGTTCCAGACCTTTCTTTACAAAGCCGTCTGCGAACGCCTGGCGGATCTGCCAGGCATAGCGCTTATCCGGATCGATGAACTTTTCTTCCTCGAAATCCAGGATCTGCTGCACTTCATCCGGGAAATCCCGGTAGAAGTCCCGCATGAAGCCGATTACCTTAAGACCGGCATCGGCTACGGAATAGACCTGTCCGTCCGGAACCAGAATCTTCACCGTCTTTAAGTCATAGTGGGCGGCGTTCTTGAAATTCTGGGCCGCCTGTACCTGATCCCGCAGGGTGAAGGGCTGTCTGGGAGTGCCTGCCATCCACACCAGCAGAAGCTGGGCAAACTTCAGGTCCTTCAGGTTGATGCCGGCCGGTTCCAGGGGATTTAGATCCACCATCCGCAGTTCGATGTGATCCACGCCCTCATTTCTCAGCCTGGTAAGGTCGTTCTTTCCCGTGGGTTTCAGACGGATGGGGTAGTAAAGCTCTGTAGGAGCCGCCAGCAGTCCCTCATCCACATACCGGCGGATGCTGTCCGCGTAGGCCCGGATATCGGAATACTGCAGAAAAGGTGTAAAGTAGTTCCAGTAGCCCAGTTCACTGCAGCGGGTGGAGGCCATGCCGTTAAAGGTGGTGCCGTCATAGCAGCCCTTTTCCACGAAGCTGGAGTCCATCAGGGGGCTGGCTGCTGTGACGGCCACCATGATCCAGCCGTAGGCGGCTGCCCGCTCTGCCAGGGTTACATACAGCTGATTTTTGTACTCCTGGAAATCCTCTTCCCCGCTCAGGGCAAAATCAGTCCTTAAGAGCCTTTCCGAAAAGGAATAGTTTACATGTATGCCGGAGAGGGCCATCTTGTACCGGCCGTACCGGTCGGAGAGATACTCCCGGTAGGCGGTGGCAGAGGCTTTTTCCCCCGTAAACTGCGCTACCGGGATGTCCGCCTCGTTCTGGATGTAGGCCGGGTTGGAGAAGGGCCATAAAAGTTCCGGTTCCGGCATGGCAGCCAGAGTCCTCTGGATCCGCCTGGTGTAGCCGTAGAGACTCTCCACTGCCTCTTCGGCCGAGGGCAGAGCGGGGGTATTGATCTCTGTCTGGTTTTCACAGAAGTCCCGGACGATGTGTTCACTTTGGGGGAAGGGATTGGGGGTATGGGCCATATGTCCGTCCCGGGTAATCCGCAGGCTCTCCTTTTCCAGTCCGAATACGCCGTCCAGAAGCAGGTCCCGTACAGCTGGATTTTCTACATGAAACATGGATTTTCACCTCTGCTTATTTGACTACTTACCTACTATGTTAGTATGCTATAATACAGGATCCATGTTCCGTTGTCAAGAGTGGAGAAATCTACAGTTCTTTGCGCCTCTTTCCGGCTGTTTTCTGTTTTTACTTTCTGAAGAGATCAACTGCGGCTACGCCGTACTCCGGAACGGTGAGCTTCAGGGTGTTCTCTGCTTTTACAACCTCCACCGGCACTTCCGAGGCCTTCTGCAGGAATTCAGCCTGGGCCGGGGTGCAGTATTCGGGAGAGCCCAAGGCCTGCCAGACGGCTTTGGGATTGGCATGGTTTTCATCGATGCGGCGGATCAGAGCCGTATCCTGGACATCCAGTCCCGAGAGATCCACTTCCACCTCCACCGGGAACATTTCCTCATTGGGAATGTTGTGGTTGTGCAGGATGATGCGGTAGCCGTAATCCGTAGCGGTGGCCAGGGCTTCCACATACCCCTGGGGATCGGTGGTTTTTACTTCGACTCTTTCGTCGCCCATGCCGTGAAACAGCTCAAAGGTGCGGTACACCGGCTTGGGGATCCCGTCACAGGTCTGCATGCCGAACCCTCCGTGAAACACCCCGGGGATCTGGGAGTTTTCCTCGAAGATGTCCGTAAAGGTCCAGTAGGAGTAGCCATCCACCAGTCCCGCGTTGTCGGTGAGGACTTTGGCCACCATGGCGGCGCCGAAGCATTCATCGTGAAAACGGTCTCCGGTCATGGCGGAGGTGTTCCATTCCGTGTAGTAGAGGGGATACTTTCCGGCATTCTCCCTGGTTTTTGCCGCCATCTTCCGGAGGATTCCCCGCTCATAGCGGAAGGCGGCTCCCATCTCCCCGTTGGCGGCCAGGTCTTTAAAGAAGTCCTCGATGTCCATTCCCGACTTCCACAGGGGATCATCCGTGGGATAGTGGTGGGTGGTGATGAAATCCAGGGGAACATTTCCCTCCTCACAGAAACGGATAAACTCCGGGATCCAGGAGTTGCAGGAGGTGGCGGGACCTCCCACACGGATGTCCCGATTTACGGCTTTCAGGGCCCTGGCGGTTACCTCGTAGAGGTGGAAGTAGTCCGACTGGGTTCCGGTAAAGAAGCTCCTCAGGTTGGGCTCATTCCACACCTCAAAGAACCACTGGGATACTTCCCTTTCCCCGTAGCGCTCCAGCAGGTGGCGGGCCAGGCGGGAGATCAGCTCGCCCCAGGCCTGGTAATCCGCAGGAGGGGTGATGTTTCCCTTATACCAGCCGAAGGTTTCACTGCCGCTGGCCAGGGCAGAGGGCATGAATCCCAGCTCGATAAAGGGCTTCATGCCGATGCCCAGAAGAAAGTCAAAGATCCTGTCGATGTTGATAAAGTTGTAGACCAGGCCCAGGTCATGTCCCTGGAAGTCCTGTTTTCGCATGCAGACGCACATGTCGTCGTCCAGAAGTCCGTGAAAGCGCACATACTTCATGCCCAGCTCTTCATGGACCTTTTTCAGCTGCCTCTGATAGTCTGCTCGCAAAGCGGTGTAGCCGTGGCAGCTTCCCACGCAGGTCTCCCAGTAGTGGGGGAAGGGGGATGTGTTTTGGGGATTTAGAGAGATTTTCATGATTGCCTCCTTTTGATGATATCTGGCCCGGGGCGCATTCAGGGTATTATAATAGGAAGAAATCCGTCCGCCCCGGGCCTTTTTGTTGAAATCATCATAAATCACCTCCCGGTTTCTGTCAATGTCCGTTGATTTGCCATGGAATGAATGAAAAAAGTGTGAACAGAAAAATTTGACTTGACAGGTCCGGATTTTTCCTGTATGATGGGGCATATCAGGAATGAGAATCATTCCTGTTTTATCCGAGCAAAGGAGGAACCGGGATATGGCTGTCCGGAAATACAGCCGTCAGAGAGAATCCATCAGGGAGTTTCTTTCATCCCGGACGGACCACCCCTCGGCGGAGACCATTTACAATCATGTGCGGGAGGAATGTCCCAGAATCAGTCTGGGAACCGTGTACCGCAACCTTTCCTTCCTGGCGGATGAGGGGGAGATCTCCAGAATGGGCTGCATCGGAGGCTGTGAGCGCTTCGATGCCCGGACCGATCCCCATCCCCACTTTATCTGTCAGCGCTGCGGAAAGGTGGAGGACTTTGACTCCCTGCCCGTGCAGTCCATGGTGGAAGCGGCGGAAGCGCAGCTGGAGGGAAAGGTCACGGATTTCAAGGTGAACTTTTTCGGGTTTTGCAGAGACTGCGTGCAGGAGATGCAGTCCCCGGAAACTGAAAATGGACGTTGACAAAAGAGGCTACATGTGTTACATTAAACTGGAGTAAAATAGTAATCATTACTATTATTATGAATAATAAGAAAAAGGAGAAGAAAACTATGGCAAAATGGGTTTGTAGTGTATGCGGCTATGTGTATGAAGGGGACAATCCCCCCGAAGCATGTCCAGTCTGCAAGGCTCCGGCAGAGAAGTTCAAAAAGCAGGATTCCGACATGACCTGGGCTTCCGAGCATGTGGTAGGCGTTGCGCAGGGTGCTCCCGAGGACATTATCGCTGATCTGAGAGCCAATTTCGAGGGCGAGTGCTCTGAAGTCGGCATGTATCTGGCAATGGCCAGAGTCGCTCACAGAGAGGGATATCCGGAGATCGGCCTCTACTGGGAGAAGGCAGCCTATGAAGAGGCTGAGCATG
>CAZJYM010000287.1:0-3961 GCA_964550245.1 uncultured Blautia sp. | reverse complement strand
GCCCGTTCCTTTGAAAAACAGGGCTACAGCATGGTCCTGGAAGAAGAGGAGATCACGGAGGAAAAACTCTTATCAGCCATCCAGAAGCTCTACTCCAACCGGAAAACCTTTATCCAGGCCATGGAGAAAAGCCAGTCCGTCAACTCCATTGACCGGATTATCGGACTTATCCAGGAGGCAGCGGGCCAGGCTTAAGCCTTAAACTTGCTTAAGATCTCCTCTTTCACCTCATCTGTCAGGGTACCGGGTTTCCAGGCAACCCCCACACCGTCTCCATTATTCCTGGGGATCAGATGAATGTGAAAGTGGAAGACAGTCTGTCCTGCTGCCTCCCCGTTATTCTGTACCACGTTGAGTCCGTCGCAGTCCAGGATGTCGGTGAGTTTTTGCCCCACCTTCTTGGCCAGGATCATGGCCTTTCCCGCCAGATCATCGGGCAGGTCAAAGAGATTGGATGCATGGGCCTTGGGCAGGATCAGTGCATGGCCCTTGCTGGCGGGGCCCAGATCCAGAATTACCCGAAACTCCTCATCCTCATAGAGTGTTGCCGAGGGGATTTCCCCGTTGGCCAGTTTGCAGAAAATACAGTTATCCATTATAAAACCTCCAGTCTATCTAATCTTTCCTAATGAGTTTCTTCTGTCCATAAGGGTTCAATTTTCTGTGGATGGGGATGATACACCACAGCCGCCACCAGAAAGCCGCAGATCATGCCGCCCACATGGGCCGCATTGTCCACTCCGGTACCGGTAAAGCCCATGTACAGGGAGAGAGCCGCCATCACCAGGATCTGTCTTCTGGAGAGATCCTCCACGTTTCCCTTATTGCGGATCACGATGTAGATCAAAGCTCCGGTAAGGGCAAAGATGGCCCCGGAGGCTCCGGCCGATACGGTATAGGCATCCCGGTTCCTGTCCAGCAGTAAAGAGACCACATTTCCGCCTATTCCTCCCAAAAGATAAATCAGCAGAAAGCGGATCTTTCCCGTGGTCCGTTCCAGTCTTCCCCCCAGAACAAAGAGAACCAGCATGTTGTTGGCCAGATGGGCCATACCAAAGTGCAGAAACATGGAGGTAAAAAGCCGGTACCACTCTCCGTTTTCCAGTATTAAGGGTGTACAGGCCGCCCCCCACTTCAGCATGTGGGCCGGATCCTCACTGCTCCCGGTAAGATCCACGATGAAAAACATCACAATGTTTATCAGCATCAGCAAAGCGGTCACAGGTTCTTTCTTCAGCTCTTCCACGGTCATCCTCTCTTCCTGGTATTCACTTCCCCCATTGTAACAGATTTTTCCCCTGTTGGAAACCCCCTGAAAAAAAGCCTCCCACAAGTTTTCCTTGACCCTTCTTTTTACCAGTGATACAGTAGGACCTGTGACTAACCAAGCAAAAAGTAAAAACGAAAGGCACCATCATGATTTCCATTCTTTGTCTGGGGGACAGCCTCACCGACTGCGGAAGGCTCTACACCTCCTCCGGTCTGGGGGACGGCTATGTAAAGCTTCTTACTGACCGGCAAAAAGAGAAAAACCTCCACTGGAACCTGAAAAACCGGGGAAACGACGGCTTTACCATTCTGCGGCTTCTTGGATATCTCCCCCAAATTGAAAGAGACTTCCCTGCTGACCTGGTCACCATCCTTATCGGCATCAACGATGTGGCCATGCTGATGGAACAGAAAAACAGAAGTCTCTCCCCCTTCTTTAAAAACTACCGGACTCTTCTGGATACCATAACACCCAAAGCGAAAAAGATCCTTTTAATGGAACCCTTCCTCTTTCCGGAACCGGCTGAACTTAAAAACTGGTTCCCCCTGCTGGAGGAGATGAATGCCGGCATCCGGGATCTCTCTGATGAGTACAACTGCCGCTTTGTCCCCCTGCAGAGCTTCTTTCTCACCAGTGCCAGACAGTACGGAATCTCCGCCCTCACAATAGACGGGGTTCATCTGACGGATCGAGGACAGATGCTGCTTACAAATGTGCTCTTTCCCGTCCTTGGGGACCTTTTAAGGGACTGTGAATCTTAGGAGGAGACAATGGATACAGACATCAAACAGATCGAGGACATGTCCTTAAACGCCTGGCCCTCCCACAAGATGGAACTCTACGACGGGTGGATCCTGCGCTTTTCCTATTTTTACACCCACCGCACCAACAGTGTGGAGCAGTTCGGCACCTCCACCCTTCCCTGGAGGGAAAAGGTGGCCTACTGCGAGAGTGAATACCACCGTCTGGGATCCCCCGCCATCTTTAAGATCAGTCCCCTGGTCTCCCCGGATTTTGACTACACCCTGGAAAACAGAGGCTACCAGGTGGAGCATGTGACGGATGTGATGACTCTTTCTCTATCTGAAGCTTCTCTGGATGTTTCACCGGGAGAGGTGGGGTTTACAACAGAGATCCCGGAGAGATGGATCCAGGGACTCTTTGACCTGAAGGGTACGGTCAATCCCATTCACCGGGCGGTGGTACCCTCCATGTACCGGGCTATCCCCAAAGAGACCATCTGTGCCTCCGTCACCAGGGACGGTCAGATCATTGCCACGGGCCTGGGGATCCTGGACCGGGACTACATCGGCATCTATGCCATCCATGTGCGGGAGGACTGCCGGAGACAGGGAATTGCCAGGGCCGTGTGTGCCGGGCTTCTCCGGGAGGGGAAAAAGAGAGGATTAAAAAACGCCTACCTGCAGGTGGTGCAGGGCAATGCCCCCGCCCATCACCTCTATGAGACCTTCGGCTTCCGCCATTTCTACACCTACTGGTTTCGGGTGGAGCCCTCATCCAGACTTAACCAATAAAAAAACGCAGCAGCTGCTGCGTTTTTTCGGGGAATCTATTTGTGTTTCGAAAAATGTACTTTAAAGTGATCAGACCGTCTCCTTCTTTCCGGCGGGAGACAGGGTGTTTTCCATCACCATGGATGTAACAGGGCTGAAGTAGATCAGGCAGGTGAGGACACAGTAGATGGGTGTCATCACCGCGAACTGCACCAGGCGCCCCGGAAAGATGGCATAGAAGTTGGCTCCCATAAAGAGAACCAGACCGGCCGTGGTCAGGATCAGGGAGCTTAAAATCGAGGCCAGCAGCACCGAAAGGCTGATGACAATGGCTTTCTGCTTTTTAGGTTTGGATACATAGAGCGGACGGAACAGGGCGGGAATCACGCCCCAGAGGACGGCCGCCAGGGTGATCAAGGGATTTACCGCATAGCCCTTCATGAAGCAGCCGATGATGTCCGCCGTCAGTCCGCACACCCCTCCGGCCACTGGTCCCAGCCAGAGTCCGGCCAGAATGGTGCATACACTGCCTAAAGAGATCCGGTACATGCCCAGATCGATTACCAGGATTCTGGTGAGCACCAGATGCATGGCCACCAGAAGGGCCATGAACACCAGGGTTTTTACGCTCCACCAGCTCTTACTGCTGTTTTTTTGCATAATAAAAACACCTCCATAATGTGCGGTGATTATCCGGCCCCGAATAATTTCCACGCCTCAGCAAATTTCTCGCTGATCGCTTCGGATTCTACGGCGGACATCTGACAGGATCTGCTCCGGATCTCCCCGAAGGGGCTCCAAAACATGGGTGGGACTACCCTGCCGAATAATTACCATGCAATAATCCCTGCAGAGACACCTGCAGGATGCTGCCGCGGCAGCCGTTACATAAATAATAATCCCTCCACATTATGAGATGTTCTCATATGTAGCAACGGGTGCGGAAAATATATCGTAAGCCGCAGTGTGATCTGCGGTCTTTTCGTTTCACGGCGACTCCCCAGCCAGTGAACACTTGACGCATAGATTCCTACTTCGCTATTATTTATTTAAGTTGATTATACAGTCTCCCCGGGATTTGTCAATAGGCATTTCGGCCACCTTCCGGCCATCACAACCGGAACAGCATCCCTTCACCCATTTTTCACACCGCTGTCCCTTAAAAGACATTGCTCCA
>CAZJYM010000286.1:0-3973 GCA_964550245.1 uncultured Blautia sp. | reverse complement strand
AGTGGAGGAGATTAAACTTTGAAGGAGGGAAGACACCTCTCCCCTCCTCCACTCAGGAGAGAATCCGACCGGGTACCCGGTCGGATTCTGATATTCTTACTGTTCAAGTGCCGCAACGTAGGCGTCGTAGGCTCTCTGATAAGCCGCAATGTAGTTCTCCACACCCATATCCTGGAGTTTCTGGAGATAGCCGTTCCAGTCATCGTCATTGTCGATGTCCATCGTGCCGTCGATGAACTGCACTTCCGCCTGTCCCACATATCCGCCGATGGTCAGGGTGCCTTCGGTTACAGTCTGGGCATCCTCTCCCTCGAAGGAAAGGGAGGGAACCAGGGTGTCATCTGCGGGGGCATACTGATCGTAAAGCTCTGCACACTGCTGGAACCAGTATTCGGTGGAATGATCCGGATCCTCAATACGCAGAGAAGCTCTGTAAGCAGCGGTGCCGTTCTGAATCATGGCATCGGGGGTGTAACGATAGTCGGCATAAGCCTTGGGAAGTCCGCCGTCTTTTACATAATCGAAGTCTTCGGGAACCGTGTACTCTTCATAGGTAGGTGTTCCGCCGCCCAGGGATGTGCCCTCGGTGGTGTAATCCCAGCCGATTCCCTGAGGACCGCCGCCGATGTGATGCGCTGCATCCTCGGAGGCCATCCAGTCAAAGAGGGCCACTACGATTTCCGGATACTGGCAGGTTGAGGAAATCACGCCTACGCAGCCTTCAAAGTAGTTCTGAATGGACTTGGCAGCAAGACGAAGACCATCGGGGCCGGCTACAGGAGCCAGAATCTCCCAGTCCTGCCAGTCGCCGTCTACCTGCTGCCAGAATTCGGAGTTCTCCACGCCGCCGTTGGCATACACGGCCACCTTGTTCACTTCGGTGGCATCCATGGTGGCTGAGAACTGGGTTGCATCCTGTAAGAAGGTCTGGTTGTCCAGAAGTCCCTCTTCAAACAGCTTGTTCATGTAGCTGAGGCCTTCTCTGTACTCATCCTTCATAACGGCATACTCGATCTTGCCGTCGTTCACAACCAGTCCGCCGGCCACGGTAGGATTGGTGTTGCTCAGAGGATTGACGCACTGGGTAAAGGAGTTCATCATCCACACGGTGGGATCGGTGGACCATCCGCCGATGTAGCCGCTCATGGGAATTTCGTCGGCAATGCCGTTTTCATTGGCATCGTCATCCTTTACCATCTTTAAGAAGTTGTAAAGCTCTTCGGTGGTCTCCGGATTCTTGCCGTCCAGATATTTCTCCACCCAGGGCTTGTAGATGTACATTCTGTTCTGATACATGCAGTGGAAGCACTCATTCTCACCGCCGTAGGTGTAGATGTGTCCGTCGCTCATGGTCAGGTCGCCCTTTCTCATGGGGCTGGCCTCATTCATGGCATTCCAGTTCTCCATCTGAGACAGCATGTCCTCCAGGGGAAGCAGTAATCCCTGCTCGCCGTAGAGTGTCACTTCCGCCTTGGTCCAGCCTGTGCGCAGGAAGAAGTCCGGCATGGTATCCGGATCCGTCATGATCAGGTTCAGCTTCTGGGTGGCCTCATCTCCTGTCAGGTCATACTCGTAATCCAGATGAATGTTGGTCTGCTCTTCAATCCAGTCTGTAGCCCAGTTGTCCTGATAGGTGGTAACACTCTGGTCCGGATTGTTGACGAATACCTTCAGCGTCAGTTTCTCCTTCAGGGGAAACGTCACATCGGCGGGTGAATCAAAGGCGAAGGGATCATCCGATGATGCATCATCCGCCCATGTCTGGATTCCCAGCCCGGTCAGGCCGGTTACGGTCAGGGCCACAGCTAAAAGCAGGGACCCCGTTTTTCGCAGCAGTTTGTTTTTTCTCATTCTTTTGCCTCCTTTTATTCTTTTTAAACGGGCTTCTCTTGCCCGGTTTAAACCATTAACCCTTGACGGAACCGATCATGACGCCCTTGACAAAATACTTCTGTACGAAGGGGTAAATGATCATCAGCGGCAGGGTACTCACAATGATGGTTCCGTACTTCAGCATCTCGGACAGATACTGGTTTCTCCGGATGGTCTCCGGATCGATGTTGGACTGGTTCAGATTCACCTGAGACAGAAGCAGTATACGCCTTAACACCAGCTGCAGAGGATACTTCTCATGAGAGTTCAGGTAGATCATGGGACCAAAGTAGGAATTCCACAAACTTACAATCACCCACAGGGACAAAACCGCAATAATGGGGGTGGACAGGGGAATTACGATCTGCAAAAAGAAACGGAAGTCGGAACAGCCGTCCATCTCTGCAGCTTCCCGCAGTTCATTGGGTATGGAGTTACTGAAGAAAGTCCTGGCCACGATCACGTTGTAGGCGCTTACCGCACCCGGAAGCACCACGGCCCACATGGTGTCAATGAGGCCCAGGTTTTTGATCAGCAGGTAAGTGGGAACAAGACCTCCTGAAAACATCATGGTAAAGAGGATGATCATTGTAAAGAACTTTTTCCCCCGAAAGTCATTGCGGGAGAGAGGATAAGCCGCCAGCAGAGTGAGAACCATGCTGATGATGGTGCCCACGACGGTGTAGATGATGGAATTTAAGTATCCTGTCCAGATGTCACTGTAGGCAAAGACGGCCTTGTAGCTCTGAAAGGTAAAGTCCACGGGAAACAGCTTGACTTTTCCGCTCATCAGGGCATCCCCGGAACTGAAGGAACAGCTGATGATGTAGATCAGAGGATACAGCACGATGACGAGAAGGGCAGTCAGCATCACGTAGTTGATGAAATACACCACCCTGTCCTGGGTTATTCTTTTCTTTGGCTTCATCTATTTCCCCTCCTTTCACCACCGGCATCAGATAAACCCTGTCCCGGTCAGCTTATCCGCAATCTTGTTGGTAATCAAAATGAGGATCAGACCGACCAGGGACTGGAAAAGTCCGATGGCTGTAGAATAAGGAAAGTCCGGGAAGGAGGAGACCAGTGAGACCTTGTAGGAATAGGTGCTGATTACCTCCGATACGGAGAGGTTGTTCTGGTTCTGCATGGCCAGGATCTTCTCGTAGCCGATGTTTAAGGTGCCGCCCATGTTTAAAATCAGCATGATGACGGCCGTGGGCATGATGGCGGGCAAGTCCACGTACCAGATTCGCTGAAGCAGGGTAGCGCCGTCTATGATGGCTGCCTCATGCTGCTCCTGGTCTACTCCGGCCAGAGCCGCCATGTAAATGATGGCTCCAAATCCCACACCCTGCCACACGCCTGACCAGGCGTACAGAGAGGAGAAGTATTTGGCGTCACCCAGTATGTTCATCCCGAAGTGATTGAACAGGTAACTGCCGATGACTCCATACCGGTTGTCGAAGATCATGTTGATGATGGCCACAAAGACCACGGTGGAGATGAAGTAGGGGCAGTAGGTGATCATCTGCACGAACTTCTTAAACTTCAGGTTTTTGGCGTAGTTCAGGGAGAGAGCCAGGATGATGGAACAGGGCATACTGACCGCCATGGAATACACGGAGAGAACCACCGTGTTGCGCAGGCACTCCCAGAAGTTATAATTGGAAAAGAAACGGATAAAGTTGTTGAGACCATGGTGGGAAGCCCAGGGACTGTTCCAGATTCCCAGACTCACCTTGTAATCTTTAAAGGCCAGCAGCACCCCGTACATGGGGCCGTATGAAAAAATAAGCAGCATGATGATCGGCGGCGCGATCATGGCATACAGCTGCCAGTGCCCGCGAAAGTACTGGGCAAAGGACTTTTTGTGCTCTGTTTCCGGTGTCTTCTTCTTTTTGGACATTTTTTTGTATCCCCTCCCTCAACCATTGTTTACCCGGCTTTTTGTCCTCCCGCACCTTCTTCGCTCCTGCCGAAGATGAAAGTATGCCGATTCCCTTCCCCTTCGGTTTTAAAAAAAGATAAATTGTATTTTATCACAAACAATATTGTATAGCAACACTTTGTTGACGATAAAAAGGATAAGAAAGTTTGAAAA
>CAZJYM010000285.1:0-3984 GCA_964550245.1 uncultured Blautia sp. | reverse complement strand
CTGCCCGGGGATCTGCAGCGGATGTGGACCACCGACAGCCGCTATTCCTACAACATGGAGTACGGCTACTCCTGTATGGGCTATGAGATCGCGGGAGCTTTGGGCTCAAAGCTGGCGGATCCTGACAAAGAAGTCTATGCCCTCTGCGGAGACGGCAGCTACCTGATGCTGCACTCCGAGCTGGTGACCTCCATTCAGGAACATGCCAAAATCAACGTGCTGGTCTTTGACAACAGCGGGTTTGGCTGTATCAACAACCTGCAGATGTCAAACGGCATCGGAAACCTGGCCACGGAATTTCGCAGCCGGGATGAGGAGGGGAACCTGTACGGGCCCCTGGTTCCCATCGACTTTGCCAAATGTGCGGAAGGCTACGGGGCGAAGACCTACCGGGTGACCACCATGGAGGAGCTGGAGGCGGCTCTTCTGGACAGTAAGAAACAGACCGTCTCTACCCTGCTGGACATCAAGGTGCTGCCCAAGACCATGACCGACGGCTACGATGCCTGGTGGCATGTGGGACTGGCACAGACCTCAGAGAAGGAGTCCGTGCGGGAAGCCCGGGAAAAGATGGATGAGAACCTGAAGAAAGCGAGGAAGTACTGATGCTGGATGCAAAAAAGGTTCGCCTGGGCATTGCGCCCATCGCCTGGACCAATGACGACATGCCGGATCTGGGTTCGGAGAACACCTTTGAGCAGTGCGTGTCGGAGATGGCGCTGGCCGGCTTTACAGGCTGCGAGGTGGGAAATAAATACCCGAAGGATCCGGCTGTATTGAAAAAAGCCCTGGATCTCCGGGGACTTCGGATCTGCAACGCCTGGTTTTCCCTCTTTTTAACCACCCGGCCCTATGAGGAAACCGAAAAAGGCTTCATTGAACACATCACCTTTTTAAAGGAGATGGGAGCCAGAGTAGTGGGGGTATCCGAACAGGGACACTCCATTCAGGGAACGGATAAGGCCATCTTTCGGGATAAGTATGTGATGAATGATCACGAGTGGGAGCTTCTTTGTACCGGGCTTAACCGGCTGGGAGAGATTTCCCGGGACATGGGCATCACCCTCACCTTCCACCACCACATGGGAACGGTGGTGCAGACTGCATCCGAGATTGACCGGATGATGGAAAATACGGATCCGGAGCTGGTCAACCTCCTCTTTGACAGCGGACATCTGGCCTACTGCGGGGAGGATTACCTGGGTGTATTGAAAAAGTACATCCAGCGGGTGAAACACGTGCACTTAAAGGACATCCGCCCGGAGATCGTGAAGAAGGTAAAGGATGAGAACTTAAGCTTCCTGCAGGGAGTGCGCCTGGGAGCCTTTACGGTGCCCGGGGACGGAGCCATTGACTTTAAGCCCATCTTTGATATTTTGGCGGAGAATGACTACACCGGCTGGGTGCTGGTGGAGGCGGAGCAGGATCCGGCGAAGGCCAATCCCCTGGAGTACGCCATCAAGGCCAGAAAGTACATCCGGGAGACAGCAGGGATCTAAACAGGAAAGGATAGAGATATGTTAAACATCGGTATCATCGGCGCAGGCCGTATCGGCAAGGTACACCTGCAGTCCATCACCTACCACGTAAAAAATGCCACCGTAAAGGCGGTAGCAGACCCCTTTATCAATGAAGAGACCAGGGACCTCATCGAAAGCCTGGGGGTGGAGAAGATCTGCAGCGACTATCATCAGATCCTGGAAGACCCGGAGATTGATGCGGTTTTAGTCTGCTCCTCCACCGATACCCATGCCGCGATTTCCATCGAAGCCATCCGCTCCGGCAAGCATGTGTTCTGTGAAAAGCCGGTGGATCACTCCCTGGAGAAGATCCAGCAGGTGGCGGATGTGCTGGAGCAGCATCCGGACATTAAGTTCCAGGTGGGCTTTAACCGCCGCTTTGACCACAACTTTGCCGCCATCCGCAGGGCTTACGATGAGGGAAAGATCGGGGAGGCCCACATCCTGAAGATTACCTCCCGGGATCCGGAACCCCCCAATCCCGCCTACATTAAAGTTTCGGGGGGCATCTTCCTGGACATGACCATCCATGACTTCGACATGGCCTGCTTCCTCACCGACAGCGACGTGGAGGAAGTCTATGTGCAGGCGGCGGTTCTGGTGGATCCCGCCATCGGAGAACAGGGGGACGTGGACACCGCCATCATCACCTTAAAGATGAAAAACGGGGCTCTGGCGGTGATCGACAACTCCCGCCGGGCCGTGTACGGGTATGATCAGAGAGCGGAACTCTTCGGATCCAAAGGCATGGTGGCCACCTCCAACGACACCCTCTCCAGTGCGGTCCTCTCCAACGCGGAGGGAGTCACCGGGGAGAAGCCTCTGTTCTTCTTCCTGGAGAGATACATGGAGTCCTTCTCCGAGGAGATGCGCCAGTTCGTAAAAGCCTGTGAAGAGGGAACCCCGGTTCCGGTGGGAATCCATGCGGGCATGCAGGCGGTGCGCATCGGCCTGGCGGCGAAAAAGTCCCTGGAGGAGCACAGGCCTGTAAGGCTGGATGAGTAAAGGAGATAAAAAGTATGTCCATTGAGAGAAAAGGATACTGCGTAAACGGAGAATGGCGGGTTTCCAAAACCGAAAAGTACATGCCGGTGACGGATTCCAGCACCGGTGAGGTGATCGCCGAAGTGCCCTGCTGTACCCCGGAGGAGGTGGAGGAGGCCATCGCTTCCGCCCAGGCCGCTTTTCCGGGCTGGGCCGCCACTTCGCTCAGCAAACGCACCCAGATGATGTTTAAGTGGAGAAACGTGCTGGTGGAGCACCAGGAGGAACTGACCTATCTCTGTGCCAAAGAGCTGGGGAAAAACCTCTCCGAGGCCCGGGGGGACGTGCAGAAGGCCATCGAGCCCACGGAGCATGCCTGCTCTTTACCTACCCTGGTGCAGGGGGATGCCTCATTGCAGGTGACCACCGGCTTTGACACCGCCACCTACCGGATGCCTCTGGGTGTGGTGGCGGGGATTGTGCCCTTTAACTTCCCGGCCATGATTCCCTGGGGCTGGATGGTGCCTCTGGCCATTGCCACCGGCAACACCGTGGTGTTAAAGGCTTCCAGTGCCACCCCTCTTACGGCCATGCGCATCATGGAGCTCTTCCTGGAGTGCGGCTTCCCCAAAGGGATTGTCAACATCGTGACCTGCAGCCGGACGGAGGCGGACATCCTTCTCACGGATCCCAGAGTGAAGGCCGTGACTTTTGTGGGCACCACCCCGGTGGGCAAACACATCTATTCCGTGGCCAGCGCCCACGGAAAGAGAGTCCAGGCTCAGTGCCAGGCCAAGAACCATGCCCTGGTGCTGGAGGATGCGGATCTGGAAAACACCACCAATGCGGTGATCAACTCCAGCTACGGCTGTGCCGGCATGCGCTGCATGGCTCTTCCCGTAGTGGTGGTGCAGGAGAGCATCGCCGATGAGTTTGTAGCTCTGCTCAAGAAAAAAGCCCAGGCCGTGAAGGTGGGCTGCGCCTATGATCCGGAGACGAAGCTGGGACCGGTGGTCTCCGCAGCCCATAAGCAGAAGGTCTGCGACTGGATCACCAAAGGCGTGGAAGAGGGAGCCGAGCTGGTGTTGGACGGACGGGACATCGTGGTTCCCGGGTATGAAAACGGCTTCTTTGTGGGCCCCACCATCTTTGATCACGTAAAACCCGGCATGACCGTGGGAGACTGCGAGATCTTCGGGCCGGTGCTGTGCGTCAAGAGAGTAAAGGACTTTGAGGAAGGACTGGCACTCATGAATGCCAATCCCTTCGCCAACGGTTCCTCCATCTTTACCCAGAACGGCTACTATGCCCGGGAGTTTGAACTGCGCACCGACGGCGGCATGGTTGGCATCAACGTGGGCATTCCCGTTCCCACCGCCTACTTCCCCTTCTCGGGAAACAAGGATTCCTTCTTCGGGGATCAGCATGTGCTGGGAAAGGACGGAGTCCGCTTCTACACCCGGGCCAAGACCGTGACCAA
>CAZJYM010000284.1:0-3989 GCA_964550245.1 uncultured Blautia sp. | reverse complement strand
GCCAGGGAGGCTCCTGCCATGATCAGGCCGAAGTCCGTGGAGTTTTCCGCCTGCAGCTTGGCAATGCCCAGGGAGATGGTCAGGTTGCTGGTGCTGGTGAGCATGATCAGCTGCATGAAGTAGTCATTCCAGGAGTTGATGAAGGTAAAGATGGCCAGGGCTCCGATGCCGGGCTTGATCATGGGCAGAGCCACGGAGAGGAAGGTCTTCCACTCACTGGCTCCGTCAATTCTGGCGGCTTCCATCATCTCCCCCGGGATTCCTTCCGCGAACTGCTTGATGAGGAACACACCGAAGGGCCAGCCCACAATGGGCAGGATCACACCCCAGAGGGTGTTGTACAGGTTCAGGGAGGACATCTCCCGAAGCAGGGGAATCAGGATCACCTGCTTGGGCAGAGCCATGGCGCACACAATCAGGGAGAAGAGAACGGCTCTGCCGGCAAAGCGCTTCTTGGCCAGGGCATAGCCGGCCATGGCGGAGGTGGCACAGGTGAGAACCATGGAGACTACCGCCATGAATACCGTGTTTACCAGCCAGCGAAGAGCAGCCGGGAAGGAGGGACCGATGATGGAAAAAGCCGTAAAGGGGATGTGAAACTCCCACAGGGGAGCCATCTGACGGCTGAAGAGCTTCTGATAGTTGCTCATCACCCATTCTTCCGGCCACCACTGGGGTGTGGTGGCATTGATGGCCGTACTGGTCTTAAAGGATCCGGTGATGATCCAGTAAAGGGGAAAGGCAAAGGCCACAGCCAGAATCACCACTACGGCGGTGGAGAAGATCCGGTAGTAATCGGACCGGTGCAGTTTTTTCATGATCTTCCTCCTTTCTCAGTCCGAACGGGCCATCTTGAACTGAACGGCGGAGAGGAGGGCGATAATCACCGCCAGCACCACCCCCATGGCGTTTCCGTAGCCGTAGCGGTACAGCTTGAAGGCATTGTAATAGATGTAATACATGATGGTATCCGTGCTGTGGTTGGGACCGCCGCTGGTGAGCAGCTGGATCAGGGCAAAGCACTGGAAGCTGTTGATGGTGGTGATTACCAGGATGTACAGCGTGGTGGGCATGATCTGGGCCCACTTGATCTTCCAGAAGGACTGGAACTTTGTGGCTCCGTCCACTTCCGCAGCCTCTATAAGGGACTGATCCACGTTGTTGAGGGCGGATACGTAGAGCACAATGGGCTGTCCTACGGAGGTGGTGAGCAGGATCAGGATGATGCAGCCCAGGGCAAACCGCTCATCTCCCAGCCAGTTAATGTTTTTGTCGATGATTCCCAGGGCCTTTCCCGCGTAGTTGAAGATGCCGTAGTAGTTGTTGAACATCCACTTCCACACCACGGTGACGGCCACGGATCCGGTTACTACCGGCAGGTAGAAGACGCAGCGCAGGATGGAGCAGAAGGGTTCGGGCATGTTGTAGATGACGGAGCTGACCCACAGGGAAAAGATGCACACAAAGGGAACGGATACCACCACGATGACCAGGGTGTTTTTAAGAGATACTAAAAAGTTGGCATCGTGAAACAGTTCTTTATAGTTTCCCAGCCCGATAAAGATGTCTGCCCGGTTCATGGTGGAGTCAAAGAAGCTGGTGAAGACGCACAGGACCATGGGATAGATCACAAACCCCAGAAAAAAGATCAGGCTGGGAATCATGAAGGAATATCCCGCAATGGTTTCCCTTCGGGCCAGGGCCCTGCTCATATGATTTTTTTCTCCCATACAGAAAATCTCCTTCTTGTTGCACAAAAGCCCTTCCTGCACACGTGCAGGAAGGGCTGTGCATTTTCAGGTGGTCATGTCCGGTTTTGGAATCATGAGACTCCGGCGGCTGCGTTGGCAGCTGCGGAGAACTCCTCCACGGCAGCGGTCACTTCCGTGCCGGAGCCGATCTGCTGCAGCATGTTCCACCAGGCGGTGCGGGCCTCTGCCCAGCCGGGAACCACCTGATAGTAATCCCCCATGAAGGGAACGAAAGTGGCATACTCGGTCATCAGGTCGTTGCCCTCATAGATGTTGGAGCCCAGATCCTTTACGGGCCAGTAGGTGGAGGCCTTTACGCTCTCCGGTGCCTGAACCGGATCGTTGGCCATAAAGTCGATAAAGGTTTTGGCTGCCTGGATTCTGGCCTCATCCCCGTTGTCGAAGATGCCGAAGCCCCAGATGCCGCCGCAGAGCTTTGGTTCCCCGGTCTCGGTGGGGAAGGCCATGGGCAGAACGTCAAAGTTGATATTTTCCGCATTGTTGGCTTCCTGGCCCACATTCCAGCAGAAGGCCATGGCCAGGGTGCCGTTGCAGAACAGGTTTACCTCATCGCCTCCGGCGATGGAGGCGTCAAAGTTGATTCCTTCCATACCGGCGAGAAGTTCCAGGGCCTGGATGTTCTCTTCGCTGTTTAAGGTGTACTCGGTGTGTTCCGGGTTGGTGAAGGTGCCTCCGTACAGGTTGTTGACAAGGGCTCTTGTTCCCTGGTCTCCTCCCTGGCCGCTGCAGTACACGGCGCCCACGTTTTCCTGACCGCTGTCATACACGGCCTGGACGGCTTTCACAAAGTTTTCGGTTGTCCAGGTGCGGGTTTCCTCATCCAGGTACTGGAGGGCGTCCGCCGCCTCAAAGATGTCTCTGTTGACGGCCATGGTATGGGCCGTCATGCACAGGGGATACTCATAGAAGGTGCCGTCGCTGCTCTGACAGGCGGATTCTACGGAATCGTAGATGGCTTCCTTCGCCTCGTCCGTCCACAGGTCTCCCAGGTCTGCCATCAGTCCTCTGGCGCCCCAGTTGGAGACCAGTCTCTCCGGTCCCTCGAAAATCACATCCGGAGCCTGTCCGCCCTCGATGGCTGTGTTTACCTGATCATCCCCGTTGGTGTAGTCCAGATACTCCACGGTCACGTGAATCTCCGGGTGTGCTTCACTGAAAGCTGAAATGAGCCCGTCGACCGTGGCTGAGTCCACCCAGTTTCCCACCGGGTAGGTCCAGAGGGTGATGTCCACCTCTTCCCCGTCTGCCATGACCCCCATGGGGAATGCCAGACATCCTGCCATTGCCAGAGCCAGAAGTTTACCGCCTTTCATAATAATCCTCCTTTTTTACTTGGTTTTCCGCCCGCCTGTTAAAAATTTGTCGTTCGGTATCTCCATTCTACATACTGGGGATGCGGATGTCAATAAAAATTTGAAAAACTTTTTAACACTAAAAGGACGTGAAAATATTTTACAAGGATTTTAGTCCGAAAATCTGTTATAATTCATGTAGGACAGTGGCCGGAAGGCCGAAGATCCGGAAAGGGATGATAAAAGCATTGAGCTATTCATTTGAGGGAAGAGTCCGTTACAGTGAGATCGGGGAGAACGGCTGCCTGAACCTGGGAAGCATCTTAAACTACTTTCAGGACTGCTGCCTCTTTCAGACCCAGTCCTTCTCCCAGGGGTTGGATGCGGTAAGTTCCAGAAACAGACTGTGGGTGATGTCCGCCTGGCAGGTGGTCATCAGCCGCTCTCCCGCCCTGGGAGAGGAGATTGTGGTCTCCACCTGGCCCTATGCCTTTAAGGGTTTTATGGGGCTTCGAAACTTTATCATGAAGACGAAAGAGGGGGAGAACCTTATATGGGCCAACTCCTACTGGTCCTACCTGAACCGGGAGACCGGTCTTCCCGCCCGTTTTACCCCGGAGGATCTGCGGGGCTATGAGTTGGAGGAGAAGCTGGAGATGGACTATGCGCCCCGCAAGATCCCCATCCCGGAAGATCTGGTGGAGATGGAACCCTTCCCCGTGCGCAGGCATCATCTGGATACCAACCTGCATGTGAACAACTCCCAGTATGTGCGTATGGCGGAAGATTACCTGCCGGAGGAGATAACCGTCCATTCCCTGCGGGCGGAGTACAAGGGCCAGACCAGACTGGGGGATGTGATCTGTCCGAAAGTCTCCAGGCAGGAAGATAAGGTGATTGTGGTTCTCGCAAAGCAGCAGGGGGA
>CAZJYM010000283.1:0-3990 GCA_964550245.1 uncultured Blautia sp. | reverse complement strand
TCATTGCGGGTGCTGCGGTCAAAGACGTAGGTGTACTCATTGCCCATGGCTTCATTGAGGCTGTCTGCCAGTGCTAAAGCCGTTCCGCTGGGTGCATCCAGCTTCCGGCGGTGATGACGCTCCACGATCTCCATGTCAAAGCCGGCATTGGCCAGTACTCTGGCCGCATCCTGGATCAGCTTTAAAAGGGTGTTGATTCCCAGGGACATGTTTGCGGAGCGGAGAACCGCCACCTTTTCCGAGGTCTCTTTCAGGTGAGCCAGCTGTTCCTCCGTAAGGCCGGTGGTACAGACAATCACCGGGATCCCTCTCCTGGCGCTGTAGTCTAAAAGGGCATCCACTGCCTTAGCCGTAGAAAAGTCAATGATCACATCCGCATCCAGGGTACAGTCATCAAGCCTGGTAAAAACAGGGTAAGAACAAAGCCCTTTATCCTCCACATCAAATCCGCCCACCATCTCGGTCTTTGGATCCTGGGAGACCAGGTCTGAAACCACCTGTCCCATCTGGCCGTTGCAGCCGTGCATCAAAATCTTTACCATCCGTATCTCCTTCCTTGTCAGGCCAGGGTAAGGCCAAAGTCCACCATGGCCTTCTTTAAGGTCTCAATGTTGGCCGGCTCCATGGGGGAGAGAGGCATACGCAAAGGACCTACATCCATGCCCATCAGGTTCATGGCCGTCTTGACCGGGATGGGATTCACCTCACAGAAGAGGGCGCTCACCAGAGGAATGGAAGCGATCTGGATCTTCGCAGCTCCTTCCACATCCCCTTCCAGGAACTTCATCACCATGTCGTGAGTCTGTCTGGGGGCAATGTTGGAGAGCACGGAGATCACACCCAGACCTCCCAGGGAGAGGATGGGCAGAGTCTGATCATCATTTCCTGAATACAGCTCCAGCTGTCCGCCGGAGAGATAGACTGTCTTGGCGATCTGAGACAGATCTCCGCTGGCCGCCTTTAATCCCACGATGTTCTTCACATTCTTGACCAGAGTGGCAACGGTGGCGGGAAGAATGTTGCATCCGGTACGGCTGGGCACGTTGTAGATAATAAGCGGGGTATTGGGAACCGATTCCGCGATGGCCGTGTAGTGGGCAATCAGTCCCTTCTGGGTAGCCTTGTTGTAGTAGGGAGTCACAACCAGCACGGCATCTGCTCCGTAGGATACCGCATTGGTGCTGAGCATAATGGCCGTCTCCGTACAGTTGGAGCCGGTACCGGCGATTACCGGAACCCGTTTGGCCGTCTTTTCGATGGCATACTGAATGGCCTGCAGATGCTCTTCGTGAGACAAAGTGGATGACTCACCCGTGGTTCCGCAGATAATAATGGCATCCGTGCCGTTATTGATCTGAAAATCGATAATTTCGCCCAGTTTCTCATAATTCACTGATCCATCATCATGCATGGGGGTAACAATCGCTACGCCTGCTCCTTTAAAAACCGCCATTGACTTTCCTCCTCTCATATGGTGCAGGGATTCAGGCTCCCTGCCAGTCCGGTTCCTCCGTCGTCACGGTGGTGACGCTGTCCACATATTCCCGCAGTTCATCAGGCAGTACCCTGCCCGTCAGAATTATGTGCATCTCATCATCCTTAAGCTTTATGATGTCCGCAATGGCCTGCCAGGTGGCGATTCCACACTCCGGCAGTCCCAGGATCTCATCCAGCAGCAGCCAGTCGCATTCCTGGGTGGCTACCACCTTGCGGGCAAAGTTCAGGCCGTTGAGTATGTTGCGCTTCTCATCGTCCTTTTGATCATCCGTCAGCTGCTGATAGCACACATTTCTTTTTTCAAACCGAAAGATCTTAATGTTCAGCTGATCCAGCTTCCCCAGGTAGTCCAGGCTTTTCTGTTCCTTCCCCTTGAGAAACTGGATGATAATCACGCTCTTTCCCTGAGCAGAGGCGTTGAGACACTGACCGATGGCCAGAGCCGTTTTTCCCCGCCCGCTGCCGCAGAAAGCTTCCGTCATTTCCTTATTCATTCTGGGTTCCTCTTATCGTCTGTGTAACAGGTTCCACTTCTGCCGCCACTAAGGTGCTCTTAATGATAGTATGCTTATATTACCTCAGTTCTCTGAAAATTGCAAGAAAAAGCTTAACCCCCGTTACACCCGGGTCCTTTCTGAGACGCCCCACAAAAACTTTTTTAAGCGTCTTGTAATCTCACCCAGATGTGGTAAACTGGAACATCGGAAAAGACCAGAGAAAGGATGACAAGTATACTATGAAGACCAAGCGAGAGGACGTCCGCAATGTAGCCATCATCGCCCATGTAGACCACGGCAAGACCACCCTGGTGGATCAGCTTCTGCGCCAGAGCGGAGTATTCCGGGAGAACCAGGAGGTTCAGGAACGCGTCATGGACTCCAACGACATTGAGCGGGAGCGGGGCATCACCATCCTGTCCAAGAACACCGCCGTCCACTACAAAGGGGTGAAGATCAACATCGTGGACACCCCCGGACATGCAGACTTCGGCGGGGAAGTGGAACGGGTGCTGAAGATGGTGGACGGGGTGATCCTTTTAGTGGACGCCTTCGAGGGGGCCATGCCCCAGACCCGGTTTGTTCTGAAGAAAGCCCTGGAGATGGATCTGCACGTGATTGTCTGCATCAACAAGATCGACCGTCCCGAGGCCAGACCCGATGAGGTGATCGATCAGGTGCTGGAGCTGCTGATGGATCTGGGAGCCTCCGATGACCAGCTGGACTGTCCCTTCCTGTACGCCTCGGCCAAAACCGGCTGTGCAGTTCTGGATCTGAAGGACACGCCCCAGGACATGACACCTCTGTTCGAGACCATCCTCAAGTACATCCCCGCACCGGAAGGGGATCTGGATGCGGATACCCAGGTGCTGATCAGCACCATCGACTACAACGACTATGTGGGCCGCATCGGCGTGGGCAAGGTGGAAAACGGCGTCATCCGCATCAATCAGGACATGACTCTTTTAAACCACCACGATCCCGACAAGCAGGAAAAGGTAAAAATCAGCAAGCTTTACGAATTTGACGGTTTAAATAAAGTAGAGGTAAAGGAAGCCGCCGTGGGTTCCATCGTGGCCATCTCCGGCATCTCCCAGATTCACATCGGAGACACCCTCTGCGGAGGAGAACACCCGGAGGCCATTCCCTTCCAGAAGATCTCCGAACCCACCATCGCCATGAACTTCATGGTCAATGACAGTCCCATGGCGGGACTGGAGGGAAAGTATGTCACCTCCCGCCATCTGCGCAGCCGCCTCTACCGGGAATTAAACACCGATGTGAGCCTGCGGGTGGAAGACACGGACACCACCGAGTGCTTCAAGGTCTCCGGAAGGGGAGAGCTGCATCTGTCCGTTCTCATTGAAAACATGCGCCGGGAGGGCTATGAGTTTGCGGTGAGCAAGCCGGAAGTGCTGTATCACTTCGATGAGCGGGGAAGAAAGCTTGAGCCCATGGAGCTGGCCTACGTGGATGTGCCGGAGGAGTTTGCCGGTACGGTGATCCAGCTCCTTAGCGAACGAAAGGGAGAGCTTCAGGGAATGAGCAATGCCAGTGACGGATCCGTCCGCCTGGAATTCCACATCCCCTCCCGGGGCCTGATCGGTTTCCGGGGAGAATTCCTCACCTCCACCCGGGGCACCGGTATCTTAAACACCATCTTTGACGGCTATTCCCCCTACAAGGGAGACTTCCCCTACCGGAAGCAGGGATCCCTCATCGCCTTTGAAGCGGGAGAAACCGTGACCTACGGCCTTTTCTCCGCTCAGGAGAGAGGCACCCTCTTTGTCGGCCCCGGGGAAAAGGTCTATGCCGGCATGGTGGTGGGAGAAAACAACAAGACCGACGACATCGAGGTAAACGTGTGCAAGACCAAGCACCTGACCAACACCCGCTCCTCCAATGCGGACGATGCCTTAAAGCTTACCCCTCCCAGGATCTTAAGCCTGGAGCAGGCCATCGAGTTTCTGGACGGGGATGAACTGCTGGAGGTAAC
>CAZJYM010000282.1:0-4070 GCA_964550245.1 uncultured Blautia sp. | reverse complement strand
GTGTAGGCTCTCTTTCCAAACTTCGCCACCGTCTCACAGGCCTTTGGGAAGAACTCCAGGGCAGGGAGACCCAGCATCCCCTTTAAGGAGGTGAGGATCTCCAGCATGTCCTTGGCCTCCCGGCGGTCCAGTCCGGTCTGCTTTAACCTGGCTGCCGTCCGGGTAAGAGCAGGGGCATTGAGATCCGCAAACTCCAGCACATGGAGCAGGTCCTCCTGGAGCTGGCACAGTTCCATGTACTGGCGGGAATACTGGGAAACCAGGTCGTCCACATGTTCGGCCGTCTCCCTTAAGGCCTCCAGATGGACACCCAGCTCATCGATAAAGGCGGTCTGGGGACGGTTGTTGCGGATGGGGGAAGCGGAGGGACTGCCGGCACGGGCCTTCCTGGGGGATTCGGGATTTTTGCCCATGTTGGGAAAAAGGGTAAGGGCCGTCATCCGAAAGGCGGGATCCTTTGAAAATTCATCGGATTTCCCGAACTGATCCTCCACTCCGTTAAGGCCGTTGGAGATCAGATGCCGGAACACCGGCCTTTCATCCCTGCCGGGTTCCCGGAAAAGGCATGCCGGATACACGTCCCTTCCCTCTTCCAGGATGCAGAAGAAACCGGGGGTCACCAGATATTTGGCTGCAGCGGTTTTCTCCGTGCAGGGGGTTGCATTCACCCCGTCTCCGATAAACCAGTGGCTGACCGTCTGTGCAAGCTGGAAGCAGGAACTGACGGCAAAGGCGCCTGTTTTGACTTCCTCTGCGCTTACCCATTCCAGATTTCCGTTCAGAACCTTTGCGGAAAAAGTGTCCCTGAAAATGTACATTGCATATCACCTTCTTTCTGCGGTTGGAGAAAATTCGGCAGTCTGCGCCGGAGGCGGGTCTTTCCGGTTCTGCCCTCATTTTCCCCTGATAAGAGTCTATCACAACCCTGTGGGGATTTCTACACCTTTATGAGAAAAAAGTCTGCCCGGCAGGGATATGTGTTCACATAAGCATTCTCTTATGGATTAACTGTGAGAATCCGATTGTTCTGATCCGCATTTTTCCCTACAATATGCTGCAAGAAAAGAAAGGAAGAGAGGATGATTCACATGGCGATTTCAGATGCGGCAAAAGCATACCACGACAGGATGTTCCCCGGATACCGGTCCGACTTCCTGCGCACCGATCCGGAGTTTATCGAGCGCTTTGACAACTTTGCCTTCGACGAGGTGGTAAACCACGACGATCTGGACGACAAAACCCGGTTCATGGCCATCCTGGCCTCCCTCATGGGATGCCAGGGCATCGATGAATTCCGGGCCATGGTTCCGGCGGCTTTAAATTTCGGTCTGACTCCCGTGGAGGTCAAGGAGATCGTCTACCAGGGAGTGGCTTACCTGGGCATCGGGCGGGTGTTTCCCTTCCTCAAAGCCGTCAATGAGGTGCTGGAGGAGAGGGGGATTTCTCTTCCCCTTCCCGGGCAGGCAGCCACCACCACGGAGAACCGAAGAGAGGCGGGAACCGAAGCGCAGGTGGAGATCTTTGGAGAAGGCATGCGGGACTTCTGGAAGTCCGGTCCAAAGGAGAGCCGGCACATCAATTACTGGCTTGCCGACAACTGCTTTGGGGATTACTACACCCGAAAGGGTCTGGACAACAGGCAGAGGGAAATGATCACCTTCTGTTTTCTCTCGGCCCAGGGGGGATGCGAACCCCAGCTTACCTCCCACGCCAAAGCAAACATGCGCATCGGCAATGACAGGGACTTTCTTATCAAAGTCATCTCCCAGTGCCTGCCCTATATCGGCTATCCCAGAAGTTTAAACGCCCTGCGCTGCGTCAGTGAAGCAGCAGGACAACAGTAAAGGAGGAATTTTTTCATGACCAGAACATGGCTTATCACCGGAGTGTCCAGCGGATTCGGACACGAAATGACCGAACAGCTGCTTCAAAAAGGAGATACGGTTGTCGGTACCGTCAGAAACAGAGCAAAGGTACAGGACCTGATCGATCAGTACCCCCTCACCTTTGACTGTCAGATCCTGGATGTGACGGATGTGCCCGCCCTGCAGAAAACCGTGGCCAATGCCTTCAATAACCACGGCCGGGTGGACGTGGTGGTTTCCAATGCGGGCTACGGCCTTTTCGGATGTGCGGAGGAGCTCACCGATGAGCAGATCAACCACATCATCGCCACCAACCTGACCGGCTCCATCCAGCTGATCAAATCTTCCCTCCCCTTTATGAGAAAACAGGGAGGCGGAAGGATCATTCAGATCTCCAGCTACGGGGGACAGGTGGCCTTTGCCGCCAATTCCCTGTACCATGCAACCAAGTTTGGAATCGAGGGCTTCTGTGAGTCCGTGGCTCAGGAAGTGGATCAGTTTAACATCGGGGTAACCATTGTGGAACCCGGCGGAGCCAGAACCCAGTTCCGGTACGGCAGCGCCCAGGTGGCAAATTTGATGCCGGAGTATGAATCCTGCCACGGATTTCTCAACATGCTGGATGCCTCCAAAGGGCTGGCACCCGGGGATCCGGCCAAAATGGCCTCCCGCATCATTGAAAGCGTGGATCTTCCCAAGGCTCCCCTGCGGATGGTTTTGGGATCCCAGGCTCTCACCGCCACCATCAACCGGCTGAAGGAAAGGATTGCAGACTATGAAACCCAGACGGAGCTGGCGGCTTCCACGGATGTGACCCAGTAGAGGTAAAGAAATGGAATACAGAAATCTTCCCCGCGGCGGGGAAAAGATCAGCGTGCTGGGAATGGGCACCGGAGGAATCCAGAACAACTCCGATGAAGAGATCGAAACCATCATCCGCACCGCCGTGGAAAACGGCATCAACTACTTTGACCTCTGCGCCGGAGCCAAAAACGTCTATGCCCCCTTCGGACGGGCCATCTCCGGCTGCCGTGACAAAGTCATGTTTCAACTGCATTTCGGTGCGGTCTACAACAAAAAGGGAGAATACGGCTGGAGCCGGGATCTGCAGGAGATCAAATCCACCTTTGCCTGGGAGCTGGATACTCTGGGAACGGAGTATGCGGACTTCGGATTCCTCCACTGCCTGGACGAGGACAGGGACTTTGATGAGATCTGTTCCGGCGGCATCCTGGATTTCCTGCTGGAACAAAAGAAGGCAGGAAGGGTAAGACACCTGGGCTTCTCCTCTCACACCGCAGCCGTAGCAAAGCGGGTGCTGGATACGGTACCCGACATGGACATGATGATGTTTTCCATCAATCCGGCCTGTGACCTGGAACAGGGATCCGAGCTGGGTGTGGGAACCGGTGCCGAGAGAGCCGGACTGTTTCGCAGATGTGAAACAGCAGGCACCGGCATCTCGGTGATGAAACCCTTCCACGGGGGCAAACTGCTGGACGGCAAAACTTCCCCCTTCGGCACGGGAATGACTCAGGCCCAGTGTATCCGTTATGCCCTGGACCGTCCCGGTGTGCTGACCGTGGTGCCGGGGGTACGAAACCTTGCGGATCTGCAGGTTCTCCTTCAGGCAGTCAATGCCCCGGAGAGTGAAAAAGACTATTCCATCATCAGCAGATTTACCCCGGCCTCAGCCATGGGAAACTGTGTCTACTGCAGCCACTGTCAGCCCTGCCCTGCCGGGATCGATGTGGGGCTGGTAAACAAGTACTACGATCTGGCCCTGGCCGGAGACAAACTGGCAAAGAGCCACTATCACAAGCTCTCCGTCCAGGCGGATGCCTGTCTCTCCTGCGGCCACTGCGATGAACGCTGTCCCTTCAATGTAAACCAGAGCAGAAAAATGCAGGAGATCGCGAAATACTTCCGTCAATAAGGCGGGGAGGGAAAAGTCATGCATGAATTTGTCTATTCGTACCCCACAAAAGTCTACTTCGGGGAGGGCGCGGCCAAAAAGTACCTCCCCGCAGAGCTGGAAAAGGCCGGCAAAAATGTGCTTCTGGCCCTTGGACGCTCTTCCGCCAGGAAAAACGGGGTGTATGAGGAGCTGTGCAGTATTCTCACCGCAGCGGGGAAAAATGTGGTAGAGTTTTCCGGGATCATGCCCAACCCCACCCTTTCCAAAGTGCAGGAAGGGATAAAACT
>CAZJYM010000281.1:0-4115 GCA_964550245.1 uncultured Blautia sp. | reverse complement strand
CCCGGTGATGGTCTGGACTACCCCGGATCCTTTCCGGAGACCGTAAAGCTTTATCCCATGATCAATGAGAGGTTAATCCGGCTGCAGATGGAATACGCCCAAAACCTTCTCACCCATGTGAATCCCTACACCGGACTGGCCTACGCAGATGATCCGGCGGTGGCGGTGGTCCAGATCAACAATGAGGATTCGGCCATCAAGGGTACGGAACAGACCGCCACAAACCCGGATCTTCTTCCCTACGAGGAGGAAGTGGTTCGAAAGTTTAACCATTTCCTTCTTATGAAATATGATACCCGGGAGAACCTGAAAGCAGCCTGGACCCATGAGGGAGTCTGTGCCCTGGGAGAGGATGAGGATCCGGTAAAGGGCACCGTAAAGCGGGTACAGGGTGCCTTTTACCAGCCTGCCAACAATCCCCGGGGAGACTACGGCGGAAATGACTGGACTCCATCCCCTGCCCGGTATGCGGACTGGATGGAGTTTGGCATCGCCAACAACCGGCGGTTTTACAGGAGGTTTAAGAACTTCCTGATCTCCCTGGGCGTTCGTGTACCCATTGCTGCGAGTAACTTGCTTGCCGGGGCGGCAGACGTGTACGGTCATTCCGACGGGGATGTGATGGAGAACAACACCTACTTCAATCATCCCCTTTTGCCCTTTACAGGCACCACCTTTACGGTTGCCGGCCCCCTGGAATACGTGGGAATCAATCCGTTGACCGTACAGGCGGGGGCCGGCAGCCTGGCCCAGACCATCCTTTCCCTGGGATCCCAGGCGGCGGTGGACAAAAAGGCCTTTATGATCACCGAGTGGAATGAGTACGGACTTCATCCCTTCCACTCCACCTCCTTTGTCCACACCGTGGCCTGTGCCTGCTTAAACGACTGGGACGGGCTGATCCTCTACAACTACCAGACCTCGGAAAACTGGGATGATCAGCCCGCCGATCAGATCTTAAACGTATTTGACGCCTACAATGATCCGGCGGTGATCTGTCAGTGGGGCTTTATGGCTGCCGTGTTTTTAAAGGGCCTGGTTCGAAAGGCCGACCACAGGGCAGACATCGTGTACACCCTGGAGGATGTAAAGTCATTGCCGGACTTTCATTCGGTAAACCATACCTTCCTGCCCTACGTGACCGCTCTTCGAAATGTCTTTGTGGATTCGGGGTCAAAGTATCACGGAGACGGGGATGTGGCCATCAATGCGGGATTTTTCAACAACGGGGACTTATCCGAAGCCCGGCATGGCGTGTACTATGCCTGGTCTGATTACCGGGATCCTTACCGGGAGTCCCCGGATTTTAAAAGACTTACGCTGGCGGCAAGGAATACAGAAGAGATCAGTGAGGGAATTCATCTGGGGGAAAAGAGTCTGGTGATTGACCACATGGATCAGCTCTCCGGAGGAGGAAACTATACGGAGTATGTGCGGGTGCTGGACGCTGCTTTGAAAAAATGGGGCATCTTTCCGGAAGGCACAGGGTATGTGGACGGAAAGCTCATCTCTGATACCGGAGAGATCTGTTTTGATCCGGACCATAAGAGGCTTTTCATCTCCACGCCTTATTGTTCTTACTTTTCCGGGGCTCCAAAAGAGGAGATCCGTCTTACAGACTGGCTTACCCTGAAGGTAACCAACCCCCGGATCTCCGTTTCCCTGATGGGCGTTCAGGCCCTTCCCCTGCATGAATCCAGGGAGTTTATCCTCTCCGTCATGGGAGAGACCGGAAACGATGCCAACATCTCCCGGCCCGGACCGGAGATGATGGGCATCCCCTTTACCAGCATCACCCTCCAGGGCAAACTCTTTGCCGAGACTGCACAGGGGCAGCTGCGGGTAAAGGGGAAAAAGGCAGCCCTTACGGTCCTTTCCCCCAAAGGCACTCCCATTGAGGAACTCCAGGGAACCCGGGAAGAGGGAGAGTGGGTATTTCCCCTGGAAAACACCAGGGGGATTCTTTTTTCTCTGAAAGCAGAGTGAGAGAAACAGCTTCAATAAGAGATAAAAAAGCACAGATGCGGCAGCATCTGTGCTTTTTTTCAACTTTTTCCCGCAGGGCAAAATAAACTCTTGCAAAACGAACCCTTTTTACATACAATGGGGAGTACAGCGTTTTGAAGAAAAAAATGAGATGAGGAGAGGAACAAAGGAATCATGAAGAAAGTGGTGAAGTTTGGAGGAAGCTCTCTGGCCAGCGCGGAACAGTTCCGCAAGGCGGGAGACATTGTCAGGAGTGAGGAGAGCAGGCGGTATGTGGTGCCTTCTGCGCCGGGGAAGCGGTTCCCGGCCGATACCAAGGTGACGGACATGCTGTATGCCTGCTATGCTCTTGCCGAGAAGGACGAGGATTTTTCCGGCTGCCTTCGTGAGATCCAAAATCGCTATGATGAGATTATACGCGGCCTGGAACTGGATCTGATCCTGGACCAGGAGTTCGCGGTGATGGAGAGAGAATTTAAGAACAGGGCCGGACAGGCTTACGCCGCTTCCCGGGGGGAGTATTTAAATGGAAAGGTTATGTCCGCCTATCTGGGATACGAGTTTGTGGATGCGGCGGAGGTGATCCGCTTTTTTGAGGACGGAAGCTTTGATGCGGATACCACCAATGATCTTCTCTCCGCCAGGTTAAACCAGATGGAAAGGGCTGTGGTACCCGGTTTTTACGGCTCACTGCCGGACGGAAGGATCCAGACCTTCTCCAGAGGCGGCTCCGATGTGACCGGATCCCTGGTGGCCAGAGCCGTACGGGCCGATCTCTATGAAAACTGGACCGATGTATCCGGCTTTCTGGTGACGGATCCCAGGATCGTGGAGAATCCGGCGGTGATCGAGACCGTTACCTACCGGGAACTGCGGGAACTCTCCTACATGGGAGCCACCGTTCTTCATGAGGAATCCATCTTTCCGGTGCGCCGGGAGGGAATCCCCATCAATATCCGCAACACCAACCGGCCCGAGGATAAGGGAACTCTCATCGTGGAGAGCACCTGCAAGAAGCCCCGCTATGTGATCACCGGCATCGCCGGTAAAAAGGGCTTCTGTTCCATTACCATTGAGAAATCCATGATGAACAGCGAGATCGGCTTTGGGAGAAAGGTGCTGCAGGTCTTTGAGGACCAGGGCATCAGTTTTGAGCACATGCCCTCCGGCATCGACACTTTGACTGTGTTTGTACACCAGGATGAGTTTGAGGAGAAGGAGCAGCAGGTGATTGCCGGTCTTCACCGTCTGGTAAACCCGGACTACATCGAGATGGAGTCGGATCTGGCCCTGATCGCCGTGGTGGGCCGGGCCATGAAGTCCCAGAGAGGCACGGCCGGCAGGATCTTCTCCGCTCTGGCCCATGCCAACATCAATGTGAAGATGATTGACCAGGGATCCAGTGAACTCAACATCATCATCGGGGTGGAGAACCGGGTGTTTGAGCGGGCCGTGAAAGCCATCTATGACATTTTTGTGACCACGCAGCTTTAAAAGTGTTCATAAATTCCACTTTAATCGTTTGAAATTTATACTAAAACAGTCTAAAATACAACATAATGCCCATCTGCGCCCGGAAATATTTGTGAAAAATGTGGAAAAATGTAAACAATTTTTGAACTCTATTGACTCTCCTGCGTTGGATGTTACAATATAATTGGAGCCGTAAACCATAAATTCGCAGGAGGAAAGCAATGATGGAGTGTCACATTAAATTAAACAGGGCTGAGGATGTGCAGGAATTTGTAGATGCCGCAAGCAGATGCGATTTTGACATTGATGTCTTCTATAACCGGGTAGTGATTGACGCAAAATCGATGCTGGGAGTTTTGAGCATGGATTTATCCAAGGTGCTCACGGTGAAATGCCACGGTGAAAGCCAGGACTTTGGGAAGGTTGTAGCGAAATTTGCGGTTGCGTAGGGGCAGTAAATCCGGCAGCAGGGCTCTGCCCTGAGGCCATTTCGAAAATACCAGGGGAGAGACGTCCCCGGCGTAGAGATGAAAGCACATGATCAATGCCAGTGTTTTGCCGGACGGTTGAACCATCGGCGAAACCAAAAATGAGGAGGCTGTTGTCAGACTGCGCGGCAATGGGAATGGGCCCGTTGTGATTTGACCGCATCTGGC
>CAZJYM010000280.1:0-4132 GCA_964550245.1 uncultured Blautia sp. | reverse complement strand
GTCTCATCCCTCCCACCGGGAGCCGGAGACTGAACCTGAGACTGAATCCATCCGGCTGTAACAGGAAACGGACAAAGGGGAAAAAATAAAAAGAAGAAAAAAATTAAAAAATTTAATAAAATAAAAGAATAAGAAAAAAAAGAAAAAAAAGAAGAAAAGAATAAGAATTTAAAAGAAAAGAGGACTGCTTCGCAGTCCTCTTTTCTTTTATTCATGATCAGCCCTTTACGGCACCGATGGCAATACCTTTTACAAAGTACTTCTGCAAGAAGGGATAAACCACCATGATGGGGAGAATGCCCATCACGGTCAGAGCCATACGCACGGAGGTGGAAGGCAGGTCTGCGGTGTTTACGCTGCCTCCGGCCTGGGCCGACTGCCGCAGGGAATCCAGATCCCTCTGGATGTTCATCAGCAGCACCTGAATGCTGTACATTCTGTCGTCATTTAGGTAGTACAGACCGTTCATCCAGTCATTCCAGTAGGCCAGTCCCACCAGAAGGCCGATGGTCACGATGATGGGAAGAGCCATGGGAACCACGATTCCAAAGAGGATCCGAAATTCACTGGCCCCGTCCACCCGGGCGGCTTCCACCACCGCATCGGGAATGTTGGAGGTAAAGTAGGTCCGCATCATGATCACGTTGAAGGCGTTCATCAGCAGTCCCGGAACCAGCAGGGCAAAGTAGGTGTTGCGGATGTGGAAGGTCTGGGTCCACATCAGATAGGAGGGAACCAGGCCGCCGGAGAACAGCATGGTAAAGAACAGGTAGAAGGCAAAGATGTTCCTTCCGGGCAGTTCCTTCCGGGAAAGGGGGTAAGCGTACAGGGTGGTGAGAAGCAGGTTGCACAGGGTACCCACAATGGTGACTCCCGCGGAGATGATGTAGCCCCGCACCACGGCCGTGGATTTGGTAAACAGATACTGATAGGCATACGTGCTGAACTTGGAGGGCCAGAAACTGTATCCGTCGGTGATCAGGGCCTGCTCGTCCGTGAAGGAGGACATGATCAGCAGGATGAAGGGTACCACCGCCAGAACAGCCAGCAGAGTCATCAGAAGGTTTGCAATAACCTGAAATCCTTTATTATTATCAACCATTATTTTCCCACTCCCTTCCTAGAACAGTGAGCTGTCGCTGTCTATTCTGCGGACAATCAGGTTGGCGGTTACCACCAGAACAAATCCTACCACCGACTGATACACGCCGGCCGCGGAGGACATGCCGATGTTGTTGGTCTGCATCAGGCCCCGGTATACGTAGGTATCGATGGTCTGGGTCACGCTGATCAGCGGGCCGGAGTTCTGAGGCACCTGGTAGAACAGACCGAAGTCTGACCGGAAGATGCCGCCCAGAGACATCAGTGTCAAGATGATGATGGTGGACTTTAACCCGGGAAGGGTTACGTTTTTGATCTGCTGCCAGCGGTTGGCTCCGTCCACCACGGCCGCCTCGTACAGGGTGTGGTCAATGCCGCAGATGGTAGCGTAGTAGAGAATCATGTTGTAGCCCAGGTTCTTCCAGATGTTGATGAACACCAGGATGAAGGGCCAGTACTTGGGGGTGTTGTACCAGTCAATGGGATCCTTGCCCAGGGCAGCCAGAAGGGAATTGTTGATGTAGCCGTTGCTGCTGCTCAGGAAAGCAAATGCCAGGTAGCTGACGATAACCATGGAAATCAGGTAGGGGATCAGAATTACGGTCTGATACACCTGTTTGGCCAGCTTGTTGCGGATCTCGTTGAGGACGATGGCCACGGCCACGGCCAGCACCGTTCCCAGTACGATAAACACCAGGTTGTAGAGCAGGGTGTTCCGGATCATGACAAAGGCATCCTTGGTCTTGAACAGGAACTCGAAGTTCGAAAACCCGCACCAGGGGCTGCCGTAAACACCATCCCTGGCGTTATACTGCCGGAATGCGATCTGGATACCAAACATGGGAATATAGCAGTTGATAAACAGATAGATGACACCCGGCACAAACATTAAATAGAGAGGCCAGAAACGCTTCAGCGTTTTACCCAACTTCTTCATACTCATTCCTCCTGCACAAACAGTTCTCCCCCCGGGACGGGATTTTTCCGCCCCACAGAAAAGGGAAAGGCGGGTACGGGGGTTCCCCCCGTACCCGCCCTCTCCCTTTTTGACGCTTCTATAACTTCAGTGCATTATCCTTCCTTGCTGGCCAGATACTCATCCAGCTGTCTCTGTTTCTCGGCAATGATGTCGTTGATGCCTGCATCCTCCAGCTCGGAGATGAACTTGGGAATGTTTTCCGCCGGATCCATGGATCCCCAGCGAAGAGCGGTATTGTAGGCGGCAACCACGTTGTTGCAGTTGGTAACCTGATTCAGCACGGGATTGCTGTCCCAGGAGAATCCGTGTGCGGGGCTGGGATCACCGGAGTCATTGAACTCTTTGAGCTTATCCCACAGGTCGGCGTCTCCGCCTTCCCAGATGGGTGTAATCTGCTGATTGGGCCATGACCAGTCAACGGATGAATAGCCGCTGGCATTGGGATCTACGCCCTCGGGAGTGGTGATGAAGGTCTTGGTGTCATCGGTGTAAACCCAGTGCTCACCCTCGATGCCGTTGATGAACAGGTTGGAGACTTCGGGATCGGTGTACATCAGGTTCCACAGCTCCATGGCCTTCTCGGGATTCTTGGAGCAGTAGGGGATGATGAAGGAGTTGCCGTTGGAGATATCCGTGTACTTGAAGGGTTCCACAACCTTCATGAATACGGCTTCCTTGCCGTTGCCCTTGTAAATTTCCAGTTCCTTGCCGGGTTTCCAGTTCTCAAACATGGCAAATCCGTTTCCGGAAAGCAGGTTGTTCTCGGTGGTGGTGGTGGCGTCGGGCATTACCAGGCCCTCCTGATTCCACTGATACATCATCTCGCAGAACTCTCTGTAGGAATCGGTGGCATAATAGTTTACAACTTCGGTGCTGTCACTGTGAGCATCCTCCAGAACGCCCAGGGAATCGCCCAGGGGATCTACGGGCAGGGGATCCTGCATGCCGCCGCCGGCCCAGGTGGGAACCAGGGGATACATATCCGGATAGGCTTCATGAACCTTTACCAGAATCTCATGCATGTCGTCAAAGGTGCCGTACTCGGGAACTTCGATTCCCAGCTCGTCCACGATGTCCTTTCTCATGCCGAAACCGGCGGAACGGGAGGTGTCATGCATGTTGGGAAGAGCATACAGAACGCCGCTGAACTTGCAGGCTTCCAGGTCTACCGGGTTGATGACTTCCAGAGCTCCCTGGCCGTACTCGGCTACCAGATCGTCCAGAGGTGTTGCATAGTTGTTCCGAACCATGGTGGCCAGCTGTCCGTTTACGTTGTTGTAGTTTAACAGGTCGATCTCCTCGCCGGAGGTCAGGGCCAGGTTGATCTGCTCAGCATCCTGTCCACGAACCAGCTCGATCTCCACACCGATCTTCTCCCGGGTGATGGCGCTGATGGCCTCGGCCACCTCGTTGCAGTCTTCCGTGTCGGCTGTGCCAACGCCCCAGACAACCAGCTTTGTAATGTCATCCGCTTTTGCAGGAACGGATGTGACTGCCAGCATGCTGCCTGCCATGGCAACCGTCAGGCTGACTGAAATCCATTTCTTCATGTTCATGTGTCGTTTCCTCCTTTTTGTGAAACGCAGTTTACCCCGTAACTGTTTACAATTACGGGTTCGTGATGGTTCTAATGATATATTCATTTTTGTGGAAAATCTAGTTAATTTTTGCTTTTTTATTCTCAATTATTGCTATTATGAGACGGGAGGAAACATTAAGTTAAGTGATTCTGTCTAATTCCAGGCCCTGGAAGAATCAAAATTTATCAAACCTGTGTGGGAATGATGCGAACTTTTTCCTACCTATTAAATGTCTGTTCTGAGAAATTTCCATTTAGGGTTCCCCATAAGGCAGAAAAAATCTCCGAAAACCGCTTCCGACCTGTTTTTCCGGAGCAACTTTTTGAAATAAAAAAAGAAGACTGCCGAAGCAGTCTCCTCTTTTATAAGGCTTTGTCACTTCATGTTTTCCGAAACGTACACGCAGGCATCGTCCAGAGCTTTAAGCGCCCAGTCAAAGTCGTCCTTTGTGGCCCAGTAGTTGGGATAGATC
>CAZJYM010000279.1:0-4142 GCA_964550245.1 uncultured Blautia sp. | reverse complement strand
TTACACTTCGGATCCGAAGGATAAGATACAGGTTCCGGAATCAGACTATGAAGACGCTTCCTGGGAGACGTCCGGAGGAAACATCTGGACCAAAACCTACACCAACCTGCCTGCATCCTCCGATCCCAATGCGGATATCTTCTACACGGTAGAGGAAACACCTGTGGGGACTTACAGTTGCCAGGTGGGAAGAACCCGGAGAAGCCCTGACGGAACCATGCAGGAAGTGGAGATCGTCAACACCTCAAAGGGCTTCTACCTGGACAAGGTGGATGAGGCCGGAAATCCCCTCACCGGGGTGGCGATCACACTGACCGGTACCGGGGATGTATCAGACTATTCCGCCGTCTGGTCCCGGGAAGAAAATAAGGAAACGGTGACCATCACCACTCCTGAGGGAACAACCACCAGCAGCGAGAAAAGCTCCTTTGCGGCCATTACCTCCCTGGAGGACGGCACCTATAACATTACAGAGACCCTAACTCCGACAGGGTATGAGACCTTAAAAGAAGGTTACAAGCTGGTTCTTTCCGGACAGACCATAACGGTGATCACACCCAATGGAGAAAACGATGTGGTTAAGGAAGAGGGCTCCAACCGGGTGCGGATCATTAACCGACGTGCATCCAAGGGGCAGGTAACTCTGACCAAGAAGGACGGGGATACCGGAGACCTCTTAAACGACGTTAAATTTGACTTGGAAGTGGAGGTTACCAAGGATGTTTACCGGACTCTGCTTCCTGGACTGTCCACAGGGAATTCCTATGCCCTTGCCTGGAGTGCCGATGGGGAGCCTGAAGCCCAGCCGGCGGGAGAAAGCCAAGATGGATGTATAACGGTTACCGGGCTGCAATCGGAGGTGTCGTACCGCTTCCGAGAGACGGAACCGCCTGAAGGTTATGTGCCGGGCGAAGTCTATTCTCCCACATTTACCATTAATGAGACGGGAGATGATGGGCTCTCCGGCATGAACTGCGCCGTCACTTTCCCTAACGATAAAACAAAGTTTACCCTTGCCAAGACTGACTGGGAGGGAAATCCCCTTTCCGGAGCGGTGATGGAGATAGAGGGGTTGTTTGTGGAAGCGAACATTCCCTCCAATCAGGGGATGACCCTGGATAATGGTACTTTAAAGATCACCATGGGGGGCGATTCCGTTACACTGAAGGGAATCCTCATCACCGGCGAAACCTACACGCTGCGGGAGATCTCTGCCCCGGCCGGGTATGAGCTGCCCGTACAAAACAAAGTGGACTTCAGCCTTACTCCGGAGGGAGAAGTGGTTCTTCGGGCAGGAAGCGGGAATCTTCCGGTTTCGGTAAGAGATGACAAACAGGGACTGACGGTGAAAAACCGGGCCCTGGGTGTGCAGCTTGTAAAAAAGGATGTTTCCACGTTTAAGACCCTTTCCGGGGGAGAGTTTACCCTCAGGGGAATCTTTAAGGGAAAGACTGCATCAGAGGAGATAACAGTTTCCGGAGGTTCAGTCCTTACTGACCTTCTGCCCGGAGAGACCTATACCCTGCAGGAGACGAAAGCTCCGGACGGCTACGTGCTGGAGAAAGAGGCCGCTACATTTACAGTGGGAAAAGACGGCAGCATCACCGTTGAACCCAAAAAGGACTTTGTAACCGCTGACAACACGGGAGAGACTGCCCTCATCAACTTCATGGATACCCCCATCCAGGCTGTTATCGAAAAGGTGGATGAGGAGGATTCGACTAAAAAGCTGGAAGGGGCGGTGTTTGAACTCAAAGATACCACTGCCTCCAAAAGCTGGACATTTACCACAGACAGGGAGGGTCTGATTTCCCTCTCGGAAACAGAACTGATCCAGGGACATTCCTACTCGTTACAGGAAAAGACTGCCCCCAGTGGCTACGGCCTTCGGGGTGAGGAAACCTTCAGCTTCCAGGTGAAAGAAGACGGAACCCTGGTTCAGGACGGATCAACGGATCGTGTGCCCCACTACAGCCTGAGCCCGGATGGCCATACCATCACCATGACCGATAAGGCTCTTCGGGGACAGGTGCGCCTGACCAAGGTAATCCGGGGAACCGAAGAAAAGGTTTCCGGAGCAGTATTCTCTCTCTATCGTCAGAAGGGAGACCGTCCGTCCCAGGGTTGGGATCAGCTGATCGCAGAAGGTCTTACCACCGGCAGCAGCGGAGTGTGGGAATCCTCCAGTGAAAATACCATCAGCCGAAAGGATAAGGCGGTAACAGAGTATCTCTCCGCCGGACTGGAAGCGGGGAACTATTACTTTGTGGAGACCGCTGTGCCCGCAGATGTGGCTTTGGATACCAGTACCCGCTGGACCTTTACCGTTTCCGGGCAGGATTCCTCTGTAGTAACTGTAAAAGCGGAGGATGATCCCTTCCTGGCATCTGTCTCCCTGGTGAAAGTGGATGCATTGACCGATCAGGGAATACCGGGAGTCGTGTTTGCCCTTACCCGAAAGGACAATGGTGGGCAGTATCAGCCTTATCCGGGCCCGGGAGTGACTTTTACAACCGATGAGGACGGAGTACTTCTCATTGAAGGCCTGGAAAAGGGATCCTACCGTCTGGAGGAGATCAGCGCGGCCGGTTACGACATGACCACCCGCTGCGTCCTTACCTTTGAGATTTTTGAGTCCGACGACGGCACCACCCTCTACCTGAATGAAAACAACAGCAGAGTTAATCTGGAAACGGGGAACTGGTCGGACAAAGTCAACAGCAAGGGCTTTTTAGTAAATACCCCTGCCAAGGGCACAGTCACCCTGACCAAAAAGGATGCTCAGGATGGAACCCTCCTTGACGGAGCTGTCTTTGAGCTTCAGCAGATGAATGATCTGGGAGTCTATGTGACATACCAGGAGAATCTGAAAACCGTTGGAGGAAAGCTGGTCATCAATGATCTTCCCTGGGGGAACTACTGCCTGGTGGAGACTAAAGCTCCTGAGGGGTATGAACTTCTTTCCGGCAGCATCCCCTTTGTGATTGGAAGGGACGGGGATCAGGAGTCTCTGGATGTAAGCCTTACGGCGGAGAATACCAAAAACGCTGTAGAGATTCAAAAATACGACGGGAGCCGTTCCCTTTCCGGGGCAGCGTTTACCCTGAAGGGCAGTTTTTCAGAGAAAGCCAATGAGATCATCGGAGCTTATCCATCTTACTTTGAGGCCGGCTTGAATGGAGATGTAATCACCTGGACATCCCGGGAGGGAGTTCCCTTCCAGTTAAGGGGAGTCCTGATCAGTGATCAGACCTACGTGTTAAAGGAAACTTCCGCTCCGGAAGGGTATGAGAGAAACACCCTGACTCTCCGGTTCCGGATGAACTCCGACGGTACCGTGACCTGGACCGGTACGGCTCCGGATGCCAATAAGGCCGGGATAGAAGATAAGGGCGGGGAATGTCAGATCCGGGTCTTTGATACCCCTATGGCCATCACCGTTGCCAAACGGGATGAAAACGATCTCTCCGGCAGCAGGGAGCGTCTGAAAGGTGCTTCCTTTAAGCTGGAAAGACAAAACGGCAGTGGGTGGGATACGATTTTCTCCGGCACCACCGGGGAGGACGGAACCCTCACCATCGCCAACACGGGTTCGAAGATCCTTCTTCGACAGGGATCACTCTACCGCCTCACAGAGACAGCAGCGCCGGCCGGCTACAGGTATGAAAACCTCTCCCTGGAGTTTATTCTTCGGGAGGACGGCACCGTGGCCTTCCAGGAAAGCTCGGGAGAAGGAAGCAGACTGGGAAGAATCCAGGGCAACGGAACGGATACCCTTACCTTCTTAAATACCAAAACCCGGTTTTACGTGGAAAAGATCACCGATGCCGGAAGGAGACTCTCCGGCGCCGAACTGGAGATCCGTACCGTTTCCGGAGAAAGCCGGGATAAATGGACCAGCACCACCGGAACCCGTAAAGTGGAGGGACTTCCCGCCGGAACCTATGTGATCGAGGAAAAGAAGACACCGGCAGGGTACGTATCCTTCACTCCCGTGACCTTTACCCTGGGTACAGACAACACCCTGAAAGTCAGTGGGGATGCCAAAGTGAAGGGTCCCGATGGAAACGGGGACTGGACTCTTACGGTGACAGATAAGGAGATTTTGGGGCATGTGCGGCTGGTGAAGTATGCCTACGTGG
>CAZJYM010000278.1:1777-4143 GCA_964550245.1 uncultured Blautia sp. | reverse complement strand
TCCCTCTGCTCCGGTTCGGACTTCTGGCACACCAAGGATGTGGAGAGACTGGGAATTCCCAAAGTAATGCTCTCCGACGGCCCTCACGGACTGCGCAAGCAGACCGGAGCCGGGGATCATCTGGGACTGGGGGAGAGCATCTCCGCCACCTGTTTCCCCGCCGCCTGTGCAACGGCTGCCAGTTTCGACACGGAACTGATTGAAAAGATGGGGGAGACACTGGGACAGGAGTGCCAGGCCGAGGACTTAAGCGTTCTTTTAGGCCCTGGTGCCAACATTAAGAGAAGCCCCTTATGCGGCCGGAACTTCGAGTACTTCTCGGAAGATCCCTACCTCACCGGAAAGATGGCTGCCGCCCACATCCGGGGCGTGCAGAAGTGGGGAGTGGGCACCAGCCTGAAACACTTTGCGGGCAACAACCAGGAGTACAACCGGATGAGCTGCTCCTCGGAGATGGATGAGAGGACTCTGCGGGAGATCTATCTCACCGGCTTTGAGATTGCGGTAAAGGAATCCCAGCCCAAAACCATCATGTGCAGCTACAACAAGATCAACGGCACTTTCTCCTCGGAGAACAAAAAGCTGCTGACAGACATCCTGCGGGATGAGTGGGGATTCCAGGGCTACGTGGTCACCGACTGGGGTGCAGTAGCTGATCGTGTCAAGGGCATTCAGGCCGGACTGGATCTGGAGATGCCGGGAAGCGGCGGAGACAACGATGCCAAGATCGTAGAGGCCGTCAAGAACGGCACGCTGGATGAGGCTCTGGTGGATCAGGCCGTGGAGAGAATCCTGAAGGTTCTCTTCTCCTGGCTGGACAACAGAAAGCCCGATGTGGTCTATGACAGAAAGGCTGATCACGCAAAGGCCGTGGAAGTGGAAAAGGAGTGCGCCGTTCTGCTTAAAAACGACGGTGTTCTTCCTTTAAAAGCAGGCCAGAAGGCAGTCTACATCGGTGAGTATGCCCAGAGTCCCCGCTATCAGGGCGGCGGATCCAGCCACATCAATGCCAGTGAGATCTCCTCGGCTTTAGCGAGCGCCAGGGAGAAAGGCCGGGATGTGACCTATGTAAAGGGCTTCCCGGGAGATGGAGACCAGCTGGATGAGGCGGATCTGCAGGCGGCGGTTGAGGCTGCAAAATTGGCAGATGTGGCCGTGATCTTTGCCGGGCTTCCCGATGTGTTTGAGTCGGAAGGGTATGACCGGGACCACATGCGCATGCCGGACTGCCAGCTGCGGATGATCGAGGCCGTGACGGCGGTACAGCCCCATACGGTGGTAGTGCTTCATAACGGCAGCCCCATTGAATGCCCCTGGGCGGACAGCGCGGCGGCCATTCTGGAGATGTACCTGGGCGGTCAGGGTGTAGGGGCCGCCGCGGATGCCCTCCTCTGGGGAGAGGCCAATCCCTGCGGACATCTGCCGGAGACCTTCCCCTTAAGGCTTGAAGACAATCCCAGCTACCTGAATTATCGCGGAGACGGCAGGAAAGTCCATTACACCGAGGGTGTCTATGTGGGCTACCGCTATTACGATGCCAGAAAGATCCCGGTGCGCTGGGCCTTTGGGCACGGACTCTCCTACACGGAGTTTGCATTCTCCAACCTGCGCTGCAGAAATCTCACCTCTCCGGGTGAGGCAGAGGATGACGTGCTGTGCTCCTTTAAAGACGGAGAACAGGTGGAGGTGCTGGTGGATGTGACCAACACCGGTTCCATGGCCGGCAAGGAAGTGGTTCAGCTCTACATCTCCGATCTCAACGGAACCTTCGGCCGTCCCGTAAAGGAACTGAAGGGCTTTGCCAAGGTGGCCCTCAATCCGGGAGAGACCAGGACGGTTTCCATGACCATCGATGCCCGTTCTCTTTCCTACTACGATGTGGATCTGAAAGACTGGTTCGCTCCCAGCGGACGCTATGGTCTGCAGATCGGTCAGGCCAGCGATGATATCCGCCTTACCGGTACCGTGGGCTTTACCACCCAGAAGGTGCTTCCTCTGGTTGTGACTACCTCCACCACCATTGGAGAGCTGCTGGCCAACCCGATTACCGCAAAAGTGATCGGAGAGATGGTGCAGAGCGCCCAGTCCGGGGACAGCCGGGGTGCGGATGCTGCGTCTCAGAGTGAGTCGGATGCCAGGGCCGCCCAGGCCATGATGATCGGCATGCCTCTTAAGTCTCTGGTATCCTTCAGAGTCATGAACCTGGAGCAGCTGGACGGACTGATGAAGATGCTGAACGGCCTTCTTGCGGGAAAGTAAGACTTAAAGGAGACAAGAATACAAAGTACAAAGAGCAGGTTAAGAATACCGAAAAAAGAGAAAGGTAAGAATACCTGAAAAAAGAGAAAAAAATACACGAACAAAGA
>CAZJYM010000278.1:0-1677 GCA_964550245.1 uncultured Blautia sp. | reverse complement strand
AAAATACACGAACAAAGAGAAAAGGAAGCCCTACGGGCTTCCTTTTCTCTTTGTCAGTGGATATTTTTCATACCAAGCTTTGTCAGGAAAAGGCGGTCCTGTTGAAGAGATTCCTCTGACCACCGCATCCTTTCGGCTTTGTTTTTGTATCCGTCCACAACATCCATGGCGTCAAACCAGGTCAGCTGTTCAGGCGTGTCATACTGATTCAGCCAGGAAAGCAGATGCTTCTCTGCCTCCAGGTTTTCGGGGGTGTCATGCCGGGGATTCCCATTTGGCTGCCCCAGGGTCTTTTTCATGGCGTTGATCTCACTGGTGTAGAAGCTGTAGTAGCAGAAGGAGACAAACTGCAGGAACATTGCGCCGGCAAAAGTCTCTTCATCTGCGCGGATGCCCTGGAAGTACTCCTCCGTGGTCTCCCGGCCCAGGTACGCTTCCAGGGCAGAGGAGGCATCTGTCTCCTGATCCGAGAAAAGAGCAAACATGCTGGAAAGAGTTGTGGCCTTTTCAAATGATTCTGCGTTTAGGTCCACGGAGGTGATCAGCCCCTGGCTGTTCTGGCCAAGGATAAGATATTTTTTCGCAATGCGCCGTTCCTGTTTTGAAAGGTCCTCGAGAAGGGGCATCTCCTTTAACTTCTTTGAGATGTACTGGATCTGGTCCTGGAGGAATTCTCTCTCCGCCCTGGCCCTGGCTTCATTGTAGTAGAGATGGAGATAGAGCGTCTTTTCTACTTTGTTGGGGGCTGGATTGCCAATGATGACTTCCGTATGCGGGCTGTACATTTTTGTCTGCGTGCAGGTGATACCCCGGATGCAGGGATCAGACCTGCAGGCATACTGTTTGTCCTGAATCTTTTTCCAGTTTTCATGCACGTTCTTCCAGGTCCACTTCAGAGAACCGTCAACACTCATGAGGAAATGGATCCGGTGTATCAGGAACTCTGTATCCATGCCCTTTCTGTACAGGTGAGGACCGCCAATAAGTTCTCCCACTTTTTGACTCAGGAGATCACAGGGTTCCATCACCCAGGCCAGCGGCTCGTGTGTTTCCTGAGAGACAAGAATCAGGCAGCGGCTGTCGGAAGGATCAGAAAGTGAGATATCAAGGCCGATACAGGAAGGATCTGACAGGTTCCTGGCTCTCTCCATAAAGAATCTCTGGGGAATCCATTCATTCATCCCGATGCATTCCAGAAGATCCCGGATGGTTTCTGAGGTAAATTCCTCCTTCCAGGGGAGACATCTGTGCCGATACTGATACTGCCATGGGATTATGTCGGAGAGACGCCATCCCATGTTGACAAACAGGTATCTGGCCAGAGAGATTACCTTCTGAACGATCTCCTCATTCCCGATTGCAGCATACAGGGCTTTGTCAATGCCGGAGGTTTTCCCGATAAAGTCAAGAATATCCATCATGTCTGTATGTGCCCGTATGGAGAAGGTTTGGATTATATCGGAGGCATCATCTTCTCCGGGAGAACTCCTGTGCCTGGTGGGGACCATCTCGGTCTCACCTTTGGGTATCTTTCCGATCAGTTTGCAGGAAATCTGCCGGGTGCGCCTGGTCTCGGGATCATAGATTGTGGTGCGCTCATACACATAGATATCCCCATTGGGCCGGCTCCTGCGCTGCAGGCTTTTCCTGGGCTGGGGCTCACTGGCCATTGAAATC
>CAZJYM010000277.1:0-4154 GCA_964550245.1 uncultured Blautia sp. | reverse complement strand
AAGGCCTTGATCCTGGCGTACTTCTTGTCCACGGACTCCAGGATGTGCCAGGGGGCAAACTCGGTGCTGGTCTTCTGCAGCATCTCATCCACGGCCTCCTCGTAGAGATCCCACTTCTCCCGGTTTCTCCAGTCCTCCTCCGTGATCTTCCACTGCTTCTCCGGGTTGTTCTGGCGGTCGGTAAACCGGGCCAGCTGGGTGTCCTTGTCGATCTGTACCCAGAACTTGATGATCACCGCGCCCCAGTCGGAGAGTTCCTTCTCGAACTCGTTGATCTCGTTGTAGGCCCTCTGCCAGTCGTTCTCACTGCAGAAGCCCTCCAGTCTCTCCACCATCACCCGTCCGTACCAGGTACGGTCAAAGATGGCGATGTGGCCGTCCTTGGGAAGCCTGGTCCAGAACCTCCACAGATAGTGGCGGGCCTTCTCGTGGGGCTCCGGGCTGGCGATGGGATGCACCTGATAGCCTCTGGGATCCAGAGCTTCGGTGATGCGCTTGATGTTGCCGCCCTTGCCGGCAGCATCCCAGCCCTCGTAGGTGATGATCACCGGCACCCGCTTGCGGTACAGCCGGTTGTGAAGCTCACCCAGCCTCTTCTGGAGCTTCTTCAGCTCCTCCTTGTACTCCTTATCCTCCACGGTCTTGTCGGAGAGATCCACATCCTTCAGTCTGGGTGTCTTCACCAGGGGGAAGGTGTTCTGCATCAGGGGCACGCTGCGGCTGCTGTTTTTCATGGCAGTCTCGATGCCGCTGATCATCAGGTCCAGGATCTGCAGCTCCGCCCACTTGCGGTTCTCCGCATCGATGATGTACCAGGGAGAGGCAGGGATGTTGGTGTCGGAGAGGTACCGGTTAAAGACCTTCCGGCACTTCTTGTAGTGCTCGTTCTGCCAGCGGTCGTAGTCGGAGACTCTCCAGGCGGTGTCCTCCTGGGAGAGAAGCTTATTCATCCGGCTGGACTGCTCCTTCTGGCCGATCTGCATGAAAAACTTCAGCAGGAGATATCCGTTGTCCGTCAGCTGCCGCTCAAAGCGGCGGATGCTGTCGATGCGCTTCTCATAGGCGTCCCCTTCCAGTTCGCCCTCCAGGCATTCCCGGGCCGTATCTTCCATCCAGCCACCGTCCAGGAAGGTAAACTTCCCGGCTTCCGGGATCTGCTTCACATAGCGGTACAGGAAGGGCCTGCGCAGATCATCCTCCGTGGGGGCCGACATGGTGGCCACGGTAAAGAACCGGGGATCGATGTTCTTGATCACCTTGCCGATGGCGCTGCCCTTTCCGGAAGCGCCCCAGCCCTCAAAGAGCACCAGGACCGGCAGGTTGTGCTCCTTGATCTTCATCTGGAGATCATAGAGCCTGTCCCGGTCGGCGTCCAGTCTCTTCTTGATCTCGTCCTCCGGGGGAACCTCAGCAGGGTTCCAGTGTTTCAGCATAAAATCACCTCTTTCTTCTTGAAATGCAAAATCGGACTATTTTCGTCTGATTCCATTATAGCACCTGTGAAGAACTTTTGGGTGATTTTTCGAAGGAATTTATAAGAAATTCACAAACTGCCTCTCTTACAATCCTCTGACCGGTAAAAGGCTGATAAAGACTGACTTTACAGGCATGGAGGGCCAGTCGGCAGGGAGGATTTGGCGGCCCGTAGAAGGGATCTCCCAGCACCGGATGCCCCAGATAAGCCATGTGTACCCGGATCTGGTGAGTCCTCCCGGTCTCCAGATGACACTCGGCCAGTGTCACCGGGGTCTGCAAAAACGTTCCATACTCCAGCACCCGGTAACGGGTCACTGCCCGCTGGCCCCCGGGTGTAACCTGCATCCGGTTCTTCTCTCCCTGCCGGGGGCCAACGGGCAGATCCAGGGTTCCCTCCCGCTCGGTCAGGGTTCCCAGAAGAAGAGCCCTGTACTCCTTGGCAAACTCTCCCCTCTCCCGCTGGGCAGTAAGTCTGGCCGCCGCCATCTGATTTCTGGCAAAAACCACCAGGCCCGAGGTGTCCCGGTCCAGCCGTCCCACCGGACGCAGAGGAGAAGATTCGCCCAGGTATTCCCCCAGATACGTCCCCAGGTTGTCCCGGTAGTGACCCTTTCCCGGATGGCAGGAAAGGCCGGAGGGCTTGTCCACAATCACCAGATCTGAATCGAGATAGAGGATCTTGCAGAAAAACCCGTCCTCCGAAGGGATTTCCCCTTTCTCCCCAATCCGGATAAGGATCCGGTCCCCCTCCTGCACGGGAAAGGTCGTGCGCCGCTGCATACCGTTTACCAGGATTCCCGGAGGCTGAAACTTCAGGCGGCTGATCTCCCGCCGGGAAAAGCCGGAGGATCTTAAAACCTGCTCCAGGGTTTTACCCGTTTCTTGCGCAGATACCCGGTGTGACCACTGCCTGTCATCAGTCACTGTCATCCAGGCCGTTCATGGCTTCCTTCTGGATATCCGGGAAGGCGGAAAGCATGGGTTCCACCTTCTCATGCTTGATCTTCCGGGATACATAGTTGTTGGTGATCCTCATGACAACGGGGGACAGGGACAGCACCCCGATCAGGTTGGGGATGGCCATCAGTCCGTTGAAGGTGTCGGACAAATCCCAGGCCAGCTGCAGGCTCATGGTGGCTCCGCAGAGAATGAAGACGATAAAGATCACCCGGTAGATGATGGTGTGGGAGGAACCGAACAGGTATTCAAAGGCCTTGGTTCCATAATGGCTCCAGCCCAGTACGGTGGAAAAGGCAAAGAGCAGAATGGCGATGGCAATGAAAGCCGGTCCGAAACTGCCGAACACGGTGGCAAAGGCCTCTCCTACCAGAGCAGAGCCTTCCGAGTCGCTGAGCATGGCACCGGTGTTTAAGTCCACCAGACCGGAGGAGAGCACCGACAGGGCGGTCAGGGTACAGACCACCATGGTATCCGCAAAGACCTCAAAGATTCCCCACATGCCCTGACGCACCGGTTCTTTCACGTTGGAGCTGGAATGTACCATAACGGAAGAGCCAAGACCTGCCTCGTTGGAGAAAACGCCTCTCTTCATGCCCCAGGTAAGGGCCAGGCTGACTCCGGAGCCCACGATGCCGCCGCCTACGGCCTTCATGCCGAAGGCTCCCTTGAAGATGGAAACAAACACGGCGGGCAGCCGTCCGAAGTTGGCAAAACAGATCACCAGGGCTCCCACCACGTACATGATGGCCATAAAGGGCACCAGTTTCTCCGTCACGGAGGCGATTCTCTTGATGCCGCCCAGGATTACCAGAGCCGCCAGAATCATCAGCACTACGCCGGTGACCAGGTTGGGAACGCCGAAGGCTGCCTTCATGTTTCCGGCGATGGAGTTGATCTGAGTCATGTTGCCAATGCCGAAGGAGGCGATCAGGCAGAACACGGAGAAGAGGCCGGCCAGAAAGGCGCCCACGCCCTTCATTCCCTTCTTGGCTCCCAGACCGTCCCGCAGGTAGTACATGGCTCCGCCGCTCCACTCTCCGTTTTCATTCTTCCGGCGGTAGTAGATACCCAGCACGTTCTCGGAGTAGTTGGTCATCATTCCGAAGAAAGCCACCACCCACATCCAGAAGATGGCTCCCGGACCTCCAATGATCAGGGCGGAGGCCACACCCACAATGTTGCCGGTACCGATGGTGGCCGCCAGGGCCGTACACAGAGACTGGAACTGGGAGATGGAACGGTCCTTGGTTCCCGTGTGCTCCGTGATGTGCCGGTCCGTAAAAATGCTTCCTATGGTATGCTTCATCCAGTAACCCAGATGGGTGACCTGAAACACTTTGGTAAGAACGGTCATTAAAATGCCGGTTCCCACCAGCAGGATCAGCATGGGGATGCCCCAGACGAAGTTGTTGACTGCGGAATTGACTTTGGTAATCAGTTCAATCATAACTCTTCTCCTCTTCCCTCTATGATGATCAGGAATCCGGGACAAAAAGAAAAAGCAGCCAAAACACAGCTGTTTTGCCTGCTCCCATTTCCGCCTGTTCGGGGTGGAGGGCAAACGCCCTGTCTCTTACCCCTTCGTAAGCGTCCCGGATACGCCGCAGTTTCCAAAACCTTTCAGTCCCTGCGCCGCCTGACCTGTTAAAACTAACACAGGGAAAAAGGATTGTCAAGAAGTGTTCTACTTTTTGTACAATCTGAGTCGAAATGCAAAA
>CAZJYM010000276.1:0-4200 GCA_964550245.1 uncultured Blautia sp. | reverse complement strand
AAGGACATGTTTTCCGCCAGAACCCGCACGGTGCGAAGACCTTCCGGATCCTGTTCCACCTCTCCCTTACCGCTTCCATGCAGGCTGTTCCAGTACTGACTGGAAGCCACCGGCATGCCGGAGATGGTGAAGTATTTATTGAGCTCATCAAAGGTGGCGGAACAGCCTCCTCTTCTGGCTACCACCACACTGGCGCCCACCTTCATGGTCTTGTCAAAGCCGGTGCTGTAGAAGAGCCGGTCCAGAAAAGCGATCAGGGTGGCATTGGCGGAGGCATAGTATACCGGGCTTGCCACTACCAGACCGTCACTGGCTTCAAATTTGGGAGCCGTCTCATTGACCAGGTCATTAAAGACGCACCTTCCGGTTTCCCGGCACTTGCCGCAGGCCAGACAGCCCCGGATATCTTTATTTCCCACCCGGACGGTCTCGGTCTCCAGTCCGTTCTTTGCAAACACCTTCTCCATCTCCTCCAGGGCGATGGTGGTGTTTCCCCCAAGACGGGGACTTCCGTTGATCAGTAAAACCTTCATCGTATGTTCATCCTCCTTACACCTTTAACCTTTTTCTCTCCTCATCCCGCTGCCGGCAGATCTCCGCCCAGCTGGGGATTCTGGTCATGGCTTCGGATAATTCCTTCATCCTCTCGGGTATGTCAATCTTCTGGGGACAGACCCTGGCACACTTCCCGCAGCCGATACAGGCGGAGGGCTGTTTATCTTCCGGCAAGGCCTCCAGCCTCATCCCCACGTTTACAGCAGGGGAGAAACGGACCTCATTTAAGAGGGAAAGTAACATCGGAATGTTGAGTCCCTTCGGACATCCCTCACAGCAGTACCGGCAGGCGGTACAGGGAATGGAGTTTTTCATCCCCTCGGCCAGGTCCAGGAGAAGCTCTACTTCCTCTTTTGAGAGATCCCGGTACTTGGAGAAGGTCTTTACGTTGTCCTTCATCTGCTCCAGGCTGGACATGCCGCTTAAGATCATGTGCACATTGGGAAGGCCCTGCAGAAAGCGGAATCCCCAGGCAGGCACCGATTCATCGGGCCTTTGTGCTTTCAGGGCTGCTTCCTGTTCTTCTGATAGCCTGGCAAGACGGCCTCCCCGCACCGGCTCCATCACCCACACGGGAATCCCTCTTCTGGTTAAGAGGTCATACTTCGCTTTCCCGTCCTGCAGGGTCCAGTCCAGGTAGTTTAACTGAATCTGGCAAAACTCCATGTCCTCTCCGCAGATGTCCAGGAAGTGCTCCATAAGTTCCGGGCTTCCATGGGTGGAAAAGCCCAGATGGCGGATCCTGCCCAGTTTTTTCTGTTCCCGAAAGTAGTCCAGGATCCGCCATCTGGGATCCAGGTAGGTTTTGATGGAGTTTTCATAGACGTTGTGGAGGAGATAGAAGTCAAAGTAGTCCACCCCGCACTTTTTCAGCTGGTCCTCAAAGACTTCCCGGGGATCGTAAGAAGAACTGATCTGATGACCCGGAAACTTGGTGGCCAGATAAAAGGAATCCCGGGGGTACCGGCTTAAGGCCCGGCCGATGATCACCTCCGACATGCCTCCATGGTAGGGATAGGCGGAATCAAAGTAGTTGACGCCGGCATCCATTGCATAATCCACCATCTCACTGACCTGGGCCTCATCCACCGCTCCATCTGGTGTCTGGGGCAGGCGCATGGTTCCAAAGCCCAGTAAAGATAACTTCTCTCCTGCAAATTCCCGGTAGATCATACCTTTCTCTCTCCTCCTTCCCGGATTAAAACTCCCTGGCGGTAAAGACGGCCACCGATCTGGGTCTCATGACGAAATCCCAGATAATGCGCACCGCTTCCTTTTCGGTGTAGAAATATTTCCCCTGTCCGTCCCCGTAAGTGTTGACTCTCAGATACCAGGTGCCGGTCTTGGGAATGGAGGGCAGGGTAACGGTCACATCCTTCCAGTAGGTGTTGACCACCATGTAGACGATGTCATCCTTTCCCGCCTCCCGGTCATAGCCGGCATAACAGACTCCAAAGGTCATGGCGTTGGGCTGCAGATCCACCTCCCGGGCATCCACCCCGTGGGTGTGGACCAGATCCATGCCGCACACCGCATTGGGAAGTTTCTTGCGGATGATGGGATGTTCCATGCGGAAGTGGATCATGAAACGGAAGAATTCATAGAGTTCATGGTTTTTCTCCAGAAGGGACCAGTCCAGCCAGGACAGCTCATTGTCCTGACAGTAACAGTTGTTGTTTCCCTTCTGGGTATTGCCGAACTCATCCCCCGCCAGAAACATGGGGGTTCCCCGGCTGCACATGAGAACCGTACAGGCGTTGCGGATCATCCGGAACCGGAGATCCAATACCTCCGGATCCTCGGTATCCCCTTCCACCCCGCAGTTCCAGCTGCGGTTGTCGTTGGAGCCGTCCGTATTCTCCCAGCCGTTGGCCTCATTGTGCTTTTCGTTGTAGGAGTACAGATCGTAGAGGGTAAACCCGTCATGACAGGTGAGGAAGTTGATGCTGGAGTTGTAGCCGCCGTAGTCTCCCATGTGTCCCCCGTACACATCCCCGTAGAGATCTCCGGAGCCGCAGATGCACCAGGCTGCCGTCCAGGACTGCCAGCTGTCTCCTTTTAAGAAACCCCGGACTACGTCTCTGTATCTTCCGTTCCACTCCGCCCACCTGCGGTGGGCGGGGAAACTCCCCACCTGATATAATCCTCCCGCATCCCAGGCCTCGGCGATCAGCTTTACATTGCTGAGGATGGGATCATAGGCTAACGTTTTCAGAAGAGGCGGATTGTTCATGGGAGATCCGTCCTCGTTTCTCCCTAAAATACTGGCCAGATCAAAGCGGAAGCCGTCCACCCGGTAGCTGACGGTCCAGTATCTTAAGCATTCCAGGATCATCTGCTGCACCACCGGATGGTTGCAGTTTAAAGTATTGCCGCAGCCGCTGAAGTTGTAGTAGTTGGCCTCGGGGGTGAGCATGTAGTACACGTTGTTGTCAAAGCCCTTGAAGCTGAACATCCTTCCCTTTTCGTTTCCCTCGGCGGTGTGGTTAAACACCACGTCCAGGATCACTTCAATCCCCGCGTCATGAAGGGCTTTGATCAGCTCCTTTAGTTCTCTCCCCTCCCGGTGCTTCTCATCGGTGGAGGAGTAACTGGCGTTGGGGGAGAAAAAGCTGACGGTGTTGTACCCCCAGTACTCCAGCAGTTCCCTTCCCTGGTACTCCCGGGCGTTCATGGTCTCGTCAAACTCAAAGATGGGCATCAGCTCCACCGCGTTGACACCCAGATCCTTCAGGTAGGGAATCTTTTCCTTCAGCCCCTGAAAGGTTCCCCCGTGTTCCACACCGGAGGAGGGATCCCGGGTAAAGCCCCGCACATGGAGCTCATAGATCACCAGATCACATAAATCCCGGGAGGACTGGGGCATATCCCCCCAGTCAAAGGTGTCCTCCACCACCAGGGCGTGGTAGTTGCGGGTCTTTTTCTTTCCCCACTGGTTCTGTCCCGCCACGGTTCTGGCATAGGGATCCAGCAGGATGGCGTTTTTGTCAAAGATCTGACCTTTTTTCGGATTGTAGGGACCGTCCACCCGGTAGGCGTACTCAAACTTCTCGTAGTTCAGGTTGTAGACGATCATGGAATACACATCCCCGATCTTGTACTCCTCGGGGAAGGGCAGCACTGCGTAGGGCTCATCCTCCCCGGGATGGAACAGAAGCAGTTCACAGGAGGTTCCCCCGCTGGTGTGAACCGTGAAGTTCACACCAAAGGGGAGTGACATGGCCCCGTTGACCTCAAAAAGGCCGGGTCTTACCGGATAGCCGGCAATCTCTCCCATGGGCCGGATAGAGATTTGGCTGATCAGGTTTTCATCGTATCTTTTCATAAGCTCCGGTTACTCCTTCTTTTTCATCAGGGGACCAGATAATCGCTGTTTACATACCCGTACATGCCCAGACTGGGAGCATACACATACCAGTACTGGGAATCGCTGGCGGTGATCACCTCCACACTGTCTCCGTTGTACAGCTCACCCAGCTCATTGGCCTCGCTGTAGTACTGTTCGGACCGCAATGCCAGGTATCCGGTTTTTACGCTCACCCACCAGGTCCTCCAGGAAATCCGGCTCTCCTCGTACAGAAGATAGTCCTTGTTCACATACCCGTACTTGCCCAGACTTGGGGCATACACATACCAGTACTGGGA
>CAZJYM010000275.1:0-4238 GCA_964550245.1 uncultured Blautia sp. | reverse complement strand
TACTGGGGCACTCCCTTAAACATCTGGATCTGTCCGGACTGCGGACACATGCACAGCATCGGAAGCCGGGAAGAGTTAAAGTCCATGTCCCATAACTGCCCGGATGACATCGAGCTTCACCGGCCCTACATCGATGAGGTCACCATCACCTGTCCCAAATGCGGAGGGGAGATGCGCCGGACTCCCGAGGTGATCGACTGCTGGTTTGACTCGGGGGCCATGCCCTTTGCCCAGCATCACTATCCCTTCGAGAATCAGGAGACCTTTAAGGAGCAGTTCCCGGCGGACTTTATCTCCGAGGCGGTGGATCAGACCAGAGGCTGGTTTTACTCCCTGCTGGCAGTCTCCACCCTGATCTTTAATCAGGCTCCCTATAAAAACGTGATCGTCCTGGGCCATGTGCAGGACGAGAACGGCCAGAAGATGAGCAAGTCCAAGGGGAACGCCATCGATCCCTTTGAAGCCCTGGCCACCTACGGGGCTGACGCCATCCGCTGGTACTTCTATATCAACAGCGCTCCCTGGCTGCCCAACCGCTTCCACGGCAAGGCCGTGGTGGAATGCCAGCGGAAGTTTATGAATACCCTGTGGAACACCTACGCCTTCTTCGTGCTTTACGCGGAGATCGATCAGTTTGACGCCACGAAGCATGAGCTGGAGTACGACAAACTCCCGGTGATGGACAGGTGGCTTTTAAGCAAGCTGAACTCCGTGGTGAAGGCGGTGGATGAGAACCTGAACGCCTATCGGATCCCGGAGAGCGCCAGAGCCCTTCAGGACTTTGTGGACGAGATGAGCAACTGGTACGTGCGCAGAAGCAGAGAGCGCTTCTGGGCCAAAGGCATGGAGCAGGACAAGATCAATGCCTACATGACTCTCTACACCGCTCTGGTAACCATTTCCAAGGCGGCCGCCCCCATGATCCCCTTCATGACGGAGGAGATCTACCAGAACCTGGTCAGAAGCATTGATCCCGATGCTCCCGAGAGCATTCACCTGTGTGACTTCCCCACGGTAAAGGAAGAGTGGATCGATGAGAACCTGGAAGCCCAGATGGAGGAGCTGCTGGAGATCGTGGTCCTCGGCCGGGCCGCCAGAAACACCGCCGGCATCAAGAACCGTCAGCCCATCGGCACCATGATCGTCAAGGCCCCCCGGGAGATGGAGGACTACTTTACGGAGATCATCGCCGATGAGCTCAATGTCAAGGAAGTGAAGTACGCCCGGGATGTGGAGTCCTTTATCTCCTACACCTTCAAGCCCCAGCTCCGAACTTTGGGACCCAGGTACGGAAAGCTTCTGGGAGGCATCCGCAAGGCTTTATCAGAGGTGAACGGAAGCCAGGCCATGAAGGAGCTTTCATCCACCGGGGTTCTCACCCTGGATGTGAACGGCACCAAAGTGGAGCTTACCCAGGATGACCTGCTGATCGAGACCGCCCAGACGGAAGGGTTTGTGACGGAAACCAGCGGGGAGACCTCGGTGGTGCTGGATACCCGCCTGACTCCGGAGCTGATCCGGGAGGGCTTTGTGCGGGAGATCATCAGCAAAGTCCAGACCATGAGAAAGGAAGCCGGCTTCCAGGTGATGGACCGGATCCGGGTTTACGCCGGGGATAATGAGAAGATCCAGGAGATCCTCACTTCCTGCGGGGAGGACATCAAGAAGGAAGTCCTGGCCGTGGAGATCATCACCGGCCGTACGGAAGGATATGTGAAGGAATGGAACATCAACGGCGAGAACGTGACGCTGGGCGTGTCCCGTGTGCAGTAAAGGAGGCATTATGATCGACGAGCGGTTTAAAAAGGAAAACTTCAAGGAGAGCGTGCGGGAGAACGTAAAGTTTCTCTACCGCAAATCTCTGGAGGAGGCTACCCAGGAACAGATCTTTCAGGCTGTCAGCTACACCGTGAAGGATGTGATTATCGACAACTGGTTTGAGACTCAGCAGGCCTACGAAAAGCATGACCCCAAGATCGTCTACTACATGTCCATGGAGTTTCTCATGGGCCGGGCTCTGGGCAACAACCTGATCAACCTGGGTGCTTACGGAGAGGTGAAACAGGCCCTGGATGAGCTGGGACTGGATCTGAACGCCATCGAGGACATGGAGCCGGATCCCGCTTTGGGTAACGGAGGCCTGGGACGACTGGCCGCCTGTTTCCTGGATTCTCTTACCACGCTTAACTACTGCGCCTATGGCTGCGGCATCCGCTACCGCTACGGCATGTTTAAGCAGGAGATCAAGGACGGCTACCAGGTGGAGGTTCCGGACAACTGGCTGAAGGAGGGCTACCCCTTTGAGCTGCGCCGTCCCGAGTATGCCAAGGAGGTTCACTTCGGAGGCTACGTGCGGGTGGAGCATGATCCCTATAAGGGAGAAAACAAATATATCCATGAAGGGTATCAGTCGGTGCGGGCCATTCCCTACGACATGCCCATCGTGGGCTACAACAACAAGATCGTCAACACCCTGCGGATCTGGGATGCGGAGCCCATCGTGGACTTCGGCCTGGACTCCTTCGACAAGGGCGACTACAAGAAGGCGGTGGAGCAGGAGAACCTGGCCCGCAACATCGTGGAGGTCCTCTACCCCAACGACAACCACTACGCAGGCAAGGAGCTGCGGCTGAAGCAGCAGTACTTCTTCGTATCCGCTTCCTTGCAGGCTGCGGTGGCCAAGTACAAGAAGAAACATGACGACATTACCAGGCTCTATGAGAAGGTCACCTTCCAGATGAACGACACCCATCCCACGGTGGCCGTGGCAGAGCTGATGCGGATCCTGATGGACGAGGAGGGTCTGGGCTGGGATCAGGCCTGGGCGGTCACCACCCGCTGTGTGGCTTATACCAACCACACCATCATGTCCGAGGCTCTGGAGAAGTGGCCCATCGAGCTGTTTTCCAGGCTTCTTCCCCGGATCTATCAGATCATCGAGGAGATCAACCGCCGGTTCATCATCGAGATCCAGAGCCGGTACCCCGGCAACTACGACAAGATCCGCAAGATGGCCATCATCTACGACGGGCAGGTGAAGATGGCCCATCTGGCCATCGTGGCCGGCTTCTCCGTCAACGGTGTGGCCAGACTGCACACCGAGATCCTGAAGAATCAGGAGCTGCGGGACTTCTACGAGATGATGCCGGAGAAGTTCAACAACAAGACCAACGGCATCACCCAGAGAAGGTTCCTTCTCCACGGCAATCCCCTGCTGGCTGCCTGGGTGACGGATCACATCGGTCCCGACTGGATCACGGATCTGCCCCAGATTAAGAAGCTTGCCCTCTACGTGGATGACGAGAGGGCTCAGCAGGAGTTCATGAACATCAAGTTCCAGAACAAGGTCCGCCTTGCGAAGTACATCCTGGAACACAACGGGGTGGAGGTGGATCCCCATTCCATCTTTGATGTGCAGGTGAAGCGGCTGCACGAGTACAAGCGTCAGCTGCTGAACATCCTCCACGTGATCTATCTGTACAACCAGATCAAGATGAATCCGCAGATGGATTTCTATCCCCGGACCTTCATCTTTGGAGCCAAGGCTTCAGCGGCCTATCACCGGGCCAAGAAGATCATCAAGCTCATCAACTCCGTGGCGGATGTGGTGAACAACGACGCCTCCATCGGCGGCAGGCTGAAGGTGGTCTTCATCGAGAACTACCGGGTATCCAACGCGGAGATGATCTTTGCGGCCGCGGATGTGTCCGAACAGATCTCCACCGCCAGCAAGGAGGCCTCCGGTACCGGCAACATGAAGTTTATGTTAAACGGTGCTCCCACCCTGGGAACCATGGACGGGGCCAACGTGGAGATCGTGGAGGAAGTGGGCATTGAGAACGCCTTCATCTTTGGTCTCAGCTCCGACGAGGTGATCAACTTCGAGAAGAACGGGGGCTATGATCCCCATGTGATCTACAACACCGACGGAGAGATCCGCCAGGTGCTGATGCAGCTCATCAACGGCACCTTCTCCTCCGACACGGAGCTCTTCCGGGATCTGTACGATTCCCTGCTCTACAGCATCAACGGGGAGAGAGCCGACCAGTACTTTACCCTGGCTGACTTCCGTTCCTATGCGGAAGCCCAGAAGCGGGTGGAGGAAGCCTACCGGGATCAGAGACGCTGGGCCCGGATGGCCATGCTCAACGTGGCCTGCTGCGGCAAGTTCAGCTCCGACCGGACCATCCAGGAGTATGTGGATGAGATCTGGCATCTGGACAAGGTGACGGTGGACT
>CAZJYM010000274.1:0-4249 GCA_964550245.1 uncultured Blautia sp. | reverse complement strand
GAGTGCGGAAAACCCAGGCCCGCACCGACCTGGACCTGTTCCTGCGGCACGGTGAACACGGGGAAGTTTTGCAGCGAATGCGGAAAGCCCAGACCCTGACCGGAGGGAGGTGGCACGGTGGGGGTAATCAATTATAAATGTCCCAACTGCTCTGCGGGACTGACCTACGACGGCAAAACCAAAAAGATGGTCTGTGCCTTCTGCGGAAGTTCGTTTGATCCGGAGGAGATTGAGAAAACCGGAGAGCGGGGGGAGGAAAGGGAGGATACTTCTCCCCACTGGGAGGGGTTTGAAGCTCATGAGTGGGATGACGCCTCCGGGATCCGGGTGTGGCACTGTCCCTCCTGCGGGGCGGAGATCTTTGCGGAGGAGACGGAGGGAGCCAGGAAATGTCCCTACTGTGACAATCCCATGGTGATGCCGGAGCAGTTTGCGGGCATGTACCGGCCGGAGGGCGTGATTCCCTTTAAAAAGACCCGCCAGGAAGCCCTGGAAGCCTTAAAAAGCCACTACCTGGGCAAACCTCTGCTGCCCAAAGTCTTTAAGGACCGGAACCACCTGGAGGAGATCACACCCCTCTACGTTCCCTTCTGGCTCTTTGATCTGAAGGCTTCGGGAAGGTACCGGTATGAGGGCATCAACACCAGAGTCTACACCCAGGGGGACACCCAGTGTACGGAGAGCAGCTTTTTCAACATCCTGCGAAGCGGCACCATGGATTTCTCCGGCATTCCCGTGGACGGATCCCAAAAGATTGACGACACCATGATGGAGGCCATTGAGCCCTACAACTACGCTGAGATGGAGCCCTTTGACATCAGGTATCTGTCCGGGTACGGGGCCAACCGCTACGATGTGGAGCCGGATGAACTGACCGACCGGGTGTATGAGAGGATTCAGAGCAGCATGGACCATGCCGTGCGGGAGACGGTGATCGGATACGAGCAGGTGATTCCCACCGACCGCCAGGTGCGAATAGCCAAAAAGGGTCCGGTGCATTACTGCCTGCTTCCCGTTTGGTTTTTAAACACCCGCTGGAACGGAAAGACCTACTCCTTCGCCATGAACGGACAGACGGGAAAGTTCATCGGGGATCTTCCCGTGGGCCGGGAGCTGATGGTATCCTACTGGTTCAGGTGGCACATTCCCCTGACACTTGTTGGAGCCGGCTGCATGATTGCCCTGCGGCTGATGGGGGTGATCTGATGAGAAAGAGAAAAACCTTTGTTTTCTGCCTTTCACTGCTCTTTCTCCTTCTGCCGCTTCCGGTTTTTGCTTCCTCCGCCGGGGAGGGAGTGTACGACTTTTACGGGATCTTAAGCCCGGCGGAGGAAGGGGCCCTGGAGGAGACCATCTCCGGGATTAAGGAGGAGTACGGCTTTGAGGCCGCCATCCTGATCACGGAGGATGTATCGGGTGAGAGCCGCCGGACGGCGGCGGAGTTCATGCAGGAGTACGGCATCGGGGATCCGAACGGCATGTGCCTCTTTCACCAGCCCGACAGCCGCAGCATCAGTGTGGTCTTTCGGGGAGAGGCCCAGGAGGCCTTTGATGAGGATGTGCAGGATGTGATCCTGGATCACTGTGTGGAGTACCTGCAGGAGGGGGACACGGCAGGAGCCTATGAATCGGCTCTTACGGATCTGCAGAAAGGGCTGGTGCGGTTTTCCCGGGGGAAATCCATCCGTCCCATGGACATGGAAGGGCCGGGGATGGGCATCTTTATTCTGATCAGCCTGACCACTTCCTGTCTGGTGATGGCCATCCCCACCTTCTGCATCGTCATGTTTCAGAGATCGAAGATGCGTACCCGCCGTCCCCAGCCCAGCGCAGACTACTATGAGGATGAGCAGGGCGTGGATCTGGACCGGATGCGGGATCTCTACGTGAGAACCACCGTCACCAGAACCAGGATACCCACCTCCACCGGAGGGAGAGGATCCGGTGGAAGCAGCGGCACATTTCAAAGCGGCGGAGAGACCTTCTCCGGATCGGAGAGGAAGTATTAGAGGAGGAGATAACTGTGAGACTGCCGGAACTGCGGGAGATGATTAAGGATGCGGACCGGGACACCCTTCTGGAGCTGGCTGCCCAGCTCTACAAGGCTGTCCCCACGGCTGTGAAGGAGACGGAAGTGGATCCTCTGGTCCGGGACGTGTTAAACGGAACCTTCCAGAAGAAAAGGAGTAAAGGTACGGGCCGGGATTTCCCCACCCTGAAGAAGGATATCCTGACCTTCCTGGAGGATTCCTATGCCGGGAACTACTACATGGACAACGACAGGGTTCCCCAGTACGAGAGGGGCCGGTGGCGGTTTACGGTGAAACAGTTTGTAAAGGAACTGGAGGCGGTGTCCGTGGAGGATGAAAACTACCCGGAATCCGCCGCGCTGATGGTCAAGCTCTACAGGATGATGTGCACCGCCTGCGGCACCTACATGTTTTCCTCCGAGGATCCCTTCCGTTCGGTGGGAATCCCCCAGAATGCCTTTTACCGGAAGGTTCTCTCCCGCTGCTTTGCGCTGGACTACTCCCGGGAAAGGGTGGAGGAGATGATGGATCTGGCGGTGGAGGAAAGGACCGGCATCAATACCCTCTTTGAGTATCTGTTAAAGGAGTTCCTCTCCTTCCTGAAGACCAGTGACCTGAAGTACACCGCCATGGAGCTGGCTAAGGAAAAGGTACAGGAGAAGAAACCCCAGGTCCGCAAGGTCGACTGGTTTCACCGCAACTACCGGATGGCGGAGTCCTCGGACTACCTGTGTCAGATGGTTCTGGCCATCAGCATCCTTCTGGGAGAGCCGGAACAGGAGATCCCCTGGTACTTCGAGTCCGCCTCGAACAGTTCGGCTCTTTCGGATGCCCTTCGCATTGCAGAAACCTACGGGGATGACAGCGTCTACTGCATGATCTATGAGTTTGGGCTCTCCCGGGGGATGCAGACTTTCGGGATGCTGGAGGAGCAATATAAAAAGCGGAAGAAAAACCTGGAGGGAAGAGATGAAACCTGACAACCTGTCCTTCCCGGACGTACCCCCGAAACCGTTCACACCTCCGGAAAAGCAGGGTCATACGGCTTTTCCCGGTGAGCTTGCGGTTTCAAAGAGCGGCCGCTTTGAGGGAAAGCGGAAAGAGCGCAAATAATAGAACTGGAGGAGGGAAGAGATGAAGCTTGTAAATTTGACCTGTCCCCGCTGCGGGGCATCCATCCAGGCCGATCCGGATAAGAAGAGGGTGGTCTGTGACTTTTGCGGGGCTTCCTTCCTCCTGGACGATGAGAAGCTGCACCTGGAGCTGGACAACGCGGAGGAGGCAGGGTACCAGTTTGAAAAGGGAAGGCAGCGGGCCAGGCAGGAGGCGGAAAGAAAACCGCCCCCACCTCCGGAACCGCCCAAACCTCCCAAGCCCCCCAAACCGCCGAAGAAGTCCAAAAGCAAAGCCCTGACCTGGATTGTGACCATCCTGGCGGTGCTGGCTTTTCTGCAGATCTTCAACATCATCAACAGAGAGCCTCCGGAAGAGAACAAAACGGAGGAAGTGGCCACGGCGGTCATTACACCCACGCCCACCTTTACTCCGGCTCCGGTATTTACCTCCACGCCGACTCCCGTACCGGTGACGCCGGCGGGACACTACGATGAAACCCTGAACGGAAGGGGAAGGGCGGATGAGGGGAGAAGCGAACCCCAGTATGTGGGGGTGATCGGTTATGCGGTGATCGGCTATTCCACGGAGTATGAACTGGAACGCCGGGACGATTACCAGGATCAGAGCCTGTGGATGGTGCCCACCTACGAGCCGGACAAACAGTTCTGGAATGAAACCGGGTATTACCTCCCCCACAAGACGGAGGTGGTGGTGCGGGAACAGTACCTGGAGCACAGCGGTTACGGAGCCTATCACGGGTACCTGAAGGTGGAAAAAACCGACGACGGATCCCAGTACTACCTGAATGTGTCCAACTTTCTCACCAAACCCTACTGGACCTACCAGGATGATCTCCATCTGGCGGCTCTCACCGGTCTTTTTGTGGCCCGGTACAACCAGGTCAGCGACTACTATCCGGTGAGCAACGGGGGAGACAAGCTGGAACTGGCGGACGGAAGCATTGTGCTGGTAAACGGAGTGGCCGGGACCACCGGATGGCTGGACAGCGAGGCCACGGACATCGAAGCCCTGGTGTGGAAGGAGTGGAAATACGGATACGGAGGGGTGGAGTGCTTTTTCAATCATGACGATCTGACCATCGT
>CAZJYM010000273.1:0-4267 GCA_964550245.1 uncultured Blautia sp. | reverse complement strand
AGGGCTGAAGAACAGATAGGATCCAGCGGGCAGGATGCGGCTGACACCGTCGATCACGATCTCCGCCTCCACGGGGGTGGTGATCTCATAGCGCCACAGATCCTCCTGCCTGGACCATCTGGAAGAGATCCAGCCGTGTCTGGTCTCCAGGCGGGCTTCCAGGGATTCCATCCTGGAAGTGGGGGTGGGAGCGATTTTCACCTTCCCGTAGCCGGGGGCACTTTCCACCGGGTTGATGCCGGCGCTTACGGAGTAGATCCAGTCGGCCACCGAGCCGTAGGCGTAGTGGTTGAAGGAGTTCATGTCCCGGCTCCAGAAGTCTCCGTTTTCCATGATGCCGTCCCAGTGCTCCCAGACGGTGGTGGCTCCCTTTCGCACAGGGTAGAGCCAGGAGGGATAATCTTTCCGCAGAAGCAGGCTGTAGGCCAGATCCGGATATCCGTACTCGCTCAGGGTGTGCAGGAGATAGGGGGTGCCCACAAAGCCGGTCTGCAGTTTTACGCCGTTTTCGGTGACCATCCGGGCCAGCTGGTCCGCAGCCTTCTGGGGATCCCTGGCCAGACGGAAGTGGGCGGCCAGCACGCACTCGGTCTGGGTCAGGTAGGTGGGGTAGGTCTCCCGGAAGGCGGAGAGAATGTTTTTATACAGGGTTTCCAGGGAGGAGACGTCCTTTCCCAGAACCTTTCCGGCCTTGATTACCAGAGAGGTGGAGTAAGCATAAAAGGCTGAGGCGATAAAGTCCTCCCGGGTGGAGCCTTTATAGCTTCCCACCGGGGCATCCAGTCCCAGCCAGTCCCCGTAGTGCTTTCCTCCGGTCCAGAGGCAGGGGGTGGTGGTGACGGATCCGATATGCTCAATCCATTTGCACATGCTGTCATACTGGGCTTCCAGGATGGCCGGATTTCCATAAGCCAGGTAAACTTCCCAGGGACAGATCACGGCCGCGTCGCCCCAGGCGGCACTGGCGTTCTCCGTGGGGAGAATGTCGGGGATCACATGTCCCACAAAGCCGTTTTCCTTCTGATCCGCTGCCAGATCACCCAGCCACTTGGTAAAGAACTTCTCGGTGTCAAAATTCAGGCAGGCGGTGCGCACAAAGACCTGGGCATCTCCGGTCCAGCCCAGTCTCTCATCCCGCTGGGGACAGTCCGTGGGCACATCCAGGAAATTTCCCCTCTGGCCCCAGAGTATGTTGGTGAAGAGCCGGTTAAGCAATGGATCGGAGCTTTGGATAAATCCGGTCTGTTTGATGTCGGAGTGAACCGCAATGGCCTTAAAGCTGGAAAGATCTGCAGCTTTGGGTCCTCCGGGGAATTCATTGATGCGGATGAAGCGGAAGCCGTAGAAGGTAAGCCTGGTTTTGTAGCTTTGTTCTCCCTCCCGGCAGATGTAGTGATACTGGGCTCTGGCTCCCCGGTAGTTCTCGTTGTAGAAATTTCCGTCTTTGTCCAGCACTTCGGCAAAGGACACATCCACGATGTCTCCCCTGTGGGCTTTTACATTCACTTCCAGAAATCCGGTGACGTTCTGCCCGAAATCCATCATGGTCTCCCCTTTGGGGGTGGTGAAGATTCTGGCGGGATAAATCTGTTCACACTCCCGGATTTCCTCCCCCTGCTGGGGAATCAGGGTATTACTGGGACCTTCAAAGCAGATGACAGGGCCGGCTTTACCGGGCTTAAAGGAGCCGTCACAGATCTCTCCGTCGTAGATTTCACTGAAGCGGATGGAGCTGTCCCGTACGGTCCAGGTCTCATCCGTGCCGATGACTTCTACGGAGCCGTCTTCCAGGGTGATTTCCAGCTGGGCCAGAAGTCCGGCTCCCGCCTGCATCAGGGACTGCTGCACCGGGGAATTCTTCCAGCTCATCAGGGGACTGCGGTACCAGCCCTTGCCCACCAGAACGCTCAGGGTGTTGTTTTCCTTTAATAGATCTGTTACATCGTAAGTTTGATACTGCAGGCGGTGCCGGTAGCTGGTCCAGCCCGGGGAGAGAACGGCATCGCTTACCCGGTTGCCGTTTATGGATGCTTCATAGACTCCCAGGGCGGTCATGGTCAGAACCGCATTTTTTACAGGTTGTTTGAGAGAAAATTGTTTCTGAAAGGAGGGGACCACGTCTCCCGGGTCCTTCTCCGGTTTGATCCAGCGGCAGTTCCAGTTCATGAGAATCCTCCTTGTGATTTACTGTTTTTTGTCAGGCTGTGTTTTCACGCCCTTTTCGTTTAAGCCCACGATCCTCTTTACATCCTCTATGGTTCCCTGGACAAAGCTTTCCTTGCCCAGTATTACGGCCTGATGGTTGTTGCACACTAAAAGCCACAGATGTTTGGATTCCGCCAGGGAGGCAATGTCCCTGTAGGAGACGGTGATGGAATTTCCGGTCTCTGTGGTGGTCTGCAGATAGGTGTTGAAAAAGTAGGTGTGTCTGGTCAGGACGCCGTCCGCGGTGTTCTGGGCCATCAGTTTGAATTTGGTGGCATTTCTGCTTCTGGGCATCCAGATTAAAAGCCAGAGAGCCAGAATACCCATGAAGAGGAATTCTATAATGGCGAAGATGGGATTTCCTCCCTGGGACGTGATCCACACGCAGGTTCCGACCACCAGCACGAGCAGTGCCACGCCCAGGAACACCATGATCTTTTTATAGGTTTTGCTTTTCAGGGCTGCGGATCCCTCCAGGAACAGCTTTTTGTCTACGGTGACTCGATTTTCGGCTAACGCCGGTTTCATGTGTAATCGCCTCCTGATTTGATTTTTGTAGGACTTCCTAACATGGTATCATAAACCCGAAAGTCTGTCCAGATGGTGAGGAACTTATGTTTGACATTTCAGGTGATTTTCCATTATAGTAGGGATGCACCGTCAGAAGGGCCACACATCCGTCAGGATGTGCATTCTGCACGGAAACCATCCGGCAAGCTTGCTTGTCGGGATGGTTTATGTGCAGAATGTCCCGGCCGCCGGAGGCGGCTGGCCCTTTTGACGACTGAATCAGTACAAGCGAAGAAAACCCAGGCAGAAAGGAAGAAATGTGTATGGAAACAGTTCCGGTTTGTACCGCGGCGAAAAAGTGCGGAGGTTGTCAGTATCAGGGTTTGACATACCCTGAGCAGCTTTTGAAAAAGCGCAGACAGACGGAGAAGCTGCTGAAGAAGTACGGGGCGGTGTCTCCCATGATTCCCATGGAGGATCCCTTCTACTACCGAAACAAGGTTCACCGGGCCTTTGGAACGGACAGAAAGGGAAGAGCCGCCTTCGGAACCTATAAGGAGCATACCCATACCATCATTCCCGTGGAGGAGTGCCTGATCGAGGACAGAAAGTCCCAGGAGATCATTGCCACTGTCTTTGGACTGCTCAAATCCTTTAAGATTAAGACCTACGACGAGGATACGGGGTACGGCCTGCTGCGGCACGTGCTGGTGCGCAGGGGCTTCCAGACCGGGGAGATCATGGTGGTCTTAGTGCTTGGCTCCCCCATTCTTCCGTCTAAAAACCGTTTTGTGGAAGCCCTGCGGAAGGTTCACCCGGAGATCACCACCGTGGTGTTAAACATCAACGATAAAAAGACCAGCATGATCCTGGGGGAGCGGGAAAAGCCCATCTACGGGCCGGGATTTATCCGGGACCGGCTCTGCGGCCTGACCTTTCGCATCTCTCCCGGTTCCTTCTACCAGGTAAACCCGGTACAGACGGAGATCCTCTACGGAAAGGCCCTGGAGTTTGCGGCCCTTACCGGAAAAGAAAAAGTGATTGACGCCTACTGCGGCATCGGCACCATCAGTCTGTCTCTGGCCAAAAGCGCCGGCAGTGTGACCGGAGTGGAATTAAGTCCCCAGGCGGTTGCGGATGCCAGGATAAACGCCCGGGAAAATAAGATAACAAATGTGAAGTTCATCCAGGCCGATGCGGGGAATTTCATGGAGAACCTCTCCGCCAGAGGAGAGAAGGCGGATGTGGTGGTGCTGGATCCCCCCAGGACCGGATGTGACGGGAAGTTTCTCCAGTCCCTGATCCGGCTTTCCCCGGAGAGGGTGGTCTACATCTCCTGCAATCCCCTGACGCTGGACCGGGATCTGAAGATCCTTACCGGGAAGGGATACCGGGCTGCCCGGATCCAGCCGGTAGACATGTTCCCCTGGACGGATGAGACAGAGGTCTGCTGCCAGCTGGTGCGGCGATCATAAAAAGATGGCAGAGAGGAGAAAAAGTAATGGATCTGGATCAGCTGGATAAAAGACTGGTAAGCGTTGTCCCTTCCCCC
>CAZJYM010000272.1:0-4282 GCA_964550245.1 uncultured Blautia sp. | reverse complement strand
TTTATGCCAATATAATCCTGTTCCTTTTTTAGGGCTCGCACAAACGGTTAAAAATTTACAGGCAATTGCAAGGAAATCCAGATTTTAATATGGTAAATTTTACTTATAAATCAGAAAAAGGAGGAACTTTCATCATGAACAGGAAATTTTTGGCCGTTGTTGCCGCATCCGCCATGGTTGCGTCCCTGGCTCTTCCAGTACAGGCAGACGCAGAGGCTGAGGGCGATTCTCCCGTGATCGGCGTTGCCATGCCCACCCAGGATCTTCAGAGATGGAATCAGGACGGCGAGAATATGAAGGCTGAGCTGGAGGAGAAGGGCTATACCGTAGACCTTCAGTACGGCGGCAATGACGTGCAGACCCAGGTTTCCCAGATTGAGAACATGATCGCCAACGGCGATCAGATGCTGGTAATCGCTGCAATCGAAGGCGATTCTCTCGGCACCGTTCTGGCTCAGGCCAAGGAAGCCAATATCCCCGTAATCGCATATGATCGTCTGATCATGAATACCGATGCCGTTTCCTACTATGCCACCTTCGACAACTATCTGGTAGGACAGACTCAGGGCCAGTTCATCGTGGACGCTCTGGATCTGGAGAATCAGGACGGCCCCTTCAATCTTGAGATGGTAACCGGAGATCCCGGCGACAACAACGTAAACTTCTTCTTCGGCGGTGCCATGGACGTTCTGCAGCCCTACATCGATTCCGGAAAGCTGGTTGTTCCCTCCGGTCAGATGACCAAGGACGAGGTTGCCACAGCTTCCTGGGATACCGCTACCGCTCAGGCCAGATTTGAGAACATTCTGTCCTCCTTCTACGCGGACGGAACCAACCTGGATGCTGTTCTGGCTTCCAATGACTCCACCGCTCTCGGTGTTGTCAATGCTCTGGCTGCCAACTATACCGGCGAATATCCCATCATCACCGGTCAGGACTGCGACATTGCCAATGTTGCCCACATCGTGGATGGAACCCAGACCATGTCCATCTTCAAGGATACCCGTACGCTGGCCTCCAAGGTTGTAGAGATGGTTGATGCCATCGTCACCGGCGGCGAAGTTCCCGTAAACGATACGGAGACCTATGACAACGGCACAGGCATTATCCCCTCCTATCTTTGCGAGCCGGTTGCCGTAACTAAAGACAACTACAAAGAACTGCTCATCGATTCCGGATACTACACCGAGGATCAGCTTCAGTAACATATACCATTTGTTTAAGACAGGCGGGCTTTCGCCCGCCTGTTGTTTGATATGATTTTAGTGTCAAAAGGGATTACGGATTGTTTCGCTGCTTCGCAGCTCCCACAATCCTGCCCAACATTCGGAATTCACGGGGCCCCGGTCTCCGCTCCCGCGTCGGTCGGTGCTAAACGAGTGCCACTGGCACTCAGCACCCCGCTTCTTCCTCATGTTGGGGCGCGTCGATAAGCCATTCGCCCACTGACGAGCGAGCTCGCCGTGGACTCAGGCTTTCGACGCTGTAATCATGGTATGAAGATCAGGAAAGTTTGGAGGGATCAATTTTGGCAAAGATACTACTGGAAATGAAAAATATCACCAAAACATTCCCCGGTGTGAAAGCACTTGATAACGTGAATCTTCAGGTGGAGGAGGGGGAGATCCATGCTCTGGTAGGCGAGAACGGAGCCGGGAAATCCACCCTGATGAATGTTCTCTCCGGAATTTACCCCTACGGTTCCTACGAGGGGGACATCATCTACAACGGAGAGATCTGTAAATTTCATAACATAAAGGAAAGCGAAGGAAAAGGGATTGTGATTATCCACCAGGAACTGGCCCTGATCCCCTACATGACCATCGGTGAAAACATGTTCCTGGGAAATGAACGCGGAAAAAAGGCTGCCATTAACTGGGATGAGACCTACGGCCTGGCGGCTAAATATATAAAGCAGGTTGGTCTGACGGAATCCGCCAGAACCCTGGTAAAGGACATCGGAGTGGGCAAGCAGCAGCTGGTGGAGATCGCCAAGGCCCTGGCCAAGAATGCAAAACTGCTGATTCTGGATGAGCCCACCTCCTCCTTAAATGAGGAGGACTCCAAAGCCCTGCTGGATCTGCTGCTGAATTTCAAGAAGGAGGGCATGACCTGCATCATCATCTCTCACAAGTTAAATGAGGTCTCCTATGTGGCGGACAAGATCACCATCATCCGGGACGGCGCTACTATTGAGACTCTGACCAAGGGAGTGGATGACATTTCCGAGGACCGGATCATCCGGGGCATGGTGGGCCGGGAGATCGCAGACCGGTTCCCCAAACGTCCGGGGGTCCAGATCGGGGAAGTAAACATGGAAGTGGAGAACTGGACCGTGTACCATCCCGTCTACACCGAGCGCAAGGTGGTTGACAACGTATCCATCAAAGTGCACAGAGGTGAAGTGGTGGGAATCTCCGGTCTGATGGGGGCCGGCAGAACAGAGCTGGCCAAAAGCATCTTTGGGAAGAGCTACGGCACCAACATCAGCGGCACTTTAAAGCTTAACGGACAGACGGTTCACCTGAAAAACGAGCGGGATGCCATCCGCCACAAGCTGGCCTACGTAACCGAGGACCGGAAAGGAGACGGACTGCTGCTGAGCAATTCCATCAAGACCAATACCACTCTGGCCAACCTGGATGCGGTCAGCGAGCACAGCATCATCGACCGGGATAAGGAATACGCGGTGGCGGTGGAATATAAGGACAAGTTAAAGACCAAGTGTCCCACCGTGGAACAGAACGTGGGCAACCTCAGCGGAGGCAACCAGCAGAAGGTTCTTCTGGCCAAATGGATGTTTGCGGATCCGGATATCCTGATCCTGGATGAGCCCACAAGAGGAATCGATGTGGGCGCCAAGTACGAGATCTACTGCATCATCAACGATCTGGTGGCGGCAGGCAAGTCCGTGATCATGATCTCCTCCGAGCTTCCGGAGGTGCTGGGCATGTCTGACCGGATCTACGTGATGAACGAGGGCCGGATCGTGGGCGAGCTGACACAGAAGGAAGCCACCCAGGAAAAGATCATGGCCTGTATCCTGCGTTCCGGCAGCGGAAACTGACAGGCGGGAAAGGAGAGAGTACACAATGGATACTGTAAAAATCAAAACCTTTATTCAGAAATACACGATGGTCATTGTGCTGTTGCTGGTGATGCTGTTCTTTACCTGGGGCACCCAGGGCAAGATCCTCTATCCCCAGAACATCACCAACCTGATCTCACAGAACGCCTACGTGTTTGTGCTGGCAACCGGTATGCTGCTGTGCATCCTGACAGGAGGCAACATTGACCTTTCCGTGGGCTCCGTGGTCTGCTTCGTGGGTGCCGTGGGCGGCGTCCTCATGGAAAACATGCACATGCCCATTCCCATAGCCGTTATCGCCATGATGGTTCTGGGAGCTCTGATTGGAGCCTGGCAGGGTTTCTGGATCGCCTTTTTCAGAATCCCGCCCTTCATCACCACCCTGTCCGGCATGCTGGTGTTTCGAGGGCTTTCCAACATCGTGCTGGGAGGCAAAACCCTTCCCATCAAGTCGGAGACCTTTGCGGTGCTCTTCGGCGGCGGCGCCAACTGCTATGTTCCGGACTTCCTGGGCGGAAACGGGGAAGGATTAAACCGGGTTGCCGTGGCAGTAGGTATTCTGGCCTGCCTGATCTTTGTACTGGTAACCATCCGGGGAGACATGAACCGGAGGAAAAAGGGATATGAGACCGGAAACCCGGTGGCCATGTATGCCAAGATGGTGGTCATCTGCGCGGCCATCATGTTTGTATGCATCAAGCTGGCACAGCACAAGGGAATCCCCACCTCTCTGGTATGGGTTGTGCTGGTTGTTCTGGTTTATGGATACATTACCAGCAAAACCACCATTGGCCGTCATTTCTACGCAGTGGGAGGCAATGAAAAGGCCACCAAGCTTTCCGGTATCAATACGGACCGGGTTTACTTCATTGCCTACACCAACATGGGCTTCCTGGCAGCCCTTGCCGGCATGCTGACCATCGCCCGTATGACCAGCGCTCAGCCCACCTACGGACAGAACTATGAGATGGACGCCATCGGCTCCTGCTTTATCGGCGGCGCTTCCGCCTACGGCGGAATCGGAACGGTACCCGGTGTTATCCTGGGAGCTCTGCTGATGGGTATCATCAACCAGGGCATGTCCATCATGGGCACCGACCAGAACATGCAGAAGGTGGTCAAGGGCCTGGTGCTTCTGGCAGCCGTTATCTTTGATGTGGTGAGCAAGAAGAAGAATGACTAGGATTTGGATTC
>CAZJYM010000271.1:0-4296 GCA_964550245.1 uncultured Blautia sp. | reverse complement strand
AAAAAGGAGGGATCTCATGCCGCGGATACGCTGTGTTGTGGAGCGCGTCACCTATCAGAATCCGGAGAACGGGTATTCCGTGATCAAGTGCGCCGTGAAAAATGAACAGGGTCTGGTGACCGTGGTGGGAAATCTCCTGGATGTGAAGCCGGGAACCGTGCTTTTAGTGGACGGAGACTGGAAGGTGGATCCCAGGTACGGGAGACAGTTTATGGCGGAGAGATGGGAGGAGACCGTACCGGCCACCATCTACGGCATGGAAAAGTATCTGGGTTCCGGCCTGATCAAGGGGGTTGGTCCCAAGTATGCCAGCCGCATTGTCCAGAAGTTCGGGCTGGACACCCTGGATGTGATTGAGACGGATGTGCAGAGACTCCTGGAGATCCCCGGCATTGGAGCCAGAAGGGTGAAGCAGATCGCCCAGAGCTGGGAAAACCAGAAAGAAGTCAAGAATGTGATGCTCTTTCTCCAGGACCACGGGGTGAGTACCGCCTATGCGGCCAGGATCTACCGGCAGTACGGCAGTGAGAGCGTGGCCAGGGTAAAGGAAAATCCCTACCGGCTGGCGGATGATGTGTGGGGCATCGGCTTTAAGACGGCTGATGGCATCGCCATGAGTCTGGGGATTGAAAAGGAGGCCTTTGTGCGGCTGCGAAGCGGTGTACTCTACACCCTGGGAGAGCTCTCCAGTGAGGGACATGTGTATGCCTCCCGGCCTCAGCTCGTAGACACGGCCTCGGAGTTACTGGAAGCGGAGGACTCCACCATCGTGATGACCATGGATCAGATGTTTCAGGACCGGGATCTGATCCGGGAAAAGGTTCCCCGGGAAGGGGGAGAGGTGGAGGAATGCATCTATCTGCCGTCCTTTTATTACGCGGAGACCGGGACTGCCTTTAAACTGGGCCGAATTGGGGCAATGCCGGGGACGGACAGACTCTGGGTATCCCTGATGAAGGCCAGAAGGGAATCGGGAAATCCGGATCTGTCGGTGGACATCGGGAGAATTCAGGCACTCTCCGGAATCCAGTATGATGAAATCCAGGCGGAGGCCATCCGCAGGGCGGCCACTGCCAAAGTGATGGTACTCACCGGTGGTCCCGGTACCGGGAAAACCACCACCACCCGGGGCATCATTTCCGCTTACCGGGCTTTCGGCCTGAAGATCCTGCTGGCAGCCCCCACGGGAAGAGCCGCCAAAAGGATGACGGAGGCCACGGGGATGGAGGCCAAAACCATCCACAGACTGCTGGAGTTCAAACCTCCGGACGGATACCAGAAGAATGAGGAATCCCCACTGGAAGGGGATGTGCTCATTGTGGACGAGTGTTCCATGATCGATATATTGCTGATGAATGCTCTTTTGAAGGCCGTACCTCCCCACATGAGGCTGATCCTGGTGGGGGATATTGACCAGCTGCCTTCCGTGGGACCGGGAAATGTGCTCCGGGACCTGATTGATTCGGGGGCCTTTCCGGTGGTGAGATTAAACCGCATCTTCCGCCAGGCCCAGTCCAGCCGGATCATTACCAATGCCCACCGGATCAATGCCGGGAAGATGCCGGACATCTCCAACGGGAAGGGTTCGGACTTTATCTTCATGCAGGAGGAGGATTCGGCAAAGGCGGCCTCTTTGATTGTGGAGCTGGTGGGAAAGAAGATTCCCGGTTACTACCACTTCTCTTCGGAGAGCATTCAGGTGCTGACACCCATGCAGAAGGGACCGGTGGGAGCTGTCCACTTAAACCAGATCCTGCAGCAGGCCTTAAATCCCCATGGAGAGGAGATTCGAAGAGGCGGGTATGCTTTTCGTTGTGGAGACCGGGTGATGCAGATCCGCAACAACTATGACAAAGACGTGTACAACGGGGACATCGGGGTGGTGGATACTGTTAATTCCGGAGAAGGAACCTTGAGAGTCCGCTTTGATACGGGAATCGTGGACTATGAGTCTTCCGATCTGGATGAGCTGGTCCTGGCCTACGCCACCACCATTCATAAATCTCAGGGATCCGAATACCCGGTGGTGGTGATGCCGGTGATGATGTGCCACTATGTCATGCTTCAGAGAAACCTGATCTACACGGGGATTACCCGTGCCAGGCAGCTGCTGGTGATGGTGGGAACGGGTAAGGCTCTTTCCTACGCCGTAGGAAATGTAACCGTCACCAGAAGAAACACACTGTTGAAAGAACGGCTTTCCGGGGAACTGAAAGCAGAAAAAAAGTAAAAAGGAGGAAATGATGGAAAAAGAATCGGTTGTAAACGGGATCCGGCATCGGGTGATGCTGGAGGTGGCCACTCTTGCCTGGGCAGGGGAGCTGGAGGAAAAGCGGGATGAGATCCCCTTCCGCATTATTCCCGGACCCAAGGCCCAGTTTCGCTGCTGTATCTACAAAGAAAGAGAGATCATCCGGCAGAGGGTACGGCTGGCGGAAGGGAAGTGCCCGGCAGGCAATGAATCGGACAACGTGATTCAGGTCATCAATGCGGCCTGTGAGGAGTGTCCCATCGCTTCCTACCTGGTCACCGACAACTGCCGCAAGTGCCTGGGGAAAGCCTGTCAGAGCGCCTGCAACTTTGGCGCCATCTCCATGGGAGATACCCATGCGGTCATTGATCCTGCGAAATGCAAGGAATGCGGAAAGTGTGCCCAGGCCTGCCCCTACAGCGCCATTGCCCATCTGGAGAGGCCCTGCAAGAAGGCCTGCCCGGTGGACGCCATCGCCTACGATGAGTACGGGGTATGTGTTATCAATGAAAACAAGTGCATTGCCTGCGGAAACTGCATGCAGAAGTGCCCCTTCGGGGCCATTGCTCCCAAGCTCTCCATCGTCTCCGTGATCAATGAGATCCGGGCCGGGAAAAAGGTGGTGGCCATGCTGGCACCGGCTACCGAGGGACAGTTTGGTCCCGGCATCACCATGTCCAGCTGGAGAACGGCCCTGAAAAAGGCCGGGTTTGCCGACATGGTGGAAGTGGGACTGGGCGGAGATCTGACCGCCGCTGCGGAAGCACAGGAATGGGCCGAAGCCTGGAAGGATGGAAAAAAGATGACCACCTCCTGCTGTCCGGCCTTTGTAAACATGATCCGGCTTCATTTCCCGCAGCTTCTGGATCACATGTCCACCACCGTCTCTCCCATGTGCGGGGTATCCAGACTTTTGAAGATGCGGGATCCGGAAACCGTCACCGTCTTTATCGGTCCCTGCACCGCCAAGAAGAGCGAGATCCAGGATGAGACCGTGGAGGGCAATGCAGACTATGTGCTGACCTACGGGGAGATCCGTTCCATGATGTATGCCAAGGGCATTGAGCTGGAGCCGGAGGAGAATTCCTCCCAGGAGAGTTCCGTGTTCGGAAAGCGCTTTGGAAACAGCGGCGGAGTGGCCAATGCAGTACTGGAGTGCTTTAAGGAGATGGATGTGGAAGGTGAACCGGCCGTCCTTCGCTGCAACGGAGCCGCAGAGTGCAAGAAGGCTCTGCTTCTCTTAAAGGTGGGCAGACTGAAGGAGGACTTTGTGGAAGGCATGTCCTGCGTGGGAGGCTGTGTGGGAGGTCCCAGCCGGAACATGGAGGAAAACGCTGCCAAAAAGACCCGGGATGCCATGATCGGTCAGGCCGACAGCCGGGGCGTGTTCCAGAACCTGAAGGAGATGGGAGCCGATCAGGTGCCCATGCACCGGGACTGGAAGGGATGATGAGATGGAACGGGAACCGGTATTGAAGATTAAGATTGAGTTTAACGGGGAAAGCGTACACATGAAGTGCAAGGCCGGAGCCGTGGACATGATTCCCTTTACGGGAAGTGTGGAAGGTCCCCTCTTTTACGGACGGGTGGTGCCCTGCGGGGTAGACACCCAGGTGGTCAATGCAGCCGGGGTGCGTCACATGTCCGCCAGATACATGCTGGTGGGTAAGGATCAGGACGGACAGGAATCCAGCATCTATGTGGAGAACAACGGCTGGTTCCAGGACGGGGAGGACAACATGCCCTTCCACACGGTTCCCACCTTCCTCACGGACAGTGAAAGGCTGGCCCCCTATCTGCACTGCAATCAGTTTGTGGGAGAAGGGCGGATGGAAGAGGACGGTCTGTGGATCCGCTTTTATGAAATCGAGCGGTGAAAACTTACAAGATCTTCTTGCATTTTTCACGCAGACATGGTACACTGCTTTTTGAACAGAGATGTTCGGATGTGCAGGCATCTTAAGTTGTAGACAATTGGAAGTCGGTAAAAAATCCATTATTCAACACCAATACATCGTCAGGGATGTATCAGGCCGACGACCGGC
>CAZJYM010000270.1:0-4302 GCA_964550245.1 uncultured Blautia sp. | reverse complement strand
TGCTTGGAGAAGCAGACAGTAATCCAATGTGTACATCCTATAAAGGGCATAAGACTGAAGAAGAGGCAATGATGGCTCTTCAATCCGTGATGGAAGAAGCTGATGTTTATAGAAATGCCTTAAGCATCAGGGGATATGCCATGAAAGACGAAGCAGATGAAACTTAGAGGGTTGCAATGACTTTCCCTGCCTTCCAGGAGACCCATCTTCATCTTCGGAGACACTTGTGATTCTCCGGCGATGAAGATGGGTTTTTGTTGTTTTCCGGGGTTTTCAACTCTCCCGCATCCCACGGGTTTGTGAAAAAAATCTCAAGGCTCATTGACATTCCAGATGGCCGTTGCTACAATGATTTCAATGAGAGGGGGTGAAAAAATGGACGGAAAGATCAGGCTTACTCAGATGACCAAGACAGCTGGATGAGCGGCGAAATTAGGTCCCACGACCCTTGCCCAGGTTCTGGGTAAGCTGCCGCGTTTTTCAGACGCAAATCTGCTGGTGGGGATCGAGACTTCCGATGACGCCGCCATTTATCAGGTGTCGGAGGATACTGCCCTGATCCAGACTGTTGATTTTTTCACCCCGGTTGTGGACGATCCATATACTTTCGGACAGATCGCAGCGGCCAATGCTTTAAGCGATGTGTATGCCATGGGGGGCGAGCCTAAGGTCGCCCTGAACATTGTCTGTTTTCCCAACTGCTTGGATCCTTCCGTCCTGGAGGAGATCATGAGAGGGGGAGCGGATAAGGTAAAGGAGGCGGGAGCCGTCCTTGCGGGGGGACATTCCATACAGGACGATGAGCCCAAGTACGGGCTGTGCGTCACGGGTTTTGTTCATCCGAAAAAGATTTTGAAAAACTACGGGTGCCGTCCCGGGGACATGCTGATTCTCACCAAACCGGTAGGAAGCGGCATTATCAATACGGCGGTAAAGGCGGAGATGGCCTCTCCCGAATCCGTGGAGGAAGTGTGTGCCGTGATGTCCACCTTAAACCGGACAGCCGGGGAGGTGGCCAGGAGTTATCCGGTGCATGCCTGTACGGACGTGACGGGATTCGGAGTGCTGGGGCACTGCAGGGAGATGGCATCAGCCAGTGATGTGACCTTTGATCTCTATGTCAGAAGAGTTTCCTATTTAAAAGAGGCCATATCCTGTGCAAAGATGGGACTGGTGCCTGCAGGGGCTTATCGTAACAGGGAGTTCTGTGAAAAGGATGTGGATCCGGGAAATATAAAGGAGCACTACCTGGATCTGCTCTACGATCCTCAGACCTCCGGCGGACTGCTTCTGTCCGTGGAGCCCCGGTATGTGGAAAATATCATGGAAGATCTGGAGAAAAAACAGTCGGCAGTAAAAGCCTCGGTCATTGGAACAGTTTCAGAAAGGAGAGAGAAACTGATCTGTCTGCACTGATCTGCAGACGGTTATGATGACGGTGGTTTATGAATTTGAGACAATTGGAGACCTTTGTGAGCGTGGCTCAGGAGGGAAGCTTTTCAGGAGCGGCGAGAAAGCTGTTTCTGGCCCAGCCTACGGTAAGCGCTCATGTGCAGGAGCTGGAGAAGGAACTGGGAACCAGGCTTTTTGTCCGCAGTACCCGGCAGGTGCATCTCTCGGAGGAAGGGGAGAAGCTGTACCGGTATGCAAAGCAGATGGTGTCCCTGGAGGAAAAGATCCTGGAGGAGTTTTCAGGAGAAAGTGAGGATGTGAAGTCCATCTCCATCGCTGCCTCCTCCATTCCGGGACAGTACCTGCTGCCGGACATTCTGGCCTGGTACAGCAAAAAGAATCCGGACATGCAGTTTCGCATTACAGAGACGGACAGCGCCGGGGTGGTGAGCCGGGTGGCAGCCCGGGAGGCGGACATCGGCTTTAACGGAACGGTGCTGGACAGGGAAAACTGCTGCTACGTTCCCTTTTACACCGATGAACTGGTGGTTCTCATGCCCAATACGGAAAAATACCAGAAGATTCGGGAGAAAGAAACATCCCTGATGTGGGTGGCCGGGGAACCCCTGATCCTTCGGGAACAGGGATCGGGAACACGAAGGGAGACGGAGCGGATTCTCAGGGAAGCAGGGCTTAACCCCGAATCCCTGAACGTGATCGCCAGCATTGAGAACACGGAGGCCATCAAGAATGCGGTGAGAAGCGGCATGGGCATCACCATTCTCTCCCGTCTGGCAGGACGGGAGTACCTGGACTCCGGCCAGGTACTGGACTTCTCCCTGGGAGCCCGGGGAGAGAGAAAGCTGAACCTGGTCTACAACCGGAACGTACGGCTCTCGGATCCGGTTCTTCGGTTTATCCGGGCGGTGCAGGAACTTTATCAGTGAAAGTTGTCAGGGGGCGGATTTATCGGGTTTTTCCATAAATCCGCCCCCTTATCAGGTTTTTCAGTTAGACAGTTGTGCGAAAAAAGGCTATACTGAAACAGAAGTTGAAATAAAACAACCGTTTCGTGCTAAAAAGAAAGACAGTTCAAGATAAGCTTAAGGAGGAAATGATGAACTTTAATCTGTCTGACTCGAAGAAAAAGCTGTTCATTGCCGGGATAATCTGCGGCCTGGTGGCAGCCTGCCTGGCTTTTTTCGGAAATCCCGCCAACATGGCTTTCTGTATTGCCTGTTTTATCCGGGATACGGCGGGAGCCCTGGGATTGCATTCCGCTGCTGCGGTTCAGTATGCAAGACCGGAGATTATCGGTCTGGTTTGCGGATCCTTCCTGATTGCGGTGATCACGAAGGAGTACCGGTCTACAGCCGGATCCTCTCCTCTGATCCGTTTTGTGCTGGGGATCGTGATGATGGTGGGAAGCCTGGTGTTTTTGGGATGTCCCCTTCGTATGGTGATCCGTATGTCTGCCGGAGATCTGAATGCCTGGGTGGCTCTGATCGGCTTTGCCCTGGGAGTCTGCACCGGTGTTGTGGCTTTGAAAAACGGCTACAGCCTGGGACGCTCTCATGAGACCAATGCCGGAAGCGGTGCTGTTTTACCCGCTTTGATGGTGGGAATTCTCATCCTGGCAGTGGCTACACCCCTTTTAAATGCCAGTGAATCCGGCCCTGGAAGCGTCCATGCGCCGCTGCTTCTCTCCCTCATTGGAGGACTTCTCTTCGGCGCTGTGGCCCAGAAATCCCGCATGTGCTTTGCCGGCAGTATCCGGGACATCGTGCTGATGAAGAACTTTGACCTGATCTGTGTCATCGGCGGTGTGTTTGCAGTCATGCTGGTTTTCAACGTGGCTACCGGCAGATTTGTGCTGGGATTTAACACCCCCGGTATTATCGCCCATTCGGAGTTTTTATGGAACATTCTGGGGATGTATGCCGTAGGCTTTGCCGCTGTACTGGCAGGTGGATGTCCTCTCCGGCAGCTGATTCTCTCCGGTCAGGGTTCCTCGGACAGTGCTGTGACGGTGGTGGGCATGTTCTTTGGAGCAGCCTTATGCCACAACCTGGGGCTGGCTGCCAGCGGTACCGCCCTGAATGCGGAGACCGGTGAAGTGGTGGCAGGTTCTGTTCCCCTTGCAGGGAAGATAGCCTGTGTGATCTGTATTGCGTTTTGCTTTGTCATAGCCTTTACCAATAAGAGAAAACAGGAAAAGACCGCTTAAGGAGGGAGAAGCAGATGAAGACGGTAGATGCCAGAGGGTTGTCCTGTCCGGAGCCCCTGATGATGACGGCGGAAGCGCTGAAGAATGAGAAGGGCCCGGTAAAGGTGCTGGTAAGTGAAGCCCATCAGAGAACCAACGTGGAGAAGTACGCCAGAGACCACGGGAGGAAGGCGGTCACCAAAGAGGTTGGTTCGGAGTATGAGATCATAATTCAATAGGAAGGAAAAATCCGGAAATGCCGATTTCATGCGGCTTTCCGGATTTTTTAATGGAAGCCGTCCCCGAAAAGGGGCAGCATTACGATAACAGGATACAATTATTTCAAAAACAGAAGACAAATTTGAATCGGTGTGGTAAAATACTGGAAAAGGTATCCGGAGAGCATACATCACCTGCTCACCGGACTCCTGCAGGTCCATCATGTCTGTACCCGGAAAAAGCACGCATCTGCTGAACATTAGAGATTTGCCCTTTAAAGGGCGAAGGCGGACATGGGGGATACTTAACCATGCAAAAGAAAAAGAAAGGAGGTTCCGCACTGTATCCGGCAAATACATCTGCGGAAAGTCAACGATGAAAGAAAGGAAGATGAAACTAACTGCCATTGCCCTGTCTGTGTTCATGGCAGCAGGAACCATACTGGCGCCGGTTATGGCAGCGGATCTGTTCACAGATGGTGGTGA
>CAZJYM010000269.1:0-4310 GCA_964550245.1 uncultured Blautia sp. | reverse complement strand
GTGTTTCCGCCTCCCACGTTGGAACGGCTCTGCAGCCAGGAGTACTGGTCTACCGTGCCCCAGAAGGTGATGCCGGTCACATTGACTCCGTCTTTTTTGTGTTCGTTGTTCATGGTCCAGTACAGAAGCCTGTAGCGTTCCGCCTGCTTCTCATACTCCTCAGCCTTCGATTCCTCGGTTCCGGTGTAGGTGCTGCTGGCCTTCATGTCAAACTCGGTGACCTGTACGGCTCCTACCGCATCCATGTAGCGCTTCATGGAAGAACCGAAGTCGCTCCAGGTGGGATAGGACATGTCGTAGTGGCCCTGCATGCCCATGGCGCTGATACGGGTTCCCTCTCCGGGGGCTCCCTCCAGCTCCTTGACGGCCTTAATCAGTTCCAGGATGCCCTGCTGTTTGCCGAAGGTGCACTCATTATAATCGTTGTAGTAGAGCTCCAGATCGGCAGGGGCATATTTGTTGGCATAGAGGAAGGCGTTGAGGATGTACTCATTGCTCTGATAGACCTTCCACCAGCTGGAATTGCTGCCGTGGGTATCCTGGCTTAAGGGCTCGGAAGGATTCTCCGCATCGGTGCGGTAGGTGCCGGTGCCGTCGCTGATGGCTTCATTCACCACGTCCCAGCCGTAAAACATGCCCTTGTACTTGCTGTCTTCCCCGGTGAAGTGGGTGAGCATGGTGCGGATGTACCACTCCAGCCTCTTGTTCATGGTGTCCTTGTCCACATAGTCCTTGTTCTTGTCGTAATCCACGTGGAAGAACCACTCCGGTGTCTGGGAGTGCCATACCAGCACATGGCCCCGGACCATGATCTTCTGATCCGGATGCTCTTCATTCCAGGCCAGGACCTTGTTCAGCATGGTCTCGGCCCGGGAGTAGTCCAGTTTGGGAACCACGATGGTCTCCCCGTTTAACTCCGCCTCCTCGGTTCCCGGGCAGACGGCGTTGCTGTACCCAAACATGGCATCCGGCTTTAACTCGTTTCCAAATGTGACGGCATTAAAGTGGGTGGTGATGATGTCCCACACCTTCTCGTCCTGGATCTCCTGCAGGGTGACGGCCGCACCGATCCTGCATCCCAGGTTCTGCTGTACCGCATCCTTCAAAATGGGCACCTCTTCTGCCTCCTCTTCCGTCGTCTGGGCTTCCTCTTCCTCCGCTGCCAGTACGCTGCCGGAGAGGGAAGATAAGGCCAGAACGGCCGCTGTCATCCACACCAGTGCTCTTTTTTTCATTTCTCTTGTCCTTTCTCTTTTCTGTCGTCAGGCTCTCCTGGCCTGGGGCCTGGAGAGCATCTTCTGGATCTTTCCCCGGATAAAGGCTCTCTGATCGTCCTTTACCAGGAAGTACAGGTAAGCGTCCAGCACGTAGGACTGGGGCATTCCCCTTCCCGCGATCTTGAAGTTCACAAATCCCCGGTCGATGTAGTCCCCGATCTGCTCGTTGGAGATAAAGGCCGGGCGCTTCCGGCACTCCTCGAAGGTCTTGTTGGGATTGGCGTTGGGACAGGGAAACACGTCTTTGACGTCAAACTCCAGCTGGGCCCGGGACTGCTGGGCGTAGTGCTCCACCCTTCTGGGGCAGTGGGGCGTACAGATCTCATTGACCAGGATCTCCACCTTGCCGGCATAGGGTTCAATCTTCTCCAGCACCTTTTCGTCGTGGTTCAGATCGTAATCCAGCACCACCAGGTAATAGTCCTTCTGCAGTTCTTCCAGAAGCCTCTCAGGGTTTACAATCCTTCTGGTGGTGGAGGAGATCAGGGGATACCGGGGGTACTCCCGGCGGATGTACTCCTCCAGGATGGGGGAGTTGACCAGCACCTGGTTTCTCCCGTTGTCCGCCAGCCGCATGATCAGGTTGCAGTAGGTGTCGTACACATGCTTCTCCTCCAGGCAGGAGTTGGTCCAGGTAAAGCGCACCGGAACCTTTTTGCCGCCGTAGAGATCCAGGATGGCCTGAATATCCCTCTTTCCCGCGCTTCCCGCCACCACCCGGCCTCCGTTCCAGATGGCCCCGGGAAAGGTGCCGTAGACGGATCCGATGCGGTAGCCGTTTCGAAAGCTTCCCGGGAACTCCCGCATGAGAGAGATCACGGCGTAGTTTAATGCCCGGTTGTAGCAGAAGCCGGGCAGATGCCAGTAAACCTTTTTTTCATCCATCTGGCTCTCCTTTTCTCACGGCCATCTGGAAGGCCGGGGCCTGGCCACCGTGACCAGATGATTGCCCACCAGTGAATTCAGCAGGGTGGTGGCCGCATCCACCTGGTACTCGGGCCGGATCAGGTAGTGGACGTAAACCTGCAGAATGTAGAACAGGTTGGCGGTGCGCCCTTCCAGCTTAAAGTTGGTAAAGCCCATGGGCACATATTTCTCCCAGATGTCCTCCGGGGACACATAGGTGCAGTAGCTCTGGATGGTGTGAAACTCATTGTGTTCCCCGTATTCGCAGTGCCAGGGCTTTAGGGGGATCTGTTTATCGGCCGGTCTCTTCCGGTTTTCCAGCATGATCTTCTGGTTTCGGGACTCGTTTTCGTAGTGCTTTCCCCTTCGGGGACAGTTGGGCCGGCAGACGGCATTGACCAGGATCTCGCAGCGGCTCTTGTCCTGAATCTTTTCCAGCAGATCAAACCGGTTGTTGAAGTTGTAGTCCAGCACCACCAGGTGGTAGTCCCTGGAAAGCTCCCGGTTTACCTCCCCGATATCCCGGATCTCCTTGCAGGTGGAGCTGTTGATGCGAAAGGAGGGATAGTTCTTTCTCACATACTCCTCCAGGAGGGGAGAGACCACCAGCACCTCGTTCATCCCGTTGTCCGCTTCCTTCATGCAGAAGTTGCAGTAGGGATCCTTCAGGTCCTCCTCCGTTAAAAGGGTGTTGGTGTAGGTGTAGCGCACCGCCACCCCCTTGGCATTGATGTTTTTGATGGCGTTTCGGATGTATCCGCTGTCACACTGGTCATTGGGGGACTTTCTGCCCCCGTTCCACAGGGACTGGGGAAACTCCCCGAAGAAGGAGGCGATCTTCACGCCCTCCCGGAAGTACTGGGGCCTCTGTTCCAGCATGGACAGAAGCACCATGTTCAAGGGGTAGTTCTGCCGCAGACCCGGCAGATGAAAGTTTACTTCCATGGGCTTTGCCTCCCGTCAGCGGCCTCCCGCCGCCTTCACCAGAGCTTCCACGATCTCCGGATCATACCACTGCAGGTTGCTGCGGTCCAGCAGACCGAAGTTCTCCCCGTCGGTGCCGTAGGCGTTGTTGTCCCACCAGACGCAGGGGATGCCCTTTTCGTTCATGATCTCAAAGTAGTCGTAGAGCCAGCTGATCACAGCCTCCCGGTTGCCCTTGTTGACCGCTCCGAACTCGGTGACGATCACCGGTACACCCTTTTGCAGAAGGTACTGATCCACCAGATCCACCACTCCGGAGATCTCCGATTTCTTGGAACCGTCCCAGATGTCATACCCGCCTTCCGCCTCAAAGGTGAAGAAGTAGGGGGTGTAGAGATGAACCGACACCGCAATGGCGGGATCATCGAAGATTTCCAGCTCCGACATGGTCTCCCGGCTTACACTGTTTCCGTAGGGGCAGATGATGAGACACCGGGTCTCATTTCCCCCGCCGGTGGCTCTGACCGCATCAATGAACACCTTATTGAGCTCATTGACCGCTGTCCTTTCTTCCGCGGTGCCTCCGCTCCACTCTCCCGGGCTTCCCTTGGTTCTGGGCTCGTTCATGCCCTCAAAGATCAGATGTTCGTCGCAGTCCCGAAATCTCTCTCCCACCTGAGTCCAGATGGCGGAAAGTTCGGCTTTGGTGTTTTCCAGTTCTCCCTCTCCCAGCTTCATCCAGTAATCCGGCTCATGGTGAGTATCCAGAATCACATACATGCCGTTGTTAAGACCGTAGTTTACCACTTCCTCCACCCGGTCCAGCCAGGCAGAATCAATGGTGTACTCCGGGGCTTCTCCCACGTGTTCCGCCCAGGTCACCGGAACCCGCAGGGTGTTGATGCCCTCATCCGCCACCATGCGGATCATCTCCTCGGTGGTGCCGGGATTGCCCCAGTAGGTCTCCGCATTGAGGGAATTGCCGGCTCCGTGGGCATCCAGGGTGTTGCCCAGGTTCCAGCCCACCGTCATCTGGGAAAAGAGATCAAAAACTCCGGAACGGTCCACATCTTCCCCGCCGGTCTCCTCTCCGGATGCCAGCACCGTCCTGGAGCCAAGCAGTCCCGCGGCTCCCACCAGTACCAGAGCTGCACTGCACAGTACTTCCTTTTTCCTTTTATCCATGGATTTCTCATCCTTTCC
>CAZJYM010000268.1:0-4366 GCA_964550245.1 uncultured Blautia sp. | reverse complement strand
AGCTCAGTAAAACACTCCTCCAGGATGGCCGTCATCTGATCGATATGCTCCTTCGTGATAATAAGAGGCGGTACCAGACGAAGCACATCCGTGCCGGCGGAAATCACCAGCAGGCCTTTTTCCAGAGCTTTGTTTACCACATCCCCCACGGGACGGCCGGAGATTACCAGCCCCTGAATAAAGCCCATGCCTCTTCTGGCGGTCACACAGTCAAATCTGTGCACCAGAGCAGAGAGTTTATCCTCCAGGTAGGGAGTCAGTTCCTGCACATGCTCCACGATGTGGTCCTGCTGGAAGATATCAAAGACTTTGCTCACCGCCGCACACACCAGGGGATTGCCTCCGTAGGTGCTGCCGTGATCTCCCGGGGCTAAAGAAGCGGCTGCCGCTTTTTCGTTTAAAACGAAGGCCCCCACGGGGACTCCGCTTCCCAGAGCCTTGGCGGTGGTCATGATGTCGGGCTTTACCCCGTACCACTGCCAGGCAAAGTACTTGCCGGTACGCCCCATGCCGCACTGAATCTCGTCAAAGATCAGAAGGATGTCCTTTTCATCGCAGATGTCACGGATTCCCTTCAGGAATTCTTTCCGTGCCGGATAGATTCCCCCTTCCCCCTGTACCACTTCCAGGATAATGGCGCAGGTTTTGGGCGTGACCTGGGCCCTGACGCTTTCCAGGTCATTAAAGTCGGCAAACTTCACCCCGGCGATCAGGGGTTCAAAGGGTTCCCGGTAGTGGGCGTTTCCTGTAACAGAGAGAGCCCCCATGCTTCTTCCGTGGAAGGAGTTGTTCATGGCGATGATCTCATGATCGGCAAAGCCGTCTCTCGCATAAGCATACTTTTTGGCGGCCTTGATGGCCCCCTCCACCGCCTCGGTTCCGCTGTTGGTAAAGAAGCATCTGCTCATGCCGCTGGCGCGGATCAGCTTTTCCCCCGCCCTGGACATGGGCTCATTGTAATACAGGTTGGAAACATGAAGGAGTTTGTCGATCTGTTCCTTTAAGGCCTCATCGTACCCCGGATAGTGGTACCCAAGGGCATTGACCGCGATGCCGGCGGCAAAGTCCAGATATTTCTTTCCTTCCGTATCATAGAGGCAACAGCCTTCCCCCCGGTCCAGCACCAGGGGGTACCGGTTGTAGGTGTGCAGAATGCTCTGTTCTGCAGCTTCCATCTGTTCACGCATCTTCATGATAGTATTTCTCTCCGTCCTCTCTCAAAATCGCCGTTCCGATTCCCTTGTTGGTAAAGATCTCCAGCAGCAGGCTGTGGGGAATCCTGCCGTCCAGGATGTGAACCCGGTTCACCCCGTTCTGGATGGCATGGATGCAGTTGGAAAGCTTGGGAATCATGCCTCCCCCCACAATGCCCCGCTCGATCAGATCCTGGGCCTCCTGCACCCGAAGCTCGGAGATCAGGGTTTCCGGATCGTTCTGGTCCCGGTATACCCCCTCGATATCCGATAAGAAAGCCAGCTTTTCCGCATGAACCGCCTCGGCGATGGCGCAGGCCGCATCATCCGCATTGATGTTGTAGGTCTGGAACTCATCGTCAAAGCCTACGGGAAATACAATGGGCAGGAAGTCCTTTTCCAGAAGGTCATACAGGGCTTTGGGATCCACGGCGGTAATCTCCCCCACGTATCCGATGTCTGCCCCGTTGGAATACTTCTTTTTGCAGCGGAGAAGTCCTCCGTCCTTTCCGCTGATGCCCACGGCCCGCACGCCCAGGGCCTGAACCATGGTTACCAGCTCCTTGTTTACCTTGGCCAGAACCATCTCCGCCACTTCCATGGTGTCCCTGTCGGTCACCCGCAGTCCGTTTACAAACCGGGCCTCCATTCCCACCTTCTTCACCCAGCGGCTGATCTCCTTTCCGCCTCCGTGCACGATGATGGGCTTAAATCCCACCAGCTTTAAGAGAACCACGTCTTTGACCACGTTTTCTTTGAGCTGCTGGTCCAGCATGGCGCTGCCCCCGTATTTAACCACCACAATCTTACGGTTGAAACGCTGGATGTAGGGCAGGGCTTCAATCAGCACCTCCGCCTTGTCCAGATATTTCTGCTTCACCATTTCTATTCTTCGCTTCCCTTCTGCCTCTTGCTCAGGAACGGTAATCCGCATTAATCTTCACGTAATCGCAGGTCAGGTCGCAGCCCCAGGCTGTGGCTTCAAAATCTCCCTCTTTCAAATCCGCTACCGCTGTAATCTCCGGCTCCGAAAGGATCCGGGTGGCCTCCTCCTCGCTGTAGCCGGTGGCCAGGCCGTTTTCAAAGACCTTGATCTCCCCGGCTGCACTCTTAAAGTACAGATCCACCTTCTCCGGATCAAAGGAAACCCCGGAGTAGCCCAAAGCACACAAAACCCGGCCCGCATTGGCGTCATGACCGGCAATCATGGCCTTGGTAAGGGAGGAGGAAACCACGGTTCTGGCAAGCAGGGCAGCCTCATCTTTGGTTCTGGCTCCTTTTACCGTCACTTCAAAAAGAGCGGTGGCTCCTTCCCCGTCTCCGGCGATCTTTCTGGAAAGGTAGGTGTTGACCTCTTTTAAGGCCTCACAGAAGGTCTTATAGTTCTCATCCCTCTCCCGGATCTCCGGATTTCCGGCCATGCCGTTGGCCAGCAGCAGCACCGTATCATTGGTGGAGGTATCCCCGTCCACGGAGATCATGTTGAAGGTGTCCTTGACATTCTCACTTAAGGCTTCCTGCAGCAGTTCCTTGGTGATGGCCACATCGGTGGTCAGAAATGCCAGCATGGTGCACATCCGGGGATGGATCATGCCGGATCCCTTGCACATGCCTCCCAGTGTCACGGTTCTCCCGCCGATCTTCACCTGGACGGCGATCTCCTTTTTCACCGTATCCGTGGTCATGATGGCCCCGGCCGCCCGGCTGCCCGCTTCCAGGGAGTGAGAAAGGGCCGGGGCCATCATCTGCACCCCGGCGGTGATGCGATCCATGGGAAGCTGGGCGCCGATCACACCCGTGGAGGCCACCAGCACGCTCTCCACCGGAATCTCCAGGGCCTTTGATACAGCCTCCGCCATCTCCTGGCAGCAGGCGTACCCTTCCTTGCCGGTACAGGCATTGGCAATGCCGCTGTTGCACACCACGGCGCTGGCGCAGTCCCGGTGGTAGACGATCTGCTGATCCCAGATCACCGGGGCGGCCTTGACCACGTTGGAGGTAAAGACTCCGGCGCTCAGACAGGGCGTGTCACTGGAAATCAGGGCCATGTCCAGTCTTTCCTGGTATTTAATCCCCGCTGCGGCGGCAGCGGCACGAAATCCTCTGGGGGCGGTGATGCCTCCTTCGATTCTCTTCATACTTTTTCTCCTTTTCTAACTGTTATCTCAGGGAATCATGGGAATCTGGGATAGTCCCTCCCATTCTTCACATCCAAAGAGCAGGTTCATGTTTTGGACAGCCTGTCCCGCAGCCCCTTTGACCAGGTTGTCAAGGGCTCCCATGACCACAATCCTTCCGGTTCTCTCATCCAGGCAGAAGTTCAGATCCACGTAGTTGCTGCCTTCCACCCACCTGGTCTGAGGCCAGACTCCCTGATCCAGCACCCTTATAAAGGTTTCCTTTCCATAGTATTTATCATAGGCTGACCGCACTTCCTCACAGGAAACCTTCCTATTATATAGGGAGGCATACGCGGTCACCAGGATGCCCCGGTTCATGGGTACCAGATGGGGCGTAAAGCTGATGACCACATCCCGCCCGCAGGCATACCCCAGCTGATCCTCGATTTCAGGGGTATGCCGGTGGCTGGCCACCCCGTAGGCCTTCATGTTTTCATTGACCTCGCAGAAGAGGTTGTCCACCTTGGCTCCTCTTCCCGCTCCCGAGGTTCCGGACTTGGCATCGATAATGATGGTATCCGGATCGATCAGCCCTTCCTTCAGCAGGGGATAAAATGCCAGTATGGAGCAGGTGGGATAACACCCGGGATTGGCCACCAGCCTGGCCTTTTTAATCTCCTCCCGGTTGATCTCGCAAAGGCCGTACACCGCCTCGGAGACATACTGGGGAGTGGGATGGGTGATCCCGTACCACTTCTCATACCTGGCCACATCCTTGATGCGAAAGTCCGCACTTAAGTCAATCACCTTCACCTTTGAGAGGATGTCCTCATTTACCATGGAGGCGCAGTACCCCTGGGGAGTGGCGGTAAAGATCACGTCCACCTGATCCGCCAGGGATGCCATGTCCTCCTCCATGCACCGCGCATCCACCAGGCGGAAGAAATTCTGGTAGATGGAGGCGAATGGCTTATCAATATAACTTCTGGAGCCGTACCAGCAGATTTTGGCTTCCTTATGTCCGAGAAGCAGGCGGACGATTTCATTTCCCGC
>CAZJYM010000267.1:0-4372 GCA_964550245.1 uncultured Blautia sp. | reverse complement strand
CTGATGTAAGCGTAAGTCCTCCCCGCTTTGTTTGTAAATTTAACGATTGACATAAGTTCATCCTCTCCTTCCTGTTCAGCTTGGATTGTATTTAACTATATCCCTCTATTCTTAAAACAAGGGTATGTATTGGATTAATTTTGATCAATATTCTACCACAGTTTTTGTGCTCATAGTGTTGAACTGCTTAAGATTTTAGTATGGTCTTATTCGCCTGTCAACAGTACTTATTTAAATTAAAAAATCCTTTCAACCTGTGGTTGAAAGGATTTTTCTCTTATCGTTTTGTCTGAGTTTTAGTCAGAAGGATACTGAAATCCCAGTCCGTCTCCGGCTTCCAGGGCTTCGATCAGTCCATTGGAAATATCATCAATCCCGGCCAGATACCCCCTGGCAGTAAACACGATGGGCACCATCTGATCTTCCTCCGGCACATCATAAGCCTCAAAGAAGGCCTGGATCACCTCGTTGTTCCTTCCGGAGCGGGTATTGATGCGGATCACCTGAAGGGGATACTCCTCTCCCTCCACCGTCACCGACCGGGGGAGATCATCCATCACCTTTTCATTGGTCTCGATACATTCCTCACAGGTGATCCGGTAAAAGTAGACGATGGAAGCGCTGCCCTCCTCCAGAGGCCAGAAATCCAGCAGTTCCTCTAATGTCTGTTCCTTCTGGGGATCATAGACACCTCTCCCATATACGAACAGATCCTCCCCGGCGGTGAGGTAAGCCTCTTTAATCGAGCTTCGTATGGATTCCATACCCAGGTAGGCCTTTCCGTTTACCGTCATCACGGGTTCCATCCAGGAATCGATGAAATCCTGATCATATCCGAAGGTTGCCATCTCCTCCGAGAAGAGATCGGCATCTCCCGTGTGAAAGGTGTTAAAGGAGGAAACCTCATAGGCATACCCTTCCGGCAATGTATCAATCTCATCCTTTACCAGCTGATCAAACTCCTCCGTGCCGCTGCAGGAAGCACAGGCCTCATTGTAGTAGAAGTGGATCTCTATCTTTTCCTCCTGCTGCTCTTCTCCGGCGTAGACCGGGAGAGCACAGCATAAAGCCATCCCGAGAATGCCAGTTATCAACATTTTCTTATCTTTTATCCTACGAAATGACATACTCCTCCCCCCTCAAAGCCTGAAAGGCAAAGCCGTTGTCCAGCTTTCTTATCTCTATACTTTCTCCCCTGTGAGAGACGTTTCTCTCTTCTCCGATCACCCGGATCTCTCCGTCTTTCCCAGCTTTTACCAAAGCTTTTGTGAGACTCCCGTCTTTCCAGGAAAGATTAACCTCATGTCCTCCTCTGGCCAGAAGTCCTTTGCATTGCCCGGTCTTCCAGGAGGGAGGCAGGGCGGGAAGGAAGTGAAGTCCCAGATGGCTTTGCAGGAGACACTCTGCAATTCCGGCAGCGGCTCCCAGGTTGCCGTCGATCTGAAAGACAAAACCGGCGTTTAAAAGACTTCGGGAGGCGGATTGGGTAAGCATCTTTCGGATGTCGGTGTCTGCACTCTCACCGTCCAGGAAGCGGGCATCCAGGCAGATCTGCCAGGCCAGGGGCCAGCCGTCCCTTCCGGCTCCATGGGCTTTTCTGCGCTTCAGAGAAACTACTGCCGCTTTCATCAGTTTCGGCGTATCCTGCCAGTTTATGGAGGATCCGGGGTAAACCCCGTAGAGATGGGATACATGACCCATTCCCGGGCTTTGTTCCGGTACCTCCGTATTCCATTCCAAAAGCTGCCCTTCTCTGCCGATCTGATCTTTCGGAAGCTTTTCAATCATGGACTGTAAAGTCTCTCCCAGATCTTCATCTACGCCCAGGATCTTCTGGATCTGGATGCAGGCTCCAAAGAACTCTCGCAGCAGCTGGTTATCCATGGCGGGACTCACACACAGGGGTGTATCTGATCCGTCGGGAAGGAAATACCGGTTTTCCGGGGAGATGGAGGGACAGGTGAGAAGCTGTCCATCCTTTTCAATCAGGAAATCCTGATAGAAGAGAACCATATCCCGCAGTATCGGATACATCCTCTCCAGTACGTCCTTGTCATTGGTATAGAGGTAATGTTCCCACACATGCATCCCCAGCCAGGCTCCTCCCATCACCCAGGGGGTGGAAGCCATGTATACGTCCTGGGGAGCACAGTCCCCGTAAAAGTCGGTGTTGTGATGACAGACCATGCCCTTCATGCCGTACATTTCTCTTGCCGTCTTTTTACCGGGCTCATGCATGGTCTCTAAAAGATCCAGAAGAGGTTCATGGAGATCCGTCAGATTTCCCACCCAGGAAAGCCAGTAGTTCATCTGCAGGTTGATGTTGATGGTGTACTTGCTGTCCCACATGGGCATGAAGTCTCCGTTCCAGATCCCCTGAAGATTTAGCGGTGCGCTTCCTCTCCTGCTTCCGGAGACAATCAGGTAGCGGCCAAACTGAAAGTACAATGCCGCCAGAGCCGGATCCTCTCCGCCTTCCCGAAGACTCTCAAGTCTCTGGTCCAAAGTGCCCTCTCCCGGATCCCCCAGATCCAGCACACACCTTCCCATCAGGGAAGAAAAGTCCCGGACATGGTCTTCCCTGATCGCTATGTATCCCTTCTCACCAGCCTGACATAAACGATCCAGCACTTCCCTTTCCGGATCCTGACACCGGTTGGAAGTAGAGGAAGCCAGGTAAATGGTCACCTCACTGCACCCTTCGGCGCTCAGCTGAGATACGGGATTAACAAGATTTCCGTCACACTCCACCCGGAAAGCCGCCGCAAAGTGCACTCCCGCATCATTTCCCTTCATCAGGAAGGTATGGTCATCCACGGTTCTGGCAAAGTCCACCTGAGTTCCCGGCCATCCTCCGCCCCGGGCTTTCAGTCCCGGTCTCCGGTCATCCTCGATAAAGGCATCGGATACGGCCACCCGGTCCAGCTTTAACTCCAGATGAATGGCACCGGGAGTATCAGAGGTCAACCGGATACAGAGGACCTGATCCGGGTTGCTGATAAACATCTCCCGATGGTAGGATACCTCTCCCATCCGGTGGTCTACTTGAAGAATTCCGGTCATCAGATCCAGATCCATGGAGTAGTCATCCGGCCTGGGAGATTCCGGTCTTCCTCCCATGGCAAAGGGCATCTGCTGATTTAAGGCCATGATCAGCTGTCCCAGGAATGTATAATGTCTTTGAGAAGCGGGAACGCCGGCCATGTATTGAGCAATCAGTTCCTCCGCCTGGTGCATCTTTCCCTCAAAGATCAGTCTGCGAATCTCCGGCAGTTTCTCCTTATAGGAGGGATTGTTCCGGTCCATGGCCAGTCCGTACCAAAGAGAATCATCATTGAGGGGAATCCTCTCCAGATCCGTCTCCCCGTAGACCATGGCTCCCAGTCTTCCGTTTCCCAAAGGCAGGGCTTCTCCCCACCTTCTGGCAGGACTGTCATAATGCATCTGATATCTTTCCATACGCTTAATCCTCCAGCTTTTCCAGGATCTCCTCCCAGGAACCAACGGTCTCCTCATCAGCAATCAGTTCTTCTGCGCCTTCTATAATCCCTTCCTCCCCGGAGAGATACTCCTTCCGGGAAAAGAGCAGGGGAACCTGCTGTTCCTCATCCGGTACCTGATAAATCTTCATCAGGCTTCGAAGGAGAGCCATGTTTCCGTCTTCCATCACCGGCAGGGTAAGAAGCGAAGCAGGATCCTCAAGGGGATGCTGTTCAAAATACTCCTCCACCTTCTGGCAGGCTTCACAGTCCTCGGTCACAAAGAGCACCAGGAGAGAATCCTTTTCCCCGGCTCCCTCTGCCGCCTCGTAAAAGGGGGATTCTTCCTCCTCACCGGAAGGACTCTTGCTTTTCTGAACCACACTCTCCCCGCCTGTCTCAAAGTGTTCCACCAGTGCCTCCCCGATCTCTGAGTAGGTTCCGGTATAAACCTTCCCCTCCACAAAGGCCGCCGGCAGATCCAGAACCGTAAGCTTCAGGTCATTCTCCTCCAGTCTCTCCTCAAAGAGATCCGATCCGCTGTCCTTATAGGCATTGTAAACCCTGCAGCTGACATCCTCCAGTCCGGCTTTACCCAGCTGATCCTCCACCGCCTGCAAAAACTTCTCCTCCTCATGACAGCTCTCACAGGGAGCAAGGACGAAAAGTTCTATCGTTTGATCCTTTGGGGTTTCCGGATCTTTAAATCCTGCAGTAGCAAAAAGGGCTGATGCCGCAAGGAGAAGAGCTGCCATTCTCACTTTTTTTGATTTCATATGCTTTTCCATTTTGAATTACACTTTGAGTTTCCTTGTACTCTTATTTTCCTTCTCTCCCGAGTGGAGGAGATTAAACTTTGAAGGAGGGAAGACACCTCTCCCCTCCTCCACTCA
>CAZJYM010000266.1:0-4373 GCA_964550245.1 uncultured Blautia sp. | reverse complement strand
AGGGTGATTCCACACCAGGACCTTGGACCAGCCGTTGCGCAGAGCTTCCGTGGCGCCGCTCCAGGTTCCTCCCTTGTTGTAGTCGGAGGAGACGATAAAGGATCCGTATCCGGAGGCATAGATGTACCGGTTTCTGTTCATGGCCCGGGCTGCAGAAAATCCCGCATCCGGTTTCACATCCGATACCAGAAGAAGTCTCCCGTCCATGATGCTGTTTAAGGTATCTCTCTTTCTGATCCTGGAGGTAAGGGCATCCGCGATGTAGTCCACCGCGACACCGCCGTTTTCCAGGGCGGCAGTTTCGGCAGCGGTATCCACTCCCCTGGCTCCCCCGGTATAGACCACCAGTTTTTCCAGGGCTGCCTTTCTGGCCAGCATCTTCGTAAACTCCAGACCCTCCTGATCCACGTTTCGGGAACCGGCCACGGCGATTCCCACCTTGTTGGCCAGGGAGAGATCCCCGGCGTAAAAAAGCACCGGGGGAGCTTTCTTTTTAAGCTTACGCTTCAGAAGAACCGGGTAGGCGGGATCAAACACCGTGGTGACCTGGATTCCCCGGTTGTTTAAGTCTTCCAGTTCAAAGGCCAGGGCTGCTCCCCGTGCACACAGCGTGCGGATCCTTCCTTCTTCCTCCGGGGATAAGGACAGTTCGCATGTCCAGTCCTTTTCCTTCCCCAGGATGTCCTTTGGCTGCAGGCCCTTCTCCATCAGCTTTTCCAGGAACGCGTTCCATTCCCCCGGGGATAAGGGCTTACAGGCCTCATCCTTACCAAGCCCCAGATAAGAACACAGCAAAACCGCACACACGGCATTATCTGACAAACTCATGACTTCACCCTTCCTGTCCGCTTCTGCCGGCCGTGTTGGCCAGGGCAAAGGGGAACACCTTTCCGCTTCCTTTTTTTCTCAGCAGATAGCCGCAGACTGTGAACGTCCATCGGGAATCCACCATGTCGTCGATCAGCAGCACGTTGTCAGAACGGATCTGGGATTCATCCGCTTCCAGTGTGGAGGAGATGTTGGTGCACTGGAGATAGCTGTTGTTTAACTCCTTTTGCTGTCGTCCCGTTTCTGTCTTTTTCAGGGCATCCGCAAAGGGAAGGCCCAGTCTTTCGGCCAGCCGCACCGCAAAGCTTCTTACCAGCTCCGGACGGCGCAGGGAGGGGACACAGCACACCCAGCGGATCTTGGAGCTTTCTGCAAAGGGTTTCAGCAGCCGGAAAGAGGCTTCCACCAGCTCAGTGTTGAAATAGTGGTCCCTGTATTTTCCCTCCGAAACCATCCTTCCCCAGCCGGCATCCCCGTAATCGCTCAGCACCCATCCGGTTTCACACCGGTATGCCGGGGAAATCACGCTGCGGTTGTCCTCGTCATGGAAGCCTGTCGGCCATCTCTTCCGGGGTTCGATTCGTTGAAAGTCATCCCGGATGAAGCTTTGAACCCGGGCGATGTCCTGGGCGGAAACCGGCTGATCAAAAAGGGGATGTCCCACACAGTTGGCGCACCGGCCGCAGTCAGCTGCCGTGCTGTCGTCAAGGGCATCCGCGATGTAGTGCATGAAACAGCCGCTATACTCTGTAAAGGCATTCATCTGGCGGAGCTCTTCCTCACGGATCGCCGTGATGCGGGCGCACTTTTCCAGATCCGGGCTCCAGGGTCTCGCGGATTTGTAATACCGGTTTCCCTCTTTGTAGATGTCCCCGTTCACCGTCAGGTATTTCAGGCAGGCCTGAATCTTCCCGGGGGCCATGTTGAGGTATTTTTCGAATTCACGTTGGGTGAGTCCGCCGTGATCCTGAGCGGCCTTTACCACATCGTTCATCAGATCTTCCGTGGGAAAGGCCGAATCGATGAAGTACCGGTTGATCTCATCATCCTCCCGGCCGCAAAGAAGAATGGCGTAGGCCCGGTCAATGGTCCGTCCGGCCCGGCCGATCTGCTGATAATAGGCCACAATGTTTCCCGGCTTCTGGAAGTGAATGACAAATCCGATATCCGGCTTGTCAAAGCCCATCCCGAAGGCTACCGTGGCCGCCAGAACCTTGATCTCGTTGTTCATGAAGCGGCGGATGATCTCTTCCTTGTTCTTTCCCTCCACGGTGTCCACATTAGAATAGAAGCTTTCACTCTCGATGCCATTTTCAAGAAGCCAGCGGGTGACCAGCCGGCAGTCGGCGGTGGTAAGGCAGTAGACGATGCCGCTTCCGGGCATGAAGGGCACGTTGTTGGCAATCCAGGCCAGCCGTTCTTCCTTTGTATCCAGCTTTTTCACCTGAATGGCCAGAGATTCTCTCATCAGGCTTCCCCGGCTGATCAGGATGTCTTTTCCCAGCTGGGCCTGAATGTCTTTTATAACCCGGTCGTTGGCGGTAGCCGTTGTGGCCAGAACCGGCACGGTGGGAGGCAGCCTGTGGATTACCTCGATGATTCTTCGGTAGTCGGGACGGAAGTCATGGCCCCAGTCGGAGATGCAGTGGGCCTCATCCACCACAAACAGAAAGATTCTGGAGGCCACGGAATTTAAGAGGAGCCGGAAATCCCCGTTGGCCAGACGCTCCGGGGAGATGATCAGGGCGTCTACCCTGTCTTCTTTCAGCTCGTCAAAGATCCGGTCCCAGTCATCCGTATTTTCGGAGTTAATGGTCCGTACCTGCAGGGACAGTCTGGCGGCCGAATCGATCTGATTGTTCATCAGGGCCAGAAGGGGGCTGATGATCAGGGTAAAGCCGCTCCGGTCTTTCCGCAGGATCTTCGTGGCCAGAAAGTAGACCAGGCTCTTTCCCCAGCCGGTTTTCTGCACCACCAGAGTCCGCTTCCCCTTCAGCACGTTTTCGATGGCTTCCTCCTGCCCTTCGCGAAAAAGAGCATCCTCTCCGTAGTATTTCTTCAGTTCTTCCTGAAGTTCAGTCATCTGCATTTCTCCCTTCTGTGGGGGTACAATGTATCTCATTCGGACATTCCACATGGAAGTGCCGGTAAATTTCCTCCATCTCTTTTACCGGGCTGCGGGGAATGACTGCGTCGGGAAACTGTACGGCTCTTTGCATTCTGAGAACGGAGAACATCCGCTCCGGTGTGATTCTGGCTGCTCCCAGACGATCCTTCAGGATTCTCCAGATAACAGCCGAGAGCATGGTCATCATCAGATGTCCCTGCAGCGTATCCTCATCCGGTATCTCCTCCGGAAGCATCTTTGTATCCCCCTTTCCGGAGGGGAAGAGATCCGAAGCCCTGCTGGAGATCCTGTACAGGAGCAGAAGGTCTCTTTTTTCAACCGGTTCTGCCGAGACAAACATAAACCGCCCGGCTTCCCTCATGCGGGTGAGGGCGGCATCCAGATCCTGCACTTCCCCGTTAACCTGCAGGGCTTCATCGGCCGCCACGGTGAGATCCCGGCCCAGATAGCCATAAATCTCCCTGCCGGAGACGGGATCCGGCATCATCCTGATCTCCCTGATCTGGTAAAGGCCTCCCTGAGGGAATAAATTTTCATGATTGCCCAGCTCTTCGCCGTAGGTATCAAAGGCTTCCGTAAAGACCGGACTGTCTTTGGCAACCCGGACCACAGAAGGGATCTCCGGAGAACCTTCCCCGTTTAAAAGGGCATGGTCTGCATCGATGCCCAGACTTTTCAGTTCCTGCAATGTCTCTCCTACCGGCACCTTTCCGGAAACATGCCTGACAAACAGGGGCAGTCCGGTGGGCCGATGGACCACATGGAGGATGGTGCCGGCTATTGAAGACAGGGGAGCACTCTCAACCAGGGTTCCCCTGATCCCGTCTTCAATCATCCCGCAGGCGGAGACAGCTTCCAGGTACCGGCGGTAAAAGCGGGCCAGGTTCTCCTTCCGGCCAAGCTTGGAGAGGGCATCACAGATCCCCTGAAATGACATCACCGCCCCGGGGTAAAGGATTTTGGCATAACTGGCCTCATACCAGGAATCTGCCAGTCTGACAGGATCCGGGGATGTGACATAATAGCACAGCAGGGCGTGAAGGGTATCTCTGTCTGAACAGTCCAGGGCATCCAGAGCCTCGGGAATCCCCGTCCCGCGAACAAACCGGTCGTAAAAGAAGACATCCCCGAACGCCAGGGTGGAAAGAGGGCGTTTTCTTTCCTTCTCCTTCCCGGCCTTTCCCTTCGTTTTCTTTTCCGGATCCACAAAGTCTGCAGGAGGGGGACCATACTGATTCGTTTCCAGATCGTAGGTGAAGACACCGCGTTCCCGATTGCGGTAGATCCCCCTTTCCTTATCCAGGACTCTGCCCAGATTGACGGACTTTGCCTTGCCAACCTTTTTGCCGTCCCGACAGGAAGAAGTCAGCGAAGCATACTCATATCCGTTTTTTCTTGTGTATGCGATATACATGAT
>CAZJYM010000265.1:0-4386 GCA_964550245.1 uncultured Blautia sp. | reverse complement strand
GCAAATAAAATTTATGCCGTTAAGATATTGGGATACACGTCAGAATCGATAGCATTATATGTGACTGAGAACTTCAATGAGATTCCGGGAATTGCATATTACACTCCGGGATCCAGAAGCCATATTTTATAAGACATTCTATTCGCGTCCGGAATGACTGCTTCTCAATCTGCGAGGAAGTGTACTACAGCAGAGCTGGATTATGGATGAAGACTGGAAGGAGGGAATCCTGATGGGTAAATGGTTTAATGAAAATATGACTTCTGAAGAGGCAAGACGTGTATTCTTTTCTTTTACAAAAGAAGAGTATGAGGCGAACAAAGAGGAAATCAAAAAGGAATATGCCGAAGTTTTGCCGATAATTTTGAAACGGGAAAGTGATCTTGCAAAAGAGGGCTGGATGTTTTAGACATTTGAAAATCCTGAATAGGGCACGGTGTGAAAGCATCGTGCTTTTATTATGTCATTGAGAAGATTCCTCTCGATCACCCGGGAAACAATACCACGCGGCTGAGATTCGGACAACAGGAATGAGAAGAAAGTCTAAGGCTTAGTTTGCGCGCTTGTTTGATGGAAGAGGGAAGAATACGATTAGGCAAAATTGGTATTGCATCATCCGGGCAGATCCTGTACAATGGTTTCAGGAAAGATGAGAGACAGGCACCATGTGCGGCCGGTTTTTTGGATGGGGAGACACAGGCGGAAGCAGTAAGAATCGTGTGCCGGGTAAAGGAAAGCCATGAAACCGGCAGAAAAAAGGAGAGGGCGGAAGTGCAAGACAGAGAATACAAAGATGAGGATTTTTACAAAGATGATCCCGATGATGAGATTTGGCAGGTGAACACGTTCGATCGGGTGGGGGAATTACTTTTCAGTTTTGACAAACATCGGGTTTTCAATATGTTCCAGGACTATCCGTATGCATTGACGGCAAAGGAAAAAGAGATTTTTGACCGGCAATTCCCGTTCTGGGCGGATTTCTTCAAAGACCGAAGCATATCGGAATGACCGTGAGGGTACTAAGTGGCATACGGGAAGAAAGTCAATTCCGATTACGAGAATGAGTTTTTTATGTAAGGAAAAGGGCAAAAATTATGTATTTGAGTATGAAAGAGAAAAACGATGAAAAATCATGGGAAGGCTATATGTCAGAAAAACCGCAGTTGATGGCTGAGGTATCAAGACGGATAGCAATCCTCGAAGAAAAATACCAAAATATAGATAAGTCCATTAGCGTTGGACTCGATGACGAGGATCCCAAGTTGGAGGAACGCAGAGAAATTACTCACTGGTTCGGACAGGAAGTAAAAAGATTGAGAAATAAATATGGGATAGTGGAATAAAAGAATAATGGTTTATTGATTGAAGAAAGGATGGAAACAGAAGCAAAAGAAAGCTCCTGACTGTATGGCTTTGTTCGTTGGGAATTTCGTGGAACAGCCCCCAGGGATTGACAGCCAGTGAAAAGTGATCATCTGGGAGACAATTTACCACACAGCTGGTATGCCGGAAACAGGAAAAATCCAGGGCTTTTGTTCCCGAAATCCCTGCACCGGCTGGGCTGGTGAATTCGATATTGCATCACCGGTGCAGATCCTGTACAATGGTCTCAGGAAAGAAGGGAGATGGGCATCATGTGCGGCCGGTACTTTTTTGACGGGGAGACGCAGGCGGAAGTGGTAAGAATCGTGGGCAGAGTAAAGGGAAGCCATATGGAGGAGCATTGGGGAGACATCTGTCCTTCCCAGGCGGCCCCGGTACTTACCGGACGCAGTCCCGGTCTTCTTCTGGAAGAGATGTGCTGGGGATTTCCAGAACAGCAGCGAAAGGGGCTTCTGATCAACGCCCGCTGTGAGACAGTGCTGGAGCGCAGGATGTTCAGAGACAGCATCCTGCAGCGCAGATGTGTGATCCCTGCAAAAGGTTTCTACGAGTGGAACAAAGACAGGGAAAAGGTGGTTTTCAGCACAGAAGAACCGGTGCTTTACATGGCGGGATTCTATAACTGGTTTCAGGAGGAAGACCGGTTTATTATCCTGACTACCGCCGCCAACGCTTCCGTAAGTCCGGTTCATGACAGGATGCCCCTGATCCTTGACAGCGCTGAGCTGCAGGACTGGGTGTATGAGGACTCCTCCCTGGAGTTCTTTCTTCGCAGGCCGGGACCTTTGTTGAATCATTATCAGGAGTACGAGCAGCAGTCATTATTCTGAGTAAAAGGAAGGAGAGCATGAGATGATTGACCGGGAGGATTTGATGGAACTTACCAGAAGGATGACGGTGAAGCGCACCTCCATCGACAGGATCGCCGGAGCCTACATAGACAGCACCGGCATTATCGACGGATCTTTTAACGTCAGCTTTGCAGGCCGGGATCCTTCGGAGAAGGCACATTTTCTGAAGATTGCCAAAGAGGTGATTTACTCGGATACCAACCGGGATGTACAGGAGTACTGTTTTCCCGAAAGTGCCAGACGCCCGGGGAGCGTCTGGCAGCTTCTCATGGGAATGAACTCCTGCGGCTTAAAGAACGATGCCCTGCTGGACACCTTCTACGAGATAGTCAGTGAGAACTACAGTTCGGACAGGGACTATGCCGTGATTTTCTTTCACGATAACTACGATATTCCCATTAAGACCCGGGATCACCAGAGGACAGGGGAGTCGGAGGACATGTACTCCTATCTGATCTGTGCCGTCTGCCCTCAGGTGAAGCAGTACGAACCGGGAAGACCCCTCTGGGGATTCCTTTTCCCCATGTTCTCCGATAGAAGCGGGGATCCGGAGCATATGGCCGTTTTTAGTCCGGAAGGGCCCTCCAGCCTGCCCTGCGAACCGGTGTGGAAAGTGATGGGCTGTAAACGGTGATTTATGCCTCCCGGGGCGTGATCTTTCTGGCCAGATAGATGACCGGCGTGTCCAGCAGGCTGGTGAAGATGAACACCACATAGCTGGAGAGAAAGATGGAGATCAGGGTGGGCAGGTCATGAACTCCCAGGAAGGCCGCAAAGGTGAAGAGCAGGGAATTTAAAAACTGGGAGATCAGGGTGGAGCCGTTGTTTCTAAGCCACAAATAACGTCTGGAATCCCCGCACCGCTTCTCCGTGAACTGCCACCACTTGTGATAGGCCCATACATCAAATTTCTGACAGATGGCATAGACCACAAAGCTGGAGATCATCAGTCTGGGGGTGTTGGTAAACACCGACCGAATACCGGGCATGGCCCAGTCTGTGGGAGCAGGGGTGTAGGAGAGCCACAGCTGGGAGATGAGGATGAAGGCCAGGGAGGCGGCAATTCCCATGTTGACCGCCTGATTGGCCGCTTTTTTTGATACGGTTTCACTTAAGATGTCCGTGACCAGAAAGGTGGAGGCAAACATCACGTTGCCCAGCGTCTGTTCCATGCCGAAGGCCCTGATCACGATGAGCACCTCGATATTGGCCGCAATGGTGGCCAGAACGGTCCAGCAGTAGAGTCCCTTTGCACCCCACAGGTAGTAGAAGACCAGGACTCCTCCGTAATAGAGAAAAAAGGAGAGAATCAGGAGGATTTCATTCTTCATGGCTTTTCTCCCCTACTCCAAAGTCCGTATTGGTCAGTAAGATGTCCACCCGGGGATCCTCCCGGTAAAGGGGATACACAAAATCCATGAATTCCTCAATCACCCGGGGATCCGGGTGTATGGAAGTGGAATTCTCCGTCATGATGTTTACACATACCCGCTCAAAAAAGGCCAGTCCCGTGCGGATGTCAAAGAGCATGGATTCCTTTGTCTGCCCGGTGATTCCAAAAAGAAGACAGACTTCATCGAACCCTTTAGAGATCTCTTCCGGGGAAGAGCAGGGAATGCCTTTTTTCAGCACCTTTTCCCGAAAGTCTAAGTCAAAAGTCTCTACACCGGTCTTGATCTTTACCTGAATCCCGGAGCCGGCAAAGCGCTGCCGCAGGGCCGGGATTTCACCGCGATGGATCCAGTGGCATTCGAAATGCACCAGATTAATCTCACATCTTTCACAGGTTTCCTGGATGAGAGAGAGGGTATCCGGATCCAGATCGCAGAAGCTTCCGGAATTGATCACCTCCAGATGTCTGTACTCTCCGGTGACATGAGAGAGAACCTCTCTGTTGAGGGCGAAGTTTGCCTTCTGGTCCGGGGAGGAGTCCAGGTGGTAGTCGCAGAAGGCGCAGCGCCTCCATTTACATCCGCTTCCCCGAAGCAGGACGATTTCCCGGGGATTTTTTTCCCGGATGACGCTGTAGCGTGTCATTTCTTTGTTCATGTTTTTCTCCTTAGTTTTGTTTTTGGACAGGATGGTTTCGAACTGTCCGCCCCTTTTGGGACAGCGTTGATTATAACAGCTGGGGGATGAAAAGGCAACAGGG
>CAZJYM010000264.1:0-4398 GCA_964550245.1 uncultured Blautia sp. | reverse complement strand
TTATAATAGGAAACCGGATCCTGGATGCCGGAGCGCTCCAGATCCTCCACGTATCCCAGGGCCCGGCAGGAGCGGTGGGCCGTGCCCTTGCGGACCGGATCGTAGTAGCTCTCGTAGATCTGCAGGTAGAGGCCCTTTTTCAGCTGAGATTTTTTCAGAAAGTATGCCATTTCCTTACCCTCCCATGTAACACCATAACACTTTAGCATACTACCACGTTGACACGGTACTGTCAAGCCCTGGGAAAGGGGAAAGCCTGTAAATATGGGGCTTCCCAGAGATTTACCGCTTTGTACCGGTTGAAACCAATGGTGTTAACTGATGTTTTCAAGAATCCACAAAGAACATTGACAAATCTGAAGGGGCAATTATATAATAAACCTGTGATTTTTGACCTCCGGGGGGAAAATGATGGAGAGTTGGAAATATCTGCAATGAGGAAAAGGAGAGTGATTCATTTTGCTGAAATATGTGGTTAAGAGAGTTCTGCTGGCCATTGTCACGGTATTCATCATCTGTGCCATCACGTTTTTCGGTATGAACGCAATTCCGGGAGGGCCTTTTGATTCGGAGAAGGCACCCAGCCCGGAAGTGAAGGCAGTGCTGATGGAGCGCTACAACCTGGACAAGCCGGTCGTGGTACAGTTTGGTCTGTATCTCAAAAACCTGCTTCACGGGGACTTCGGCGTATCCCTGAAGACAGGGCGTGACATCATGACCACCATCAAAGAGTCTTTTGCCGTCTCGGCAAAACTGGGAGGTGTGGCGGCGGCCCTGGCTCTGGCCTGCGGCATTGTCTTCGGAAGCATTGCCGCCTTAAACCGGAACCGGTGGCCCGACCGGCTGATCGTATTTCTCTCAACACTGGCCACGGCCGTGCCCAGCTTTGTGCTGGCAACTCTGCTGCTGCTGGTGTTCTGTATTGAGCTGGGATGGTTTCCGGTGTTTTCCACGGAGAGTACCAACTTCGTCCTGCCGGTGATTGCCCTGGCACTCTATCCCATGGCCTACACCACCCGTCTTACCAAGACCAGCATGCTGGATGCCCTGGGGCAGGATTACGTGCGTACCGCCAGGGCCAAGGGAGTTTCCCAGGTGAAGGTGATCTTCAAGCATGCCCTGCGAAATGCTCTGATTCCGGTGATCACCTACGCAGGCCCCATGATCGCCTACATCTTAACCGGAAGTCTGGTAGTCGAAAATATCTTTACCATCGGCGGCCTCGGCTCCAAGTTTGTCACGGGCATTACCAACCGGGATTACCCCATGGTCATGGCCACCACCATCTTTCTGGCAACATTAATGGTGGTGATGAACCTGATCTGTGACCTGGTGTACAAACTGGTGGATCCGCGGATTACCTTTGACTGATCATTCTAAAAAGAATCGGAGGAAGCCAAGATGGCAAATGAGATGAAAGATTTTAAGAGAAATCCCTTCAGCATGCAGGTGGATCTCTCCAGATTTACACCGTCCCAGTTTGATCTGGCCACGGATGAGGAAAAGGCCCAGCAGGATGTGATGAGCGAGTCCACCACCTTTTTCAAGGACGGCATGCGAAGGTTAAAGAAGAATCCCCTGGCCATGATGAGCATCGTGGTCCTGGTGATTATCGTGGTGGCCTGTGTGGTGGGTCCCATGGTGGTGCCCTACGGATACGAAGAGATGATATCCATAAACGGCCGCCGGGATAAGACCGCCAAGAACTTAAGTCCCTTCACCTGGTCCAAGAATGAACAGAAGGCCATCGATGAGGGAGCCAAACTTTTCCCCCACATTATGGGAACGGATGAACAGTGCCGGGACTACTTTGTCCGGGTACTCTACGGAACCAGGGTTTCCCTGGCGGTAGGCGTTTTCGCCAGTATCATCGTATTGATCATCGGACTTTTGTACGGCAGTATCGCCGGGTATGCGGGAGGCAAGGTGGACCTGATCATGATGCGGATCGTGGACATCATCTACTCCCTTCCGGACATGCTGATGGTGATCCTGCTCTCCGTAATCATGAAGGAGACCTTAGGGCCCGTGATCCAGAACACACCGCTGGCAGGTCTTGGTGTCAACATGATCTCCCTGTTTGTGGTTTTCGCTTTGCTCTACTGGGTGGGCATGGCCCGTCTGGTCCGGGGACAGATCCTCACCATCAAGGAGAATGAATACATTCTGGCGGCCCGCACCATCGGAGCCAAACCGGGAAGGATTATCCGGAAGCACATCATTCCCAACTGCCTCAGCGTGATTATCATATCCACAGCCCTGCAGGTGCCTTCCGCCATCTTTACAGAGAGCTTCCTGAGCTTTCTGGGAATGGGCGTTCAGGCCCCCATGCCCTCTCTGGGTTCTCTGGCCAACGCAGCCAGAAGCGGTCTGCAGAGCTACCCGCTGAAGCTGATATTTCCCGCGGTCATGATTTGTCTCATCGTTCTCTCCTTTAACCTGCTGGGTGACGGACTGCGCGATGCCTTTGACCCCAAGCTGAGGAGGTAGTGTCATGAGCAGTGAATACATTCTGGAGGTGAAGAATCTCCATACATCTTTCTTTACCGACTCCGGGGAGGTCAAGGCCGTAAACGGGGTATCCTTCAGTTTAAAGCCCGGGGAGATCATCGGCATCGTGGGAGAGTCCGGCTCCGGAAAGAGCGTGACTGCCTACTCCATCATGCAGATCCTGGCGGAAACGGGACGGATTATCGAGGGACAGGTGCTCTACAAGGGGCAGGACATCACCAAGTTTTCCAAAAAGGAGATGGCCGGATTCCGGGGAAAGTGCTGCAGCATTATCTTCCAGGATCCCATGACCAGCTTAAATCCGGTTTACACCATTGGAAACCAGATCACAGAGGCCATCCGGCTGCACACGGACAAGACCAGGCAGCAGGCAAAAGACCGGGCGGTGGAGATGCTGGAGCTGGTGGGTGTGAACGAACCTGCCAGAAGAATCAAGCAGTACCCCTATGAGCTTTCCGGAGGCATGCGCCAGAGGGTGATGATCGCCATGGCCCTGGCCTGTGAGCCGGATATATTGATAGCGGATGAGCCCACCACCGCTCTGGATGTGACCATCCAGGCCCAGATCCTGGAACTGATGCAGGATCTGCAGAAAACCATGGGCATGGCCATTATCATGGTTACCCATGACCTGGGCGTGATTGCGGACATGTGCGACAAGATCATGGTGATGTACGGGGGAAGCATCTGTGAGCGGGGAACCGCCGACGACATCTTTTACTCCCCCTGCCATGAGTACACCAAGGGGCTGCTCCGTTCCATTCCCAACGTGAACAACAGTCATGAACGGCTGATTCCCATCAGCGGAACCCCCATCAACCTGTTGAACATGCCCAGAGGCTGTGCATTCTGCAGCCGCTGTGATCATGCCATGAAGATCTGCCTGGAACAGAAGCCGGAGGAGCTGTCTTTAAGTGAAACCCACAAAGCCTCCTGCTGGATGAATGTAAAACGGCTGATGGATGAAAAGGCGGGAGGTGCGAGAGCTTGAGCAGCGAATATCTTGTGGAAGTAAAGGATTTGAAGCAGTATTTCCCGGTGAGCACGGGATTTATGAAAAAGACGGATCTGAAGGCTGTGGACGGGGTTTCCTTCTCCATCCGTCCCGGTGAGACACTGGGACTGGTGGGAGAGTCGGGCTGCGGCAAGACCACCGTGGGCAGAACCATCCTGCGGCTGTACCATCCCACCGGCGGGGAAGTGATCTTTGACGGAACCACCGTGACCGACAGCAACATCACCGAACTGCGCAAACAGATGCAGATGGTGTTCCAGGATCCCTATTCCTCCCTGGATCCCCGTATGACCGTGGAGGACATCATCGGAGAGCCTCTGGACGTACACAAGCTCTACAGCACCAAAGAAGAACGCCGGGAGAAGATCCTGCATCTCATGGAGCTGGTAGGCTTGAATGCAGAGCATGCCAGAAGGTATGCCCATGAGTTTTCCGGAGGTCAGAGACAGAGAATCGGCATCGCCAGAGCTCTGGCGGTGAATCCCCGCTTTATCATCTGCGATGAGCCGGTAAGCGCCCTGGACGTGTCCATTCAGGCCCAGGTTGTAAACATGTTTGAGGATCTGCAAAAGCAGCTGGGTGTGGCCTATCTCTTCATCGCCCATGACCTTCTCATTGTGCGCCACATCTCAAACCGCATCGCCGTCATGTATCTGGGAAAGATCGTGGAGATCGCCGATTCGGATGAGCTGAATGAGCAGCCCCAGCACCCCTACACCATCTCCCTTCTCTCCGCCGTTCCCATCCCGGATCCCAAAACGGCCCGGCAGAAAAAGCGGATCATTCTGGAAGGGGATGTACCCAGTCCCATGCACATGCCCACAGGCTGTGCCTTCCGTTCCCGCTGCCGCTATGCCACGGATCAGTGTGCC
>CAZJYM010000263.1:0-4403 GCA_964550245.1 uncultured Blautia sp. | reverse complement strand
CAACCGTTACATCTACACCAACACCAACCGTAACGCCAACCAATACACCGGTACCGACTGTTACTTCTACACCGACACCAACGGATACTCCGGTACCCACTGTAACTTCTACACCAACACCCACGGCAACTCCCACACCGACCAGCACACCGGTTCCGGAGACACCCACACCGTCACCGACGGATACACCGACACCTACTGTAACTCCGACGGATACCCCGATACCTACCGTGACTCCGACACCAACACCGGGTATCCTCTCAGATGTTACCCAGACCGAAGGTCTGGACAGCATGGAGATCCCCAGTGAGCTGATCGAACAGGGACTTGGTACACCGCAGGCCATCCAGGAAGAATTAAAGCAGACTCTCGTCTCCAATGGAGCTGTGGAAGATGAAAACAACATCGCCTACTACAACGTAGAGATGACGATCAGTACAGACGGAGGAGATACCTGGGTTCCCGTCACCGGAGACAACTTCCCGGCAGACGGTCTGACACTGACCATTCCCTATCCGGAAGGTACAGATGCCAGCTATGTATTTACCGTAACCCATATGTTCACCCATACCATGAATGGACATCAGGCCGGAGACATTGAAGTGTGTCCTCCTGTGTTGTCAGCAAGCGGCATTACCTTTGTGGTTCACGGTCTCTCTCCCATTGCGGTAGCCTGGACGGAAGAGGTAGAACCTTCTAATACACCTACACCAGAACTGACTGTTACACCGGAACCGACCGTAACACCGCAAGTCACTGTCACCGTTACTCCGGAACTGACCGTAACGCCCGAAATCACCGTTACTCCGGAGCCCAGCATCAGTGTTACACCGGAACTCACAATCACTCCGGAGCCCAGTGTTACACCGGAGCTCACCGTTACTCCGCAGCTCAGTGTTACACCGGAACCAAGTATTACACCGGAAGTATCCGTCACGCCTACCATTACACCGGATCCCAACATCCTCACACTGGTGGTACAGACCGAAGGTCTGGGAGACATGGAGATCACGGATGAACTGGCCGGTCTGGGACTGGGTACTACGGATGCAGTAGCGGAACAGTTAAAGCAGACAATCCTCTCCAGCGGGATTGTACTTGATGAGAACAACATTGCGTACTACAATGTAGAGCTGATGATGAGTACAGACGCCGGAGCAACCTGGACACCTGCCACACCGGACAACTTCCCGGAGGGCGGTCTTGTTCTCACCATGCCCTATCCGGAAGGAACGGATGGAAGTTATGTATTTACGGTAAGCCATATGTTCACCCATACCATGAATGGACATCAGGCCGGAGAGGTAGAGATCCTCACTGCTGAAAATACGGAAGAAGGCATCAGCTTTGTCGTACATGGTCTCTCACCCATTGCCATTGCCTGGACACAGGCTCTGGAGCCTTCCGTAACACCCGAGCCTACGGTAACACCGGAGGTATCCGTTACACCGGAACCCACGGCAACACCGGAGCCTACCGCCACACCGGAGCCCACTCCTACGGAAACTCCTGCACCTACGGCAACTCCTACAGTGGCACCTACCGCAGCTCCCACCAATACGCCGGCACAGCAGTATCCTACCAACACACCGGCACCGGAGCAGAGAGAACCGGCCAAGACCGCAGATGAGACACCTTTGGCATTCTGGTTTGTGCTGCTGCTCCTGGCAGGCTGCACGGTGGTACTGAGTGCCTTTGAGCGCAGGAAGAACAGGTAAGCCTGAATCTGGAACAGCCAGACTGCACAACCAGGACAGACGTGACATAATGGTTCAACAAAATAATCAAGAAACAACAAGAAAGTAAACAATAAAATAAGAAGAGCCGCTGCCAGATGGCAGCGGCTCTTCTTTGTTCTTATCTCTCGCTGAACTTACCTGAAGGTGTAAGGACCCGTTTAAGCCCGCTCCTCTACTTTCAGTCAGTAAATGGCTTTACATCCTTCACGGCTTCCTTCAGACTTATGGGAGCGTCATCGTTGTCCACATCCAGGAGAACATAGCGGTCATTGCCCATGTTCATTTCCTTCATGTAGGTCAGCTGACGGATGCCGTGACGGGATTCAATCCTCTCTATCAGATCTCTGTGATCACTCTCTTTAAGGGCGTACACCAGATCCACAGAGGCCTGATCCACTGCCAGGATGTCCGTAGAGGCTACGATACCAATATTGGGGGTTACCACCGGAAGGGCTTCAACTCCCTCACAGTCGCAGGAGACGGACATGTTGCGGAGGACGTTGATGTAGGTCACCTGTTTTCCAAAGTGATCGATGGAGGCTTTGGCGGATTCCGTGATTCTCTCCATCAGCTCTTCGGTACCGATATCCCACATGCTGTCAGAACCGGGAGTGGTATGAATCATGCCCTTACCGATTCTTCCGTCCGCACATCCGATGCCGATGTTCTTGTTGGATCCCCCGAATCCTCCCTTGGTATGGCCTTTGAAGTGGGTAAGGGCCAGCATGGAATCGTAGTTTAAAAGATTCTTTCCTACGGACATCTCCGTAAACCACTTGCCGCCCTTTACGGGAAGCATGACCGTTCCATCCTCATCCAGGATGTCCACCGGACAGAAGGTCCATCCGTTTACCTTCAGGGTTTCCCTGTGCTGTTCCGTAGTATAGCGGTCTCCTTCATAGTAGGTATTGGTCTCAATGATGGCTGCATCCGGAAGCTCTTCCTTAATAAGATACTCCACCCAGTCTCTGGGAATGATGTTGGGACCGTGTTTCTCACCGGTATGAAGCTTGATGCCCACCTTGCCCGTAAGGCAGGCGCTTACCTTTTTGTAGATCTTTCTCAGTCCCTCCGGCGACAGGTCTCTGGTAAAGTATACAGTGGATTCCTCTCCCGTCCTGTCTTCAAAGGGGATGTAATGCTCTCCTCCCGTACCGGGAAGGATTTTCTTGAACGCCATTTGAAATCCTCCTCTCCATTGCAGCCCAGGGGCTGATGCCCCTGGGCTGCATTTGTTATGGTCTTCCATTCCCATTATAGTTTTTACAGCCGGATTTGTCCATCCCCGCCAATCCTAAAATCTTTCCAGTCCGAAGGCGGTCATCTCATTTCTGAAGGCTGACCTGCGGTTGTACTTCTTTATATAGGAAACCATCAGCTCCTGTTTGGCTCCCGGATCTCCCAGAGACTCCCGGACTTCACCCAGAGCCGCGATATAGGCGGCACTCTGTGCGTAGAGCTTTCTCCGGTTATCCTCCATCATGTCCTCTGTGCGCCGGGAAATCATACCCGGGATTACACTCAGGATGTGGCTCCTTACCTCCGGTGACATTGGAGTCATGGCCTTCCACTCCTGGAAAACCCTGAGGAAAAGTCCCTCTTCCATGGTATCCTCCGGCTCACAGGCGCCTCTTAAATACTCCGAAGCGGAAAAGCCCACGGCAGATTCGGCATAGCGAACCATGGTCTGCATGGCTTTTCCCATCTCGGTTCCCTCGTAGATGTAAAGCAGGTAAAGGGAAATCTCGGGTCTGATAAAGTCCACAGAGCTGTCCAGATCATCGGAACAGGCGATACTCTCTTCTACGGCTTCAGAAAAGTGACCACCAAAGAACTCCAACAGCTGGTGCATGCAGGTGCTCTGGGTATTCTCCTGCCTTTCAGCGTCCACAGAGTCTGTTCTCACGCCGTCCCGGGAAAAGGGAAGATCTGCGAATACCTGGTTTAGCATCTGCCTCTTTTCGGGAGATGAGTATCCGTGAAGCAGGGCCCGAAGGTAGTTCTGGGCTGTAGTAGCCGACTCATAGGCATCGAAGTAGCACTGTTCGATCTGAGTCTGCTCATACCCGGAAGCCTTCATGTATTCTGCGGTTCTTAAGGCTACATGGCTTCTTAGGAGATAGTTTTTGGGGATACGGTTTAAAGCCCGAAGCCCCAGCTGTGCCTGACCGGAAACATCTTTCCCCTCTCTGCAGTTCAGCAGTCTGATATAGATACCGGGATGGACATCCCCAAACTTGTCCGCATACTCCACAGCCTTCTCATCGTCAAACAGAAGTCCCTCCGCCTCGTAGATCAGTCTGTCCGCATCATAGTCGATCCTGTGACCGATGTAGTCGATCCAGTCCGGAAGGAAGGCAGGGAAATCCGGCAGCTTTCTGCCGGCGTGCTGCAGGATGGCCTCCAGGGTAATCTCCTTCATCTTAAAGCTTTTAATCACCTCATACAGGGCTTCACACCTGGTTTCCGGACCGTTGGCACGGTAAGCGCAGCAGGCCACATCCAGAGCCACCTTCTTCAGATCAATGTCCAGAAGCCTGTGACTGACCATTGCCTGGAGGTCAAACTCCTCGGTTCCACCCTCCTTCAGGCACAGGACTCTGGTGGAAAACAGCTTCCTGCCGATTTCATATCCCGACTGGAACTGTTCCGTCTCCATGCATG
>CAZJYM010000262.1:0-4440 GCA_964550245.1 uncultured Blautia sp. | reverse complement strand
TCCCCGTCTTTGGTTTCTCCGCAGTATTTCCTGTCCCCGGACCATCCTTTGTGGATGGGCTCAATCCTTGTAAATTCCCGGTCAAACCTTATGCTTTCCATTTTTTTCCCTTTTTTCCACCTTTCCCTGATTGTACAACACCCCGGATGACATTTCAACTGTTCCTCCTCAATTGTCTAACATAGAAATTTCACAAATTGGGTACAGTATTTTAAAGTACATTTTAGGATGCCAGTACAGAATACAGGATATGTAAACTGCAAACACGAAAGGAGATTTAGGAAGCAATGAAAGGCAGAAAAGCGGGACAGAAGGGGATTTGTATCATAACGGCGGCAGTGCTGACACTGTCTTTGGCGGGCGGGTATCCCGCACTGGCGGCGGAGGATACAGGCATCGACATGAGCACGGACTATCCGGGCATCACGGTGAAATCCGGCGACACGGTGAGTTTCCCTCTCCATTTCTCAAGTCTTGACGATGAATCCTATGACGTTTCTCTGGAGGCTGAATCCCTTCCGGAGAACTGGACAGGTTATTTTAAGGGAGGAACCCGGGAGATTACCAAAATCCATGTGGTTCCTGAAGATCCGGAGAGCACGGATGAGAATGCCTCTGCGGACTTCAGTCTTACCGTTCCTCCGGAAACGCAGGACGGCACTTATGATGTTGTTTTAAAGGCAGACACGGGAACAGGACAGACCGACACCCTGGATCTGGAAGTGACGGTGAGCCAGGAGGAGAGCGGACAGAGCGCCTTTACCTCCGAGTATCCCGAACAGCAGGGTGTTTCCGGAACCTCCTTCAGCTTTGAGGCAACCCTGGTCAACAACCGCAGCACCAATCAGACCTACAGCCTTTCCGCGGAAGTCCCGGCCGGATGGAAGCTGACCTTTACTCCTTCCGGGGAGAGCACCAATGTGGCCAGCCTGGCGGTGGATGCGGGAAGCAGCCAGGGAATGACCATTGCCGTGGTTCCTCCGGATACGGTGGAAAAGGGAGATTATTCCATCCCCTGTACGGCTGTCTCCGCCAGCGATACCCTGAACCTGGATCTGGCGGTGGAGATCACCGGTACCTACGGACTGACCATGGCCACCCCCGACGGGAGACTGAGCTTTGACGCCTATGAAAGCAAAGACTCCTCCGTCACCCTGGAACTGACCAATACCGGAAATGTGGATCTGACCAACATCAACCTCACCTCTTCCGTACCTACAGACTGGGAGTCCAGCTTCAGTGAATCCACCATTGACATCCTGGAACCGGGTGCTACCAAGGAAGTAACCCTTACCGTACAGCCCTGTAAAAATGCGGTGACAGGAGACTATGCCCTGTCCATTACCGCCAGAAGCAGTGAGACCTCCACGGGAGCAGACTTCCGTGTCTCCGTAAAGACCTCCACCACCTGGGGCATTGCCGCAATCGGCGTGATCGTGGTACTGGTGGCCGTTCTGGCGATTATTATGAAGAAATTCGGGAGACGGTAAGCATGGCGGAAAAATTTGAGAACGTAATCGAGCTTTCAGGGCTCACCAAGAAGTACGGGAACAAGACCGCCGTGGACCATCTGGACCTTACCATCCACAAAGGTGAAGTTTTCGGCCTTCTGGGACCCAACGGAGCCGGAAAGACCACCACCATCCTGATGCTTCTGGGGCTCACGGAACCCACGGGAGGAAAGGCCGAGATCCTGGGGATGGACTGTACCCGCAATCCCCTGGATGTGAAGAGCGTGGTAGGCTATCTTCCCGACAACGTGGGTTTCTATTCGGATATGACGGGAAGGCAGAACCTGCGCTTTACCGCCCGCTTAAACGGCATGGCCGGAAAAGAAGCGGAAGATCGGATAGATGAGCTTCTGGAAAGAGTGGGAATGACCGAATCCGCAGATCAGAGAACCGGCACCTATTCCAAAGGTATGAGACAGAGACTGGGCATTGCGGACGTGCTCATCAAGGATCCCCAGATCATCATTATGGATGAGCCCACTCTGGGCATTGACCCGGAGGGCATGCGGGAACTGCTGGACCTGATCCGGGAGCTTTCCGTAAAGGACGGCCGAACTCTTCTGATCTCCTCCCATCAGCTTCATCAGATCCAGCAGGTCTGCGACCGGGTGGGAATCTTCGTAGAGGGGAAACTGGTGGCCAGCGGCACCCTTTCCCAGCTGGAGGAACAGATCCGCAAGGACGGAAACTACCTTCTGGAGCTGGAGGCCAGGCCCTGTGACGACCGGCTTCTGGACATGCTCTCGAAGCAGGAGGGCCTGGAGAACATCCAGAAGAAGAAAAATGAGGACACCTTCCTGATCACCTCCAAAGAGGACATCCGTCCTCAGCTGACCAGGTTCCTGGGGGAGAACAACTACACGATCCTTCACCTGCACCAGCGGGGCGGGGATCTGGATGAAATATACAGACGCTATTTTGAAAAGGCAGGACAAGGCGATGAAAGAAATGACAGCAGCAAAAAGAAAAAATGGGGAAGGAAACGTTGAGAAGCATCATTCCATCAGCGGCTTTACCGGACTGGGCGCGTTGTTTCATAAAGAGCTGGCGGATCATCTGAGAAGCAAACGTTTCCTGTTATTACTGATCCTGATTGGAAGTACGGGAGGGGCCAGCCTCTACGGGGCCGTTACTTCCATGGCCGGTACCGGGGGAACAGACTACCTGTTTTTAAGCCTGTATACGGGAAGCGGAAAATCCATTCCTTCCTTTATGTCCTTTATCGCTCTTCTGGGTCCCATCATCGGACTGGCTCTGGGTTTTGACGCGGTAAACAGCGAGCGCTCCTACGGCACTTTAAACCGGCTGCTGGCTCAGCCCATCTACCGGGACTCCATTATAATAGGAAAGTTTCTGGCAGGAAGCGCCGTAATCGCCGTGATCATCTACACCATGGGAATCGGCATCGGGGCCGTGGGTCTTCTGGCCACCGGGGTAAAGCCCACCGGGGAAGAGGTCTGGAGAATCCTGATCTTCCTCACCTTCACGGTGGTCTATGTGGCTTTCTGGCTGGCACTGTCCATTCTCTTTTCCGTGTTTTGCAGGCATGCCGCCACCTCTGCCCTGGCCTCCATATCCCTGTGGCTGTTTTTCTCCATCTTCATGAGCCTGGTGGCATCCATCATCGCCAACGCGGTCTACCCCGTGGATACGGATTACGGAATGCTCTTAAATTCCGTGAACAACTACACCCTGGAGCTGAACCTGAACCGTCTCTCTCCCTACTATCTGTACAGTGAAGCGGTTTCCACCATCATGAACCCCTCGGTGCGTTCCGTCAACGTGGTCACCATGAGTCAGCTGACAGGTGCGGTAAGCGGCTACTTAAGCCTGGGACAGAGCGTACTGCTGGTATGGCCTCATCTGGTAGGGCTCTTTGCCCTGATGCTGGCCGCCTTTGCCGGATCCTATGTGGGATTTATGCGCCAGGAGGTCCGTTCCAACTAAACTAAAGCACTAAACTAAAACACTAAACAACTAAACCAGGGCATTCAACTGAACAAACAAAATAGAAGAAAAGCGCCGGTCATACGACCGGCGCTTTTCCAACTCTAAGACTCTTTGGTGAAAAACTTCATGTTTGGGTAGTATTCCTGCATGGCTTCGTCCCCGTAGGACTTATCCAGAAACCTCTCAACAGAGTTTCTGGGCGGAAGGTTCGCCGTCACCCGTTCTTTCCACCGCATGAGGGCGGCTGCGGAAAAGGCCAGGTCCGCGACTACGATCACGGTCAGAATCAGGCAGGCCATATTCCAGAACTTTCCGGTCATCCTGGCAAGGAGACGGTCCAGAAGGGGAAACACCACATGCATCAGGGTCAGACCCAGCAGACCCCAGATCACCGTCATCAAAACACTGATCTTTCCTCCGATGTTCAGCCTCTGTTTGCTGTAGTTCCAGGTCCTGGCGCTGAACACCACTTCCTCAAACACACAGCAGATGTACTCCAGCACCGTGCCCGTGACGCAATACACCACAAACTGGAAAAGCATGTTTTTGCCTCTCATGTAGACGGAGAGCAGATAGATGGCGACTGCTCCGAAACCGTAGATGATGCAGAAAGGACCGTAAACCGTGGCCGAATGCCGCTCCCATTCCCCCTTGCGCAGAATGTTCCAGAAACCCTCCAGGAAATACCCTGCAATGCTGCCGAACAGAAACAGCCAAAAAAGTGAAGAGTATGAAATGTTGATGACAACACCCCCTTTATTCGTATGTACCGGCTGAGTCTTCACCCTCTCGTCCATGACAGAACCTCCTCTTTACGATGCCATCTATTCCAGACAGGATCCCATATATGTCAGAAATTGTTAAGCAGGTGTTCAAGTGTGGAGAAAACCCGGGAATGAGTGACTCCAACTGGCAGTCTAGCACATTTCTTCCCTTTTTACCAGTTGCAATTTCATTTTTTGGTGGTTTTTTGGAGAGG
>CAZJYM010000261.1:0-4493 GCA_964550245.1 uncultured Blautia sp. | reverse complement strand
CTTCTTACTGGAAATCAAACACATCCGCCCAGCGGATCAGGAAATCCTTCTCCTGGGGATTGCCCTTGGAGAGCTGGGCAGCCGCCGCGATGGGCATCCACTTCTGTACATACTGACGGGCGGTGTCGCTCTTACGGCAGAAGATATCCAGGTACAGGTCCGCCTTCTTCTGATCCTGAAGGGCGAACTGGAGGTAGGTGATGGCCGCGTCTCCGCTGGCATTGCCCTGGGTGGCATGGGCCCAGTCCACAACCCACATCTTCCCTTCCGGATCTACGATCACGTTGGAGGGATTGTAGTCCCCGTGGCAGAGCTTGGTATGAGAAGGCATGGACTCCAGCCTGGTACAGAGCTCATAGCGCACCGTGGCATCCAATACCTCCTTCTGGCTGTTGATCTTCCGGGAAAACTTGTCCTTCTGAAGAGTCAGCCGGGGAGCCTGCTTCGCATGCATACTAAGCTGCAGATCCACAAAGTCCTCCATGTACTTCTCCAGACTGGCGGGATCCTCCTTCATGATCTCCTCCAGAGTCTTTCCGGTTACCGCTTCAATCACAATGGCCCATCCCCCGTCGATCTCCCGGACTTCCAGGACCTTGGGAATGTCAAAGCCGCTCTCCTCCACCCGGGCCGTACACAGGGCCTCGTTGAAGACGTTGGCCTTGCCGTGCTCCTGGGTGAAAACCTTGATGATCCTGCCTTCCTCCCGGTACACCTTCTTGTAGGGGCGCTCTACAATCAGTTCTCTCTCGCTCATTGTCTTCTCCTCCATCAGTTCTTCTCAGTGCCGTAGTAAGCTTCCAGATAGATCTCCTTCAGCTCGGACATCAGCGGGTATCTGGGGTTGGTCCCCGTGCACTGGTCATTAAAAGCCTGCTCGGTCATCTCATCCAGGGTGGCCAGGAAATCCTGCTCGGAAATTCCGTAGTCCCGGATGGTGGGCTTGATCTCAATGGCCCTCATCAGCTCCTCAAGCTTTTCAAGAAGCTTCTCAAAGACTTCCTGATCGCTGTCTCCGGTAAGTCCCACATAGCGGCCGATCTCCGCATACCGCTTCAGGGCATGGGGATAGGCATACTGGGGGAAGGTACCCATCTTTGTCGGCACTTCCGCAGCATTGTAGCGCATCACCTGCAGCAGCACCAGGGCATTGGCGATCCCGTGGGGAAGGTGATGGTAGGCTCCCAGCTTGTGAGCCAGGGAGTGGTTCACACCCAGGAAGGCATTGGCAAAGGCCATTCCGGCGATGCAGGAGGCATTGGCCATGTGATCCCTGGCTTCCACATCGGTGCCGTCCCGATAGGCCCGGGGCAGGTAGTCAAATACCAGCTTCACGGCCTTTAAGGCCAGGGCATCCGTAAAGTCGGAAGCCATCATGGAGACATAGGCTTCGATGGCGTGGGTCATCACATCGATGCCGGAGGCACAGGTGAGACCTTTCGGTGCGCTCATCATGTTGTCGGTATCGACGATGGCCATGTCCGGCATCAGCTCATAATCTGCCAGAGGCCACTTGATCCCCGTATCCCGGTCGGTGATGATGGCAAAGGGGGTTACCTCGGAGCCGGTACCCGAAGAGGTGGGGATGGCTACGAAGTAGGCTTTCTTTCCCATTTTGGGGAAGGTGTAGATCCGCTTGCGGATGTCCATGAAGTCCATGGACATGTCGGAGAAGTCCACATCCGGATTCTCATAGAGAACCCACATGATCTTTCCGGCATCCATGGCGGAACCGCCGCCGAAGGCGATGATGCAGTCCGGCTCAAAGGCTCTCATGGCCTTCGCACCTTCCTTTGCGGAGGTGAGGGAGGGATCCGGCTCCACATCGGAGAAGCAGGTGTGGACAATGCCCATCTCATCCAGCTTGCGCTCGATGGGCAGGGTGTAGCCGTTCTTATATAAGAAGGAATCGGTGACGATAAAGCAGCGCTTCTTTCCCATCACCGCGCCCAGCTCATCCAGAGCCACCGGCATGCAGCCCTTCTTGAAATAGATCTTCTCCGGAGTCCTCATCCACAGCATGTTCTCTCTCCTTTCGGCAACGGTCTTGATGTTGATCAGGTGCTTCACCCCCACGTTTTCCGACACGGAGTTGCCGCCCCAGGAGCCGCAGCCCAGGGTGAGAGAAGGAGCCAGCCGGAAGTTGTAGAGATCTCCGATGCCTCCCTGGGAGGAGGGGGTGTTGACCAGGATCCGGCAGGTCTTCATGGCTGCCGCATGTCTGGCCATCTTTTCCTTCTCATTCACATTGATGTACAGGGAGGAAGTATGACCGTACCCGCCGTCCGCCACCAGGTGAGCAGCCTTTTCCAGGGCTTCGTCAAAGGTCTTCGCTCTGTACATGGCCAGCACGGGAGAGAGCTTCTCATGGGCAAACTCCTCGGAGATGTCCACGGACTCCACCTCGCCGATGAGGATCTTGGTTCCTTCCGGTACTTCAATCCCCGCCATGGAGGCGATGGTGGTGGCCTTCTGTCCCACGATCCTGGCATTTAAGGCTCCGTTGATCATGATGGTCTTCCTGACCTTATCCAGCTCCTCCGGATTCAGGAAGTAGCAGCCTCTGTACTGAAACTCCTTCTTCACCGTCTCATAAATACTGTCCAGAACCGTGACAGACTGCTCGGAGGCACAGATCATGCCGTTGTCGAAGGTCTTGGAGTGGATGATGGAGGATACCGCCAGAGAGATATCCGCCGTCTCATCGATGATGGCGGGGGTATTGCCCGCTCCTACGCCCAGAGCCGGCTTGCCGGAGGAATAGGCGGACTTCACCATGCCCGGGCCTCCCGTGGCCAGAATCAGGTCCGCTTCCTTCATGATCATGTTGGTGAGCTCCAGGCTTGGCACATCGATCCAGCCGATGATTCCCTCCGGGGCTCCGGCCTGTACAGCCGCTTCCAGCACCACTTTCGCAGCTTCGATGGTGGACTTCTTCGCCCGGGGATGGGGGCTGATGATGATGGCATTCCGGGTCTTCAGGGCCAATAAGGTCTTGAAGATGGCCGTGGAGGTGGGATTGGTGGTGGGAATGACTGCGGCGATCAGACCGATGGGCTCGGCAATCTTCTTAATGCCGAAAACCGGGTCCTCCTCGATGACACCGCAGGTTTTGGTGTTTTTGTATGCATTGTAGATGTACTCCGCGGCATAGTGGTTCTTGATGACCTTATCTTCCACCACACCCATCCCGGTCTCCGCCACCGCCATTTTCGCCAGCGGAATCCGCATCTTGTCCGCTGCGGAGGCGGCGGCCTTAAAGATCCGGTCTACCTGGTCCTGGGTGTAGCCGGAGTAGATCTGCTGAGCCGCACGGACGGCTGCAACGGCCGCCTCCAGGTCCTCCGCCGTCTCGACGGGTTTATAAGCAACTGTACTGTCTGCCATAATGGTTCCTCCCGTGATATTGTTAATTTTTTAACCATCTCCACTATACCACTTTGTTAATTCCTTGTCAATACTTATTTTAGAAATTTTTCTGCCCTTCCAACATTTCCCTGATCTGCCGGGGGCAGATCAGGGAAATGCCTGAAGTTGATAAAAATTTATCAATAAAATCGGTAATTGATGTTTCCCCTCAGATGTGTTATAATTACTTCTAATACAGAGAACTGGTCCGGGGCAGCTCCCCGGTGATTCCGTCCATACAACTGACAGAGGTGAGATGAGACATGGTCCATTCCAATGAATCTGCTGAAAACTATCTGGAGACGATTCTGATCCTGAGTAAAACCCATCCGGTGGTGCGCTCTGTGGACATCGCTACGGAGCTGGATTTCAAAAAGCCCAGCGTCAGCGTTGCCATGAAGAAACTGCGCCAGAACAATCATATCGAGGTTTCTCCCGAGGGGTACATCACCCTGACGGAGTCGGGAAAGGAAATCGCGGAACGGATTTATGAGCGCCACAGGTTCCTCTCCTCCTGGCTGGCTGAGATCGGGGTGGATCCGGAGATCGCGGCTCAGGATGCCTGCAGAATGGAACATGTGATCAGCGCGGAGAGCTTTGAGGCCATCAAGAAATTCCTGGCGGAAAAGGAAGCATGAAAAGAGACCCGGACGGGTCTCTTTTTATGTCAGGGCAAAATTGGACCAAGATTCTCTAAAAAGATTGCAAAACCCCGGTAAAAGTAGTATTCTATCCCTGTAAGGATTCAGTATTTACTCTGTAAGGAGGCAATCTATGGCAAAAAAAGCAGCAACAGATGTGGAGACCGCTCCTGTAAAGGAAGAGGCGGCGGAAACCAAAAAGAAGACCACCAGGACCACCACCAGCAGAACTGCAAAGAAGGCTGCCAACATAGAGGTTTACATCCAGTACTGGGGAAAGGAAGTCAACACCCTGGACGTGGTAGCAGCCGTGAAGAAGCTGTGGACGGAGGAAATGGGGAAGAAGGAAAGCGACCTGAAGGATCTGAAGATCTATGTCAAACCGGAGGATGACGGAGCCCATTACGTGATCAACGACGAGATCACCGGTTTCATAAGACTGTA
>CAZJYM010000260.1:0-4498 GCA_964550245.1 uncultured Blautia sp. | reverse complement strand
ACCGGGCCTGATTCCATGAAAGCCGTTGCCCGGTACAGCGACGGCACCGAAGTGGTCAGAGGCATTGACTGGGAAGAACAAAAGGACGGCCGTGTCAGGGGAAGGATTCATCAGGAACACTTCCGGGATGCCTTTGCCCCGGACCGGGGAGATCCCATGGTGATGCTGCGGGAGGGAAAATATTATTTTGTGGCCACCAACGATGCGGACGGCAACCACACTTTGTACATGCGCTGCTCCGATACTCTGGAGGGACTCATGGACGCCGAAGAAGTGCTGATGCTGGATTCGGACACCTATCCGGAGATCGGAGGACTTTTATGGGCTCCCGAGTTTCACGAGATTGAGGGGAAACTCTACATCTTTCACGGAGCTGCCAGAAGGGGAGAGTTCTACCGGGAGGAATCCCGGGTGCGGGAATTACAGGAAGGGGGAGATCCCATCTGTCCGGAGCACTGGTCCCGGCCTCATCTGGTGGTGAAAAAGGACGGTTCACCCCTCTGCGAGGAGGGAAAGGTGATCTCTCTGGACATGACCACCTTCCTCTACCAGGGGGAGTACTACGCCATGTGGTCCCAGAGGCAGTTTATCCCGGTGGATCAGGGCGCCTGGCTTTACCTGGCAAAAATCGATCCGCAGGAGCCCTGGAGACTGATCACGGATCCGGTCTGCATTGCCAAACCGGAGTACGGATGGGAGAACAACCACACCTTTGTGGTGGAAGGACCATTCTGCCTGGAGCATGAGGGTCAGCTGATGATCACCTATTCCGGGGCTGCCGTGGATGCCACGTATGCTGTGGGGCTTTTAAAACCGGTGATGGGAACGGACATCCTGGATCCCAACAACTGGAGAAAGAGCAACTATCCCCTGCTCTCCTCCCGGACAGCCCCCGGGCTTTACGGTCCCGGACACAACTCCTTCCTGGAAGATCAGACCGGTCTGACATGGAATTTTTATCATGCACGTCCCGGCGTGGAAGGTCCCCGCTCCGCCTGTGCCCGGAGAGTCCACTTTGATCCGGACGGGGAACCCAGACTGGATCTGCTGGAAGAGTGGGATCTTCCGGAGAAGTGGAGGGATGTGGAAGTGGAGGTAGAGATAGAGGTAAGATAAGTAAATGCGGACGCGTCAAAGGGACACCCTTCGGGTGTGCTCATTCTGCACAGGAAACCATCCCGACAAGCAAGCTTGCCGGATGGCTTCTGTGCAGAATGCCCATGCCGCCGGAGGCGGCATGGCCCTTTGACGCTGGGATTACCAGTTACCAGTATTGGAAAAACCGTTACCGGTAAAAAACCGTTAGCAGTAGAAAAACCGTTACCGGTAGAAAACCATTACCGGTAGAAACAGTGCTGTCTGAACCATATAAATTTCCCTAAATACCCGGCTATAGACTCAGTTTATAGCCGGGTATTTCTTTTACATATTAGACGAACCCCCGAAAGTGTGTTAGTGTGTGCGGCAGAACATCCGGGAAGGATACAGGCGTGTACCGGCCCCGAAGAGGGGTGGGGGTATGGATTATCATGTTGTATTTGATGATGCACACGGGAAAGGAGTAAGGCAGTGGCAGAGAAGAAGGCTGATTATGCGGCGCTGAAAAAAGGCGGGTTCATGCGTCAGAAGCAGAAAGGTTATTTTTCCCTCCGCCTTCAGGTAACGGGGGGTAACCTGACCGGCGAAAACATCCGCACCATCTCGGAGGTGGCGGAAAAGTACGGAAAAGGGTATGTCCATCTGACTTCCAGACAGGGAGTGGAGATACCCTTTATCCGTTTCGAAGACATTGAGGAAGTGAAGGAAAAGCTGGGGGAAGGCGGCGTAAAGCCCGGGGTGTGCGGCCCCAGGGTGCGGACGGTGACCGCCTGTCAGGGATCTGAGATCTGTCCCTCCGGCTGTATCGATACGTATGCTTTGGCTAAAGAGCTGGACAGGCGGTACTTTGGACGGGATCTGCCCCACAAGTTTAAGTTCGGGGTTACCGGATGCCAGAACAACTGCCTGAAAGCCGAGGAAAATGATCTGGGCATTAAAGGCGGCATGACGGTGGAATACCGGCAGGAAGCCTGTATCCAGTGCGGAGTCTGTGTGAAGGCCTGCCGGGAGAATGCCCTTTCCCTGGAAGAGGGAAGAATCCTGATCGACCGGGAGAGATGCAGCTACTGCGGACGCTGCGTCAAGTCCTGTCCCACCGGAGCCTGGGAGGGAGAAAGCGGATACCTGGTCTACTTTGGAGGCCTTTTCGGCAACAAAATCTATAAAGGGGAAGCCCTGCTGCCCATCATTCAGGATAAGGATACCCTTTTCCGGGTGGTGGACGCCACCATCTCCTACTTTGAACAGCACGCCAATCCGGGAGAAAGGTTCCGGCTGATGCTGGACCGGACCGGGGAGGAAGAGTTCAAAAAGGTTCTGGAGGAGGCGTACCATGGCTGAGATAACCGCTGATGAAGAGCTGGACATCCGGGATAAGGTCTGTCCCATGACCTTTGTGACCGCCAAGGTGGCCATGGAGGATCTGGAGGAGGGAAAGGTGATGGCCATCCGCATGAACGACGGGGAACCGGTTCAAAATGTTCCCCGAAGCCTTAAGGAAGAGGGGCATCAGATCCTGAAACTTCTGGATAACGGGGACGGCACTTATACCCTGTATGTGCGAAAGGTGGAAGAGACATGAACCTCACGGTTGCCGGGGTGAAAAAGGAAGTAAGGGACGGGCTTACACTGGCGGAACTGCTGGAGCTGGAAAAGGTGGAGATGCCCGAGTACGTGACCGTCTCTGTCAATGAGGAGTTTATCGAGGGAGAAAATAAGGGAGACTGGGTATTAAAGGACGGAGACACAGTGGAATTCCTCTACTTCATGGGAGGAGGAAGTCCGTCCCTGTCTGAAACCCAGATGGAACGGTACTCCCGTCACATTATCTTAAAGGAAGTGGGAGGGAAGGGCCAGAAAAAGCTCTTAAACGCCAGAGTACTGATTATCGGAGCAGGCGGCCTGGGGGCTCCTGCCGCCATGTACCTGGCGGCAGCAGGAGTGGGAACCATCGGCATTGCCGACGGGGACAGGGTGGAACTGTCCAACCTGCAAAGGCAGATCATCCACAGCACGGCCGATGTGGGAAAACAAAAGGCCGTTTCCGCCAGGGAGACCATGGAACAGATGAACCCGGATGTGAAGGTGGAGACTTATACCTCGTTTGTGGATTCCACCAACATCCGTCCCCTGGTGAGAGACTATGACTTTGTCATCGACGGAACGGACAACTTTCCGGCCAAGTTTCTGATCAACGATGCCTGCGTCCTGGAGAAAAAGCCCTTTTCCCATGCGGGAATCATCCGCTTTCAGGGCCAGCTGATGACATATGTGCCGGGGAAAGGTCCCTGTTACCGCTGTGTCTTTCGAAGCCCTCCCCCAAAGGATGCGGTGCCCACCTGCCGGCAGGCGGGTGTGATCGGCGCCATGGGCGGGGTGATCGGAAGCCTGCAGGCCATGGAGGCCGTCAAGTACATCATCGGAAAGGGAGATCTGCTCACCGGGTATCTTCTGACCTTCGATGCCTTAAAGATGGAATTCCGGAAGATCCCGCTTCCCAAAGCCCGGGAGGACTGTGCGGTGTGCGGAACCCACCCCACCATCCTGGAGCCGGTGGACTATGAGCTTCCGGCCTGCGATCTGCAGGGGGCGGGGGCATGAGGACCGTCTTTATCAGGAAGAGGGATCTGGAAGAGATGATCGCTTCTGCCAGAAACAGTCTCCCCAATGAGGCCTGCGGCCTCATTGGGGGAAAGGAAGGAGAGAAGGGGCGCATCATCGAAAAGGTCTATGTCTTAACCAACCTGGATTCCTCTCCCGAGCACTTCACCCTGGATCCCAAAGAACAGCTGGCCGCTGTGAAGGACATGCGGGCCAATGGTCTGATCCCTCTGGGAAACTGGCATTCCCACCCGGAGACGCCGGCCCGGCCTTCCAGGGAGGACATACGGCTGGGGTTTGATCCTTCGGCCAGCTACTTGATCCTCTCCCTGATGGGAGATTCTCCCGTGCTTCGCTCCTTTCATGTGGAAAAAGGAGAGGCCCGGGAGGAAACCCTTGTGGTACGGGAAGAGGAGTAACCACTTATCAATCATACGTTTTAGAGGAGAATAATTATGAAAAACAGGACACTGAAAACCGCAGCTCTTTTTCTTTCCCTCTCTCTGGTTGCCGGCTCCGTACCGGTACTGGCAGAGGAGACCATCGAACTTACCAATGTATCCTATGATCCCACCCGGGAGCTGTACGCAGCCTACAATGAGATCTTCATTCCTCACTATGAGGAGCTGACCGGACAGAAGGTGGATGTAGTCCAGTCCCACGGCGGATCCGGAAAGCAGGCCCTGGAAGTGGCCAACGGCCTGGAGGCGGATGTGGTTACGCTGGCTCTGGAAGGGGACGTGCAGGTAGTGGCGGATGCCGGACTGATTGAGGACGGATTTACCTCCGAGTTCCCGGT
>CAZJYM010000259.1:0-4537 GCA_964550245.1 uncultured Blautia sp. | reverse complement strand
CTTTTTTCTCTTCTGTCCGGATCAGACCGCTTCGATGGAAACGGATACCGGCTCCAGGCCTTCCGCCGTAAAGGTCACCGTGATGGTTCCCTTTTCTCCGGTTCCCCGGATCGCAGCCCGCAGCCTTCCCTCATAGGCCTTCGCCGTATGGTCAAAGTAGTTCTCCTCGGAACCCGGATCGGCACTGCCGTAGCCCAGGATCACGCCGGGGCCCTCGATGGAGACACTGACCGCAATATCGGCTGCCGGATTTAAGATGCCGTTCTGGTCAAGCATCCGAAGTTCCACATATGCGATGTCACTCGCATCCGCCGGAATCGTGGCTTCATCCGCACAGGCAGCGATGTGTACGCTGCTTCCAGCCGTTACGATTGTATCCCGGCCGGTTTCCACCCCGTCCCTGTAGACAACAAGCTCCAGAGTGCCGGGTACATAGGTGGTCTCAAACAGCACGATGTCCTTTTTGGTCTCCCCCACCGCTTTCTTCTCGAGAAGCTCTCCGTTGAGGAACAGTGCGGCTTCCTGCGCATCCGTATAGGCTTCCACGGTCACCGGTTTTCCTTCGTATCCGGGCCAGTTCCAGGAACGGACGGCATTGGTCATGGTCCAGGAGGTCAGGTTGTGGGGAACATCGTGATACATGGGCGGCTGGACACACAGATAGGGAGTGCTGCGCAGGCCCCAGATAATTTCCCGCCAGAAAGAGACGGGACGGCGGTCACCCAGCAGGTTCATATCTCCGCAATAGGCGGCTTTGTAAGGATAGGGCGCATAAAAGCTCATGTTTGTCCCTTCGCCGTAGGTGATTTTGCCAATGCCGGCTTCCCCCAGGTAATCCCACGCCGTCCAGGAAAAATCACCGATGATGGACGGATACTTCTCAATCAGCTCCCAGTTTTTGTCCAGATCCTGGGGATAGGTCTCCGTGCCCAGCAGGATGCGGTTCGGGTACTTCTTCGCATCTGCCTCATAGCGGACAGTTGCATAATTGTATCCGGCAATGTCAACCTGCTCAAAGGCCTCCTCGGTTGCCTCCCCGGCCATCTCGCTGCCGATGAGCATCGCCATCATGTCGCCGGCGCTGTTCATGGCGCTGTTAATCTCCATGTTTCCGGCGGAAGCAGCGCCGGCGCCTGCAGCTGCCATCATCTCCCCGAGACGGTCCATGATGCTCAGCATCAGGTTCTGGCTGTTGGTCACATAGCGGGAATCATCCAGAGAACGGATCTTATCGGCCAGCTTTTTGCCCCACTGGACATCAAAGCGGTTTCCGGTCTCCGGAATCTCGTTTCCGATCGAATAGAGAATCACGCAGGGATGGTTGTAGTCCTTGTTTACCAGGTTTGTCACATCATGCTCCCACCAGTCCGCCATGTGGGTGCCGTAGTCAAAGTCCACCTTGGTGGTTGTCCAGACATCGGAAAACTCATCCATCACATACATGCCGATCTTATCACAGGCTTCCAAAAGCCGGCGCCCCATGGGATTGTGGGAGCTTCGAATGGCATTGTATCCGGCTTCTTTGAGCTTCTTTACCCGAAACTCGGCCGTATGGGCAAATTCAGCGGTACCGGTGATGCCGTTGTCATGGTGGATACAGCCTCCGCGCAGCTTGACGACCTGGCCGTTTACCCGCAGACCATGCCTCGGATCCAGCTGCAGCTTCCGGATGCCAAAGGTTCCCGTCTCCTCATCTACAACCGTATCTCCTTCCAGGATCCTGGCACAATACGTGTACAGCTCCGGATGATCGGCATCCCACAAAACGGGATCGGAAACAAAGAGTGTCTGCCGGTAAGCCTGTCTGGAATGTCCTCTCACGGTGATCTTCATGCTGGAAGAGGCAACCGGGGAGCCGTCTCTGATCAGTTCCACCGCCAGGTTTACATCCCGAACACCGCATCCGGTATACTCGATCACGGCGTCACAGCGCACTTTGGCCTGATCTGCTTCCAGATCTGTGGTGGCAAGGTGAATTCCGTCGGGAATGAGATGCAGACGGTCAGCTACCATCAGGTTCACATCCCGATAGATCCCGCCCCCGGTATACCAGCGGCCGCTGGGAACACCGTTCTTTAAGAGGACTTTCAGGCTGTTGGGCCTGTCAAAGCGCACATAGTCCGTCATGTCCACGTAGTAATTGCCGTAACCGTAAGGGCACTGACCGGCAAAAGTGCCGTTGACGTAGACAAAGGAATTCTGGTAGGTTCCCTCGAACTCCAGAAAGAAGTTCTTGTCTGTGTCTGCTGGATTTAAGGTAAATTCCTTTGTGTAATACATGTTTTCCTCACGGAAGTAGCCGTTTCCGGCACCGTTTGCCTCCTGGGGATCCCTTTCCTTTTCAATGGACGCATCATGGGGAACCGTCACGGGTTTCGCTGCCGCCGGCGTGCTCATCAGAGCTTCCAGGGAACTGCCGCCTCCCTCGTGGTAGAACCATCCCTCATTAAATCTTCTCTTAATCATGATTTTCCTCCTCGTATGTGTTGTTTCCGATGAAATCAGACGCCGGTTCTTTTCCGAAATCTCCCATCACTTCCTTCAGCCAGCCGATGCTGTCGTTTACCCAGTTGGGAATGCGGCTGGACATGGGAGTGCCAGCCTCCAGTACCGATGAATTGGCAATGGAGAATCCGTGAGGCCCGTAAGAATAGATATGGCTTTCAAAAGCTATTCCCTGCTTTGCAAGTGCCTGCATGAAGTCCAGCGAGTTGGCAATCGGCACTGCGTTATCCGTTCTGGACGAAAACAGAAAGCAGGGACAGGTCCTGGCATCCACCCTGTCAATCAGGGAGGGAGCCGATTCAAGGCGAATCTTCACATCCTCATTCAGTACGGCGTATCCTAAGATTGCCGCGGCAGGTCTGCGCTTTGCCATCACCGCAGCGGCTGCTGCCAGATGACCCCCTGAGGAAAAGCCGATCACGGCGATCCTGTCCGGGTATACATCCCATTCATCCTCCCTGCTGTCGATGATCCGTCTTGCCTCCTCGTAATCCTCTAACGGTGCGGGCCACTGGGCATATTTCCCTACGGAATAGCGAAGGATGAACACCTGGTATCCGGCCTGCAGATAGGGAAATGCCACCGGATCCGCTTCCCTCTCAGAACACGTCCGGTATCCCCCGCCGGGCAGGATCAGTATCCCCGGACGTTTCTCGATGGGTGAAAACTCTCCACCCACATCTTCCAGGTAAGCGGTTAACGTGACATTTCTCTCCTTATTAAGTATCAGGACTTCTTTTCGCATGCAGGCTCCTTTCTGACTGCTTTTAAAGTCGTCTGTAAAGCTGATATTGTTATTATAAGATGAAGATCCAGGGGTTTCCATGGCAAAATCCGGGAAATTTCCCCGGCATTATAACAAAATCAGACCGATTTTCTTTGACCGGCTCCCGGAGATCTGATATACTGAAGGAAAGCCGGGTAAAGGAGAGATCTTGTATGAATTCCCTGGGAAACAGTCCGTCCCCTTTTTTCTTTAAGACAGGATATGAGGGAACCCCTGTCTACTCCCGCCAGTATGCACCGGAAGAGGCCTTTGCGGATCTGGTGTTTGAAACCATCCATCCCGATGACAGGGAAACCTACTTTGTTCTTTGCTCTCTGGGACCGGATTTCTGTTATTCCATCACCGTGGATTACGAGCAGGCAGTAAGGAGCATCCAAAAACGCGCTCTGCACCAGCACGATTTCTTTGAACTGATGTACATCATCTCGGGAAACGCCTTCCAGCAGATCGAAAATCAGCGTCATCTCTACTCGGAGGGAAGCCTTTGCCTTCTAAACCGCAACATCCGTCACCAGGAAGAGTTTTCCACAGACTATCGCTGTGTCTTTTTAAGCCTTCCCGAGAGTCTGATCCGCAGCATGATTCAGGAATCCCAGCATCCGGTTTTCAAGATCGAGCGGGAGACCAAAAATTTCCTCCGGGAACAGTTTCTGCATTCCAACCTGGAAAACACCTATTCTCTTCAAAAAGAATTCGTGGACTTCATCCCCCAGGATCTGAATGAAGAGCAGCTGCAGGAGACAAAGCGCACGATGTACAGCCTTTTTGAGGGGCTGACACGACAGTTCCTCTCCCCCCAGCCGGGAAGCGGTTATCTGATTCGCTATTACATCTTTCGGATTTTTCAGGAGCTGGCGGACAATGAAAAATACCGAAACATCCCCTTAAACGTAGGGACAGGTGCACAGGCACAGCTCTTCGGCAGCATCACTTCCTTCTTTCAGCGTAATCCCGGGCGGATCTCCCGGGAAGAGCTTACAAAGGAGTTCTCCTACAGCGCAGACTACTTAAACCGTGTTGTCAGGAAATACAGCGGCATGAGCCTTCATCAGTACGGGATGACCTTCGTCCTTCAGGAGGCAGCCGGCCTGCTTGCAGGTACACCCCTGCCGGTCTCTGAGATCTGCAGCCGGCTGCACATCAGCAACCTGACTCAGTTTTACCGGCTGTTTCGGGAGACCTTCGGCATGACACCCAATGAATACCGAAACAGCAGGAAGCAGAATCAATAGAAATACTGCTGCC
>CAZJYM010000258.1:0-4581 GCA_964550245.1 uncultured Blautia sp. | reverse complement strand
ATGGTGGTGCCTTTCCTGTACATTGTGGTGCTGTCCTTTACGGATTCCTCCGTCTATGTGGCAGGCGCCTTTAACCTGTGGCCCAAGAAGTGGTCCCTGGCAGCCTACAAACTGATCCTCAAGGGATCCGGCTTCTTAAATGCCCTCAAATCCACGGTGATCATCACCGCCATCGGCACACCCTTAAGTCTTTTCTTAAATGCCGGACTGGCCTACTGTCTCTCCAAGCCCATTCCGGGGAAAGGCTTCTTAAACAAGTATGTGATGTTTACCATGCTCTTTTCCGCAGGCATGGTTCCCAACTTCATGAACATGAAGGCTCTGGGCCTTCTGGACAACTACCTGGCCTGTATTCTTCCTTCCGCCTGCGGAGCCTGGTCCATCATGGTCATGAGATCATTCTTCCAGTCCTTGCCTCTGGAGCTGGAGGAAGCGGCGGAGATTGACGGATGCGGGCAGCTGCGGACCTTTGGAATCATTGTGCTGCCCCTGTCCAAACCCATGCTGGCCTCCATGACTCTGTTTTCCTTTGTAGGATACTGGAATACCTACTTTAATTCCATCATGTACATGACCACCACTTCCAAGTCCACCCTGCAGGTGTACGTACAGAAGGTGGTGCTCTCCTCCGGCCAGAGCAGCACCGACATGCTGGACATGCAGTCCATTGTCCAGAGTGCGGTTCCCCAGGAGGTGGTACGGATGGCAGCCGTGGTGGTGGTTATCCTTCCCATCCTGATCATCTATCCCTTCCTGCAGAAGTACTTCCAGGCAGGCATGATGGTGGGAGCCGTGAAGGGTTAAATACCGTAATCAAAACACAAGGAGGTTTTATGAGATGAGAAACTTGAAAAAAGCATGCGCCCTGGCCCTGGCGGCGGTGACCGTATTGTCTGCCGTACCTGTGATGGCCGAGGACGGAGGCGAGAGGATGACCATTTCCGTCATGGGCATTGACTGGGGCTATGGTCCCCAGCAGGACAGCGAGATGGAAAGAGCCTGGGAGGATCTGTTCGATGTGAACCTGGAAGTGGAATGGGTGAACTATCAGGACTACGACCAGAAGGTAAACACCCTGATCGCTGCCGGCAGCACCCCGGATGTGATTCAGATCAACAAGGTGGGAGACGGACGGTATTACTACCCCATCTTCACCCAGGCCATCGATGCGGGACTGTTTGTTGATCTGACACCCTATCTGTTTGACAACGGCAACGGCATAGCCGAGACCAACGCGGTGATGAAAAACTGGGACCAGAGCTTCTGGGATCAGGCCAAATATAAGGACGGCATCTACATCATGCCCAGATGCAAGGCGGAGAGTGCTCAGAACTCCGGCATCATGGTGAGAAAAGACCTGATGGAAAAGTACGGGTATGAGGAAGAGCCCAAGACCATGGATGAACTGAAGGACTGGCTGATCGGTCTTTCTCAGGCAGCCACCGAAGGAGAGGGCAAGAAGATTTATGCCCTGGAGTGGTTTGGCGACAACTTCATGGATGCCCATCTGAAAGCCTTTGCCATCGCCATGACCGGACAGACCGACTGGACCCAGGATGAGAACGGGGATTACCAGTACATTCAGTTCAACGACAAGTATCTGGATTTCCTCAACTGGATGAAGGATCTCTTCGATGCCGGTGCCCTGGATCCTGAGTTTGCCCTCAACAACTCCGATACTTCCAACTGGAAGGCCGGCAACTCCGTGGCCTATCTTGGAACCTGGTACAACTGGAACCAGTCCGAGGACCTGACCACCAACCGTATCTTTGACGAGGGAGCCGGGGAAGGATTAAAGGCCTGGTGTCTCATGCCCGTGGAAGGGGAGAGCACCTACACGATTTTCCCCAGCTACACCGACATTGACTCCTGTATCGCCATCAGCTCCAGCTGCTCCGAAGAAAAGATCCAGAAGATCATGGAAGTCTTCAACGGAACCGAGGAAGCCTATCCCGGCTACGATCTGATGATGTCCGACGGCGTGGAGGGCATCCACTACGTGGTTTTAGAGGACGGAACCAGAACCACCACCGACGACGCCATGAAGCAGGCCAAGCAGGACGGCTACGTGGGAGCCTGGAACCAGATCTTCTTAAAGACCGACCAGGATCAGGTCAAAGACAAGTTTATGCGAGACGGAGCCAAGCGTGCCTCCGATGAAAACATTGCCAGAGTGGAGGAGATCAAGTCCTTCATCTACGACTTTGTGGCCAATTCCGGCTTGAAGCAGGAGATTCAGCAGCTCCAGTCCAACACCTACGATACCCAGTGGAGCATCGTCTCCGACGATGCCAACGCCATGTGCACCCAGTACGTGATGGGACAGATCGGCGAGGACGAGTGGAAGGCCTATGTGCAGGGCGTGAAGGACTCCGATGACTACAAGGCCATCCAGGCGGAGTTTAAAGCTTCTTCCGAACAGTAACGATAAGTAGTATAATAAAAAGGCCCTTTCTTGCGGGAAAGGGCCTTTTTTACAGAGAGGGAGGAGTTTATGGAAAAAGTCAGGATTTTGACGGGAAAGAAAGAGAACAACCGCCTGGAGCTGGGGATCGAGCGTCTCTCCCGGGTTTTAAAAGAGAGCGGGTATGAAGTCCAGAGAAAACGGATGATAAAGAAAGCCCGGTATCGAAACGTCCCCGACCGGAAGATTTATATAGGCATCCGGGGAGAGGATCCCTTTATCTCCTGGCTGGAGGAGCAGGAGGTGCTGATCTACCATACCAGCCCTCCAAAGGGGGAGGGCTTTTACCTGGAATCCTGCCCGGGGGAACTTCTGGTGATTGTTGGGGGCAGTGATACGGGAGCCCTGTACGGGTGTCTGGAATTAAGAGACCGGATCCAAAGAGATCATGAGCTGCCCATGGAGATCACCTTTGGGGATCAACCTGTCTTTAAACTTCGGGGACCGGCGGTGGGACTGCAGAAAACCAGAGTGGAGCCTCCCAGACTCACATATGAGTATCCCATCACCCCGGACCGCTTCCCCTGGTTTTACGACCGGGCGCTGTGGACAAGATTTCTGGAGATGCTTCTGGACATGCGCTGCAACGTGCTCTATCTCTGGAGCGGTCATCCCTTCTCCTCTCTGGTGAAGGTGCCGGAATACCCGGAAGCCCTGGAGGTGACGGAGGAGGAGTTTCAACAAAACCAGGATCTGTTCCGCTGGCTGACCTCTGAGTGTGACAGACGGGGAATCTGGGTGGTGCTCAAATTCTACAACATTCACATCCCCCTGCCCTTTGCCCGGGCCCATGGTCTGGACCTGCTTCAGAGCAGCATCAACCCTCTGGTGGCAGACTACACAAAAGCCTCCATCCGCGAATTTGTCCAGACCTTTCCCCACATCGGCCTCATGGTCTGTCTGGGGGAAGCCCTGAGAGGAAACCAGAACAAGACGGACTGGTTTGTAAATACCATTATCCCGGGAGTAAAAGAGGGAATTGAAGAAGCCGGATTAAAGGAGGAACCGCCCCTGATCTTAAGAGGACACGACTGTGATCCGGTGCAGGCGGTGACGGAGGCCAAAAAGCTCTATAAAAACCTGTACACCATGTGGAAGTATAACGGGGAGAGCCTGACCACCTTCTACCCCAGAGGGAAATGGCAGCAGATCCATCAGTCTCTCTCAGCTTTAGGGACTACCCACATCTTAAACATACACATCCTGGCCAACCTGGAACCCTTCCAGTTTAATGCCCCTCTCTTCATCCAGAAATGCGTACAGGCGGGACAGAACCGGCTGGGAGGAAACGGTCTTCACCTCTACCCCCTGTTTTACTGGGACTGGCCTTACTCTCCGGATAAGGAAAACCCCAGGATCCTGCAGATGGACAGAGACTATATCTGGTATAAGGCCTGGTTTCGCTATGCCTGGAAGCCGGACCGGGATGAGGATGCGGAAAGGGAGTACTGGATCAGCGTCTATGAAAACCATTATCATGTGAGCCGCTCTTCGGCCCGGGCTTTGCTGGACGCAGGGGAACACCTGGCGTATTGCTCGACGAAGATTCTGGGAAGGGTGGGAATCACCGAGGGAAACCGGCAGACCATGAGTCTGGGCATGACCATGGGAGAGCTGATTAACCCGGAAAAATACCATCCCAACCGGGAACTGTGGGAGAGTGTGGACAGGAAAGGAGAGAGACTGCAGGAGTTTGCAGACAGAGCGCTTGCAGGAAAACCCCATGTGGGGGAGGTACCGTTGGAAAGCCTGATGGAGGGATCCAAACATGCGGACAGAGCTGCGGAGCTGATACGCCGGGTATACGACAAAGATCCGGATAACAGAAAAGTGGAGAGGCTTTACACGGATGCCCAGGCCATCTACTGTCTGGCGGAGTTTTATCTGTTAAAGGCTATGGCAGCCTTACGTATCCTTTTCTACAGGAGCGGGATGGATCAAAACTTCCAGGGGGATTATTCCGATCTGGACGAGGCCGGGAAGATGCTGAGGTACTCTTTAGAGGTTTATGAAGCCCTGGCAGAGCTTACGGATGAGACCTACCTCTACGCCAACAGCATGCAGACACCCCAGCGGAAGATTCCCTTTCCCGACGGAGGAAAGTACGGACACTGGAG
>CAZJYM010000257.1:0-4607 GCA_964550245.1 uncultured Blautia sp. | reverse complement strand
ATACTGATTATGGGCCGGTACGGAGACCAGGGTGCATTCCGGATACCGGAAGGATGTAAGCTTTCCGCCGAATACGCATCCCGTGTCGATGCAGCAGGTGCCGTTTTTCTCCAGCACCTGTGCTGCCGGCATGTGGCCGTAGACGACCAGGGCTTTTCCCCGGTACTCTTCTGCCCAGTCCCGGCGTACGGGCAGGCCGTTTTCATCCGTCTCTCCGGTTGGATCCCCGTAGAGACAGAAGGCCCGGATCCTGGGGGAGAACCTGCCGATGTATTCCTCCCGGATCCCTGCATGGGTGACCACAAGCTTTCCGCCATCCAGGAGGTAATAGTTGACCAGGCCGGAGAGGAACCTCTTTACTTCAGCTTTAAAGGAATCCCCTTCTCTTTCCAGCTCCGCGGCGGTATTTTCCAGTCCGTGGGAGATCTGCACATTTTTCCCGTCCAGATAGCGCTCCAGTTTGTTTTCATGATTGCCGGAGATGCAAAGGGCATTTCCCGAGTAGACCATTTCCATCACCAGCCGGAGAACACTGGCATTTCCAGGGCCTCTGTCCGTCAGGTCTCCCAGAAAGACGGCCTTGCGTCTCTCCGGGTGGGTGTATGTCATGCCCTCTTTCCGGTAGCCCAGAAGGTGCAGCAGTTCCTCCAGTTCATCAAAGCAGCCGTGTACATCTCCGATCATGTCAAAGGGACCGTGATCCCAGGACCTGTCGTTCCTGAGTCTGGAACAGGAGATCTCCACATGGTTCACGTCCCCCTGGCTCAGCACGTACACCTGGCGGAAGCCTTCCCTGCGCAGGTTTTTCAGACTGGCCTGCACATACCGGTAATGGCGTTTGATGACGGACGGGGGTATGGAACGGTCCGGTCTGGCCTCGTTTCTCTCCAGCAGGATCTGTTCCGGGATGTTCAGCACGATGGCCACAGCCGGCACGTCCTGACTTTTGGCCAGGTCCAGGATGGGTTTCCGGTCCTCCGGTTTCAGGCTGGTGGCGTCGATCACGGTTCTTTTTCCCAGCTCCAGCCGTTTCCGGGCGGTCTGGTAGAGAAGCTCAAAGGCATCTCCCGTGACGGACTGGTCATTTTCATCATCACAGATCATCCTGCGGAAGAAATCGGAGGAGAGTACGAAGGTATCTCCAAAGTATCTTCCGGCAAAGGTGGTCTTCCCGCTGGAAGAGGCTCCCACCATGGCAATCAGGGAAAGTTTGGGCAGCTGAATTCTCATTGTTTACCTCCATCTGTCTTATTGGGGGCGTTTAAAGGTGTCTGTCCACTATAATAGCAGGATTTCCTCTGTATTGCATCTGTTTATTGGTGCGAAAATCTGTTATAATGCTCTTCAGACTGCCATGAGAAAAAGAGGAGGAAATCCAAATGCCTAAGAGAACAGACATTCACAAGGTGCTTATCATCGGTTCCGGCCCCATTGTCATCGGCCAGGCCTGTGAATTTGACTATTCCGGCACGCAGGCCTGCAAGGCTCTGAGAAAGCTGGGCTACCAGATCGTGCTGGTTAATTCCAATCCCGCCACCATCATGACGGATCCGGAAATCGCGGATGTGACCTACATCGAACCCCTGAATGCGGACCGTCTGGAACAGATCATCTGCGCAGAGCGGCCGGATGCCCTGCTTCCCAACCTGGGAGGCCAGTCCGGACTGAACCTTTGTGCGGAGCTTTACAAAAAGGGTATTCTGGAGAAATACCACGTTCAGGTGATCGGGGTACAGGTGGATGCCATCGAGCGGGGAGAGGACCGGATCGAATTCAAGCATGCCATGAACGCCCTGGGAATTGAGATGGCCAGAAGCGAGGTGGCCTACTCCGTGGAGGAGGCCCTCTCTGTTGCGGATTCCCTGGGGTACCCGGTGGTTCTGCGTCCCGCCTACACCATGGGAGGAGCCGGAGGCGGCCTGGTGTACAACCGGGAGGAGCTGAAGGTGGTATGCGCCAGAGGCCTGCAGGCCAGCCTGGTAGGACAGGTGCTGGTGGAGGAATCGGTACTGGGCTGGGAGGAACTGGAGCTGGAGGTGGTCCGGGACGCCGACAACAACATGATCACCGTGTGCTTCATTGAAAACATTGATCCCATGGGTGTCCACACGGGAGACTCCTTCTGTGCCGCCCCCATGCTCACCATCCCGGAGGAGGTTCAGAAACGCCTTCAGGAACAGGCCTACCGCATTGTGGAGTCCGTGCAGGTCATCGGCGGCACAAACGTTCAGTTTGCCCACGATCCGGTCACGGACCGGATCGTGGTCATTGAGATCAATCCCCGGACCTCCCGTTCTTCCGCCCTGGCCTCCAAGGCCACCGGTTTTCCCATCGCCCTGGTATCCGCCATGCTGGCCTGCGGTCTCACCCTGAAGGAGATTCCCTGCGGCAAGTACGGGACACTGGACCGCTACGTGCCCGACGGGGACTATGTGGTGATCAAGTTTGCCCGCTGGGCCTTTGAGAAATTCAAGGGGGTGGAGGACAAACTGGGAACCCAGATGCGGGCCGTGGGGGAAGTGATGAGCATCGGCAAGAATTATAAGGAAGCTTTTCAAAAGGCCGTCCGCAGCCTGGAAAACGGCAGAACCGGCCTGGGCCATGTGAAGAATTATGATTCCCTCTCCCGGGAGGAACTTCTCAAGAGACTGATCACCCCCTCCAGTGACCGGCATTTCATCATGTATGAAGCCCTCCGGAAAGGGGCACAGGTGGAAGAGATCTATGACATCACCCGGGTGAAGCCCTACTTTATCCAACAGATGAAGGAACTGGTGGAGGAGGAGGAATCCCTTCTGAAGTTCAAGGGAAGCCTGCCCCCGGATGAACAGCTGATTGCGGCCAAGAAGGACGGCTTTTCCGATTCCTACTTAAGCCGGATCCTGGAGATCCCCGAGGAGGAGATCCGGAACCGCCGGATCAGCCTGGGTGTGGAGGAAACCTGGGAGGGCGTCCATGTGAGCGGAACACAGGACAGCTCCTACTATTTCTCCACCTACAACGGACCGGATAAAAATCCGGTATCGTATGACAGGCCCAAGATCATGATCCTGGGCGGAGGACCCAACCGCATCGGTCAGGGCATTGAGTTTGACTACTGCTGTGTTCACGCCTCTCTGGCCCTTAAGAAGCTGGGCTTTGAGACCATCCTGGTCAACTGCAACCCGGAAACCGTGTCCACGGACTACGATACCTCCGACAAGCTGTATTTCGAACCCCTGACGCTGGAGGATGTGCTGAGCATCTATAAAAAGGAAAAGCCAGTGGGAGTAATCGCCCAGTTTGGAGGCCAGACGCCTCTCAATCTGGCGGCGGATCTGGAAAAGAACGGAGTCCGGATCCTGGGAACCGCCCCTTCCGTCATTGACATGGCGGAGGACCGGGATCAGTTCAGGGCCATGATGGAAAAGCTGGGGATCCCCATGCCCGAGTCGGGCATGGCCGCTACGGTGGAGGAGGCTCTTGCCATCGCGCAGCGCATCGGCTATCCCGTTATGGTCCGTCCCTCCTATGTGCTGGGAGGACGGGGCATGGAAGTGGTGTATGACGATGACAGCATGCGGGAATACATGGCGGCCGCCGTGGGAGTAACCCCGGACCGTCCCATCCTCATCGACCGCTTCTTAAACCATGCCATGGAGTGTGAGGCCGATGCCATCAGCGACGGCACCTGCACCTTTGTTCCCGCCGTCATGGAACATGTGGAGCTGGCAGGGGTTCACTCCGGGGATTCGGCCTGCATCATCCCCTCGGTGCACATCTCGGAGAAGAACGTGGAAATCATTAAGGATTACACCAGAAGGATCGCCGGGGAAATGCACGTGAAGGGCCTGATGAACATGCAGTATGCCATCGAAAATGACCGGGTTTACGTGCTGGAGGCCAACCCCAGGGCATCCCGCACCGTTCCCCTGGTATCCAAGGTCTGCAACATCCGTATGGTTCCCATCGCCACGGAGATCATTACCTCCGAGATCACCGGACGTCCCTCCCCGGTGCCGGCTCTGAAAGAGCGGGTGATTCCCCACTACGGGGTGAAAGAGGCCGTCTTCCCCTTCAACATGTTCCAGGAGGTGGATCCGGTGCTGGGACCGGAGATGCGCTCCACAGGGGAAGTGCTGGGTCTTTCCGACTCCCTGGGGGAAGCCTTTTACAAGGCTGAGGAAGCCGCCCAGCAGACGCTGCCCCTGGAGGGCACCGTGCTGATCTCTGTAAACCGCAGGGACAGGGCGGAAGTGGTGCAGGTGGCAAGGAGCTTTTATGAGGACGGCTTTAAGATTTTGTCCACCGGCAATACGTATGAGCTGATCCGGGAGGCGGGAATCCCTGCCGAGAAGGTAAAGAAGCTCTATGAAGGCCGTCCCAACATCCTGGATCTCATCACCAACGGGGAGATCGATCTGATCGTCAACTCTCCCGTGGGAAAGGACAGCATTCACGATGACAGCTACCTGAGAAAGGCCGCCATCAAGGGCAGGATTCCCTATATCACTACCATGGCTGCCGCCATGGCCACCGCCAGCGGCATCCGCTATGTGAAAACCCATGGGGCCGGTTCTGTGAAGTCCCTGCAGGAATACCACCGGGAGATCAGGGAGAAGTAAAGA
>CAZJYM010000256.1:0-4667 GCA_964550245.1 uncultured Blautia sp. | reverse complement strand
CTGTTCCACCAGGCCTCTCTGGCTTTCTCCAGGGCCGGTCTTCTGGCGGGATCGGCAGTTTTCTCCGGATAGAAGAACAGGTATCCGAACAGGGCCAGGGTGGCGCCCATGCACACGTCGATCACCGAGTGCTGCTTTAAAAACATGGTTGAAAGAATAATCAGGATGGTGAGCACCAGGGCTCCTGCCTTGATCCCCTTGTGCTTTTTCATGGATTCACTGGAAGCCAGGGCCATATAGATGGCCAGGGAGTTGAACACATGAATGCTGGGAAGGATGTTGGTGGGCGTATCCGTCTCGTAAAGCCAGGCCACCATACGGGTAAACACGTTGTCCCTGGGGAAAACTTCGGGACGCAGCAGCTGCATGTTGGGATAGATATAGGACACAATCAGAAAGATGGTCATCCCGAACATCAGGTTGAAGGTGAGCTGGTAGTACTCGTGCTTGTTTTTGTTAAAGAAGATAAAGTAGGCCACCGATACAAACATGTACGGGAACCACAGCAGGTAGGGTATGATGAAATACTCACAGAAGGGAATCATATCATCGAACGTGGTATGCACGATGTGATACCCCCGTACCGGCAGACGTTCCAGGTAGGCGAACAGGATCAGATAGATAATGGCATAGATCACAATCACCAGCCCGTGACGGTACTTCTTGATAAAAGACACGGCAAAACACCTTCCTTAGTAATGTCTGTGATGAAACGAAAAAGGGATTACGGACCGTTCCTCTGATCTGCAGTATAACGGCCCGGACTATTGAGGCTGTAATCACGGTTTTCTGGACGGAAACACTCTGGTATTCCCTTTCTGAAGGTGATTATAGCACACTGGAATCCTCTGGGAAAGTAGCAATATTGTAAAAAAATATGAAATTTTTCTGAAATCTTTGTGAAATTTTGCGGTCCGGCAATTCCCCTGTGATTTTGCCCCAAGGTGTGCTATACTGGCAGTATCGGGGATACCCCCCGGGAGAGGAAGATTCTATGAAATCACTGGTATTAGCGGAAAAGCCCTCCGTGGCCAGGGACATTGCCCGTGTGCTTCACTGCTCCCAGAAGGGAAACGGCTTTCTGGAGGGCAGCGGATACGTGGTCACCTGGGCCCTGGGTCATCTGGTCACCCTGGCGGATCCGGAGGAATACGACAAGAAATATGAGAAGTGGGAGATGAGCACCCTGCCCATGATGCCCCGGGAGATGAAGCTGGTGGTCATACCCGGAACCTCCAGGCAGTATCAGGCGGTCAAGACGCAGCTCTTCAGAAAGGACATCCATGATGTGATCATCGCCACCGATGCGGGCCGGGAGGGGGAACTGGTGGCCAGGTGGATCCTGGAAAAATCCGGGTGTAAAAAGCCCATCAAAAGGCTTTGGATCTCATCGGTCACCGACAGGGCCATCCAGCAGGGCTTTGCCTCCTTAAAAGACGGGAGAGAGTATGACAACCTTTACCGGGCTGCTTCTGCCAGGGCGGAGGCGGACTGGCTGGTGGGCATGAACGGCACCCGGGCTTTGACCTGCAAGTACAATGCCCAGTTATCCTGCGGCCGGGTACAGACTCCCACCCTTTCCATGATCGCTAAAAGGGAGGAGGAGATCCGCTCCTTTGTTCCCCAGGAGTTTTTTGGAGTCACGGTGAATGCCGGGGGTGTGATCTGGACTTACAGAGAGGGAAAAAGCGGAAGCTTCCGGTCCTTTTCCAGGGAAAAGATGGAACAGGTCCGGGAGAGAGCCCAGAGGGGATCCCTTCGCATCGAATCCCTGGAAAGGAAGCGGGTGAAGAAAAACGCCCCGGGTCTTTACGATCTCACCACCCTGCAGAGGGAAGCCAATGAAAGGTTCGGCTTTTCGGCCAAAGAGACCTTAAACATCATGCAGAGGCTCTATGAGAACCACAAGGTTCTCACCTACCCCCGGACCGATTCCCGCTACATCGGCCAGGATGTGGTGCCAACTCTTAAAGAGAGACTGCGGGCCTGTGCCGTGGGGCCCTATAAAAAGGCGGCCGGGGCACTGCTTTCCAAACCCCTCCCGGTCCATTCCGGCTTTGTGGATGACAGAAAGGTGACGGACCACCATGCCATCATCCCCACGGAGCAGTATGTGCAGCTGGACCACATGACCAGTGAGGAGAGAAAGATCTACGATCTGGTGGTGCGCCGCTTTATCAGTGTGTTCTATCCTCCCTGCCAGTACGATCAGGTGAGGATGGAGGCCAGGATCGGGGAGGACTCCTTTGCGGCCGGCGGAAAGGTCCTGGTGGATCCGGGCTGGAAGGAAGTCTATGAGGAGGATGTTTCCGACGAAAACACAGAGGAGACGGAACTGCGGGATCAGACACTTCCTCCTCTCCAGAAGGGACAGGTACTGAAAGTGGATAAGGTCACCCTGACCTCCGGGAAAACCCGTCCCCCGGCCCGCTTTACGGAAGCCACCCTTTTAGCAGCCATGGAAAATCCCGTCAGGTTTCTGGAAAAGGGCAACACCGCCGATGCCAAAACCCTGGGGGAGACCGGGGGACTGGGCACGGTGGCCACGAGGGCGGACATCATTGAAAAGCTCTTTAACTCCTTTATGATGGAGAAAAAGGGCAGTGAGATCGTACTCACCTCCAAGGCCAGGCAGCTTCTGGAGCTGGTGCCTGCGGATCTGAAGAAACCGGAGCTCACCGCGGACTGGGAGAGAAAGCTCTCGGACATTTCCCGGGGAAAGATGAAGCAGGAAACCTTCCTAAAGGAGATCCGGGACTACACCTGTGAGATCGTGCAGGAGATCCGGGAAGGGGAAGGGACTTTCCGCCATGACAACCTGACGGGAAAACTCTGTCCCCGCTGCGGAAAGAGAATGCTGGCGGTAAACGGAAAAAACGCCCGCATGCTGGTGTGTCAGGACCGGGAGTGCGGATACCGGGAGACTCTTTCCAGAACCACCAACGCCCGCTGTCCCAAATGCCATAAAAAGATGGAATTAATCTTAAAGGGCAAGGAGGAAACCTTTGTCTGTGTGTGCGGATACAAGGAGAGACTCTCCTCCTTCCAGGCCAGACGGGAAAAGGAGGGAGCGGGGGTAAGCAAACGGGACGTGCAGAATTACCTGAACCGTCAGAACAGACAGGAGAAGGAGCCGGTAAACAACGCTCTGGCCCAGGCTCTGGCGGGGATTCACCTGGAGGAAGACCATTGAGAGCGGCACAGGAATTACAGGAGATCTCCGAGGGGATCGTCTACGATCTGGATGATTATGCGGCGGCAGACTGCCGGGGATGCACGGGGTGTTCCCAGTGCTGCCGGGGGACAGGGGATTCGGTTCTTCTGGATCCCCTGGATGTGGACCGGCTCTGCCGGTACCTGAATAAACCTCCGGCCCTGCTTTTTGATTCGGATCTGATCCTTCTGGACATGGACGGCCTGCTGGTCCCCTGCCTTTCCATGGAAGAGGAGGATCAAAGCTGCATCTACCTGCGTGGTGACCGGTGCAGCGTATACCCGGCAAGACCCCAGATCTGCCGGCTTTTCCCCCTGGGGAGATACTTCGGGGAGGGAAAGGTGGAGTACTTTCTCCAGATCTACGAGTGTCCCCTGGAAAACCGGAGAAAGGTGCGGGTGCGGGACTGGATCGATACCCCGGATCCAAAGAAGTATGAGCAGTTTGCCCTGGACTGGCACGGCTTTTTGCGGGAAGTAAGAAAAGCCCTTACAGGTCCCTGGAGTCAGGAGAGGATCTGGAACTTTAACCTTTCTCTCCTGCGGCTTTTCTACTTTGAGCCCTACAGCCCGGAGAGGGACTTTTATGATCAGTTTTATGAGAGGCTTTTAAAGGGAAGGGAAGAACTTTCCGGCTTTATCAAAGGAGGGAGGCCATGAAATCCATCACGGTAGAGGAACTGGAAGGGCTGGATCCCGCTGCAGTCACCATCATCGACATCCGAAGCGGGGAAGACTATAAAAAGAACACCTTCCCCAATGCCATCTCCATGCCCATGGAAAACCTGCTTTCCGGGCAGTGCCGGCCGGTGCCCGGCAAAACCGTATACGTGCTGTGCCATACGGGAGAGCACAGCGGGGAAGCCGTGGATCTGCTGGAGTCGGAAGGATATGAAGCCGTCAACATCGAAGGGGGCTACCGCTCCTGGCTGAGACTGCAGCTTAACCGGCTGATGAAGGATGAAAGGGAGATGGAGGAGCGCAGGGACTTTATCGAGCGCAGCATCACCAAAAAATTCCACAAGACCATCTGGAGACGGTTTACCAAAGCCTTAAACGACTATGATCTGGTGCAGGAGGGGGACCGGATCGCGGTCTGCATCTCCGGGGGCAAGGACTCGATGCTGATGGCCAAGCTCTTTCAGGAGCTTCTTAAGCATCGGAAGTTTCACTTCGAGCTGGTCTTTCTGGTGATGAACCCCGGATATAATGAGGACAACTGGAAGATCATCCAGGACAATGCGAAGTTATTGGGGATTCCCCTTACGGTGTTTGAGACGGAGATCTTTGACATTGTGGCCGGTATTGAGGAAAACCCCTGTTATCTCTGTGCCAGAATGCGCCGTGGGTATCTTTACTCGGAAGCCCAGAAGCTGGGATGCAACAAGATCGCCCTGGGCCACCACTTCGACGACGTGATCGAGACCATCCTCATGGGCATGCTCTACGGGGGC
>CAZJYM010000255.1:0-4701 GCA_964550245.1 uncultured Blautia sp. | reverse complement strand
TCAAAAAGGCCGCAGCGTCATCGAACACTGCGGCCTTTACCACATACTTTCCTTATATTTCACCTTTACCCCTTTTTTGCAGATACTCCGAGAATCTTGCCTGGACATCCTTGATGTAAGACCGGGAGATGGGAACGATCCCTCCCTTTACAGCAAAGGTGTCGATCTTCATGGATGTGACTGCATCCATATTTACATAGAAACTCTGGTGACAGCGGACAAAGTTGCTGTCTTTCAGCTGATCCTCGAAAGAGGACAGCTTTCCCCGACAGTGAACCACGCTTCCGTCATCCAGGTGGAAATTCACCGTATGCAGGTTGCTGGAGATATACTGGATCCGGCTGTGCGGAATGGTGTAGATCTGAGATCGGTACCGGTAGTACAGCACCCTCTCCTCCATGCCTCCCCACAGTTGGATCAGGGGATCCATGGCTCTCTTCAGGTCTTCCATGTCCACCGGCGTCAGCAGGTACTGCCAGGCGAAAACCTCAAATGCTTCCTTGTAGTATCTCTCGCTGCCGCACATGACAATCAGCGGCACATACATATCCGTCCTGCGGATCTCCCGGGCGGCCTCGATTCCGTTCATCCCCAGAGGTTCCATCCTCAGAAAGATAGCCTTGTAGGGATTGTGTCCCTTGCGCACCATGGTCAGAAGTGTTTCCGTCTTTTCGTAGAGCCGCACATCCGCACCGGGAATCAGCTGTTCCAGGTATCCTTTCAGCGTATTTGCCTCAGACGTATTTCGGTCGCATACGGCAATGTTGATGATATTCATGTCTTGCATCCCCCTGCATGTACTTCATTTTGTCTGGTAACTCTGAAGAAGTCCTTCTTTCCGGGAGCGACAAAAAGAAGGGATCCTGAATTTTCAGGATTAAACGCCTGGATCTGTCATATTTCCGTAACATTCTCATGCTAAACTTCAGCAAATTTCTCATCTTTACAGACATGACGGAAAAAGAAAATATCCTGACGTTTGATTCATTTTATCACTTTAAATTTCAAAATACCCCCCCCCGCGCGCATTTTATGCCTGCTGTGAGGATGTTCCTGCCGAAAACTATTTTTAGGGGTACGCTTTTTGCATACTTAGAAAAAACAGCCATACGGATTACCAGGAATCCGTATGGCTGAAGTCAGTCAAACAAGTTCAATCAATACCATCATGGCGCCGTCGCCCTTGCGGGGACCCACCTTCACAATCCTGGTATAACCGCCGTTGCGGTTGGCATATTTGGGAGCAATCTCCTCAAACAGCTTCTTGGGCATATCCACCGCCTTGGTGTTTTTCTTCCTGCCGGCTTTCTGTTTGGGAATCTCGGTGATGGGATAGAGAACCTTCAGCATCTGACGGCGGGCGTGCAGTCTGGATGGACGGTCCTTGATAATCTCCTTCTGCACCTCATCATAAACGGTCTGCTTCTTGCCGTCCACCACCTGTTTCACTCTCTTGCCGGAGGCATCCTTCCGGGGAACCTTGGCGGTGACGGTAACCTTGTCATAATTGTCTCTCTCCCGCACGGCCATGGCGATCAGGCCTTCGGCGATCTTGCGGATCTCCTTGGCTCTGGCCTCGGTGGTGAAAATCTTGCCGTGGTACAGAAGACTGGTAACCTGATTCCTGAGCAGAGCTTTCCGCTGATCGGAAGTCCTGCCCAGTTTCCTGTATTTTGCCATTTTTATTTTCCTCCATCTGTGGGACAGCAGAACATGCTGGTTCGGTCTTACTGTCCTGCTGCTTAGCAAACCACACTTTCTATATTTCTATCCTACTCCTCCGTAGGCTGAAGCTGCAGTCCCAGCTCCTTCAACTTGGCAAGAACCTCCTCCAGGGATTTCCGGCCCAGGTTCCGGACCTTCATCATGTCGTCGGAAGTCTTGCTGCACAACTCTTCCACAGTGTTGATCCCGGCTCTCTTCAGGCAGTTGTAGGAACGAACGGAGAGTTCCAGTTCATCGATGCTCATCTCCAGAACCTTCTCCTTCTCATTGTCCTCCTTCTCGATCATGACCTCTGCGGTCCTGGCGTTTTCGGAGAGATCAATGAAGAGATTCAGGTGTTCGCTCATCACCTTGGCCGCAAGGCTCACCGCCTCGTCCGGATCCAGCGTACCGTTCGTGTATACGTCCAGCGTCAGCCGGTCATAGTCGGTGACCTGGCCCACACGGGTATCTTCCACAATCATGTTCACCCGTTCCACCGGAGTGTAGATGGCATCCACCGCGATCACGCCGATGGGGGCATCCTCCTGTTTCCCCTTCTCGGCACTCACGTATCCTCTTCCCCTGGTGATGGTCAGCTCCATGGCCAGCCTGCAGTCCTTGCCTCCGTTTAAGGTGGCGATCACCTGATCCGGATTCATGATCTCAATGTCCTGGTCCGCCTGAATGTCCGCAGCGGTGACCACGCCCTTGCCCTCGCACTCGATGTAGGCGGTCTTGGGCTCATTGTCGCTGCTGGAATTCTTGATGGCCAGACTCTTCAGATTCATGATGATCTCCGTCACGTCCTCCTTCACTCCCGGGATGGGAGAGAATTCATGAAGAACGCCGTCGATCTTTACCTGGCTTACAGCCGCTCCGGGCAGGGAGGACAGCATAATTCTCCGCAGGGAATTTCCAAGGGTGATGCCGTATCCCCGTTCCAGAGGCTCCACCACAAATCTGCCGAATCTCTTGTCCTCGGATATCTCCTTAATCTCAATCTTTGGTTTGTTAAAATCGAACACGATCAGGTCCCCTCCTTCTGGGTAGACCGTTTTTCACGTCCCCCTGACGGGGTTCGTGAAAAACGGAGAATCATATCAACACATGAGGGTAACATTCGCTTTTACTTGGAATACAACTCGACGATCAGCATCTCGTTCACGGGAACGTCGATGGCTTCTCTTCTGGGAAGCTCTCTCACCACGCCGCTCAGGTTATCCTGATCCACGTCCAGCCACTCGGGAATCAGTCTGCCTCCCGTCACTTCCAGGATGGACCTGTAGTGAGGTGAACTCTTGTGCTTCTCCTTGATCTCCACGGTATCCCCGGCCTTTACCAGATAGGAGGGGATGTTGACGCATTTGCCGTTCACCAGCACATGCTTGTGGTCCACGATCTGACGGGCTTCCATTCTGGTGCGGGCAAAGCCCATGCGGAACAGAATGTTGTCCAGTCTGCACTCCAGCATCACCATCAGGTTCTCACCGGTCTGACCGGGCATTCTCACGGCCTTCTTATAATAATTGCGGAAGGGTTTCTCCAGAACGCCGTAGATGAACTTGGCCTTCTGCTTTTCCTTCAGCTGGGTACCATACTCGGAAACTTTCCGGTTGTTGCGCCTGGGCTGTCTGCTGGACTTCTTATCGATTCCCACATAGATTGGATCCACACCCAGGGCTCTGCATCTTTTGAGAACAGGGTCTCTGTTAACTGCCATTGCGCTACCTCCTCAATTAAACTCTTCTGCGTTTGGGCGGACGGCAGCCGTTGTGAGGAACGGCCGTCACATCACGGATACTGGTTACTTCAAGACCGCATGCCTGAAGGGCACGAATGGCGGCTTCCCGCCCGGAACCCGGTCCCTTGACCATCACATCCACCGTTTTCAGGCCGTGGACCAGAGCCGCTCTGGTAGCGGCCTCCGCTGCCATCTGGGCTGCATAGGGAGTGGACTTACGGGATCCCTTGAATCCCAGACCGCCGGCGCTGGCCCAGGACAGAGCGTTCCCCTCTGTATCCGTCAGAGTCACAATGGTATTGTTAAAGGAGGCCTGGATATGGGCCTGACCCCTTTCCACATTTTTCTTGACACGACGCTTGGTGTTCGTCGTTTTTCTCGTCGTTTTCGCCATTTTTCTAACCAACCTGCGCTTTCTTCTATATGTTCAACTGATAGTGCTTACTTCTTCTTATTGGCAACGGTTCTTCTGGGACCCTTGCGGGTTCTGGCATTATTCTTGGTATTCTGCCCCCGGACAGGAAGTCCCTTCCTGTGACGGATCCCTCTGTAGCATCCGATTTCCTGCAGTCTCTTAATGTTGAGGGCAACTTCACGGCGAAGGTCGCCTTCCACCACCATGGTCTCCTCGATCACGGTGCTGATCCTTCTCACTTCCTCATCGGTAAGGTCTCTCACACGGGTGTCCGGATTGACTTCCGCCTGCGCCAGGATCTTGTTGGCGCTGGATCTTCCGATCCCGTAAATATAGGTAAGACCGATCTCCACCCTTTTCTCTCTTGGCAAATCTACACCAGCTATACGAGCCATGTACTGTTTCCTCCATTTTCCTGTTGAAGTCTTCTTTACTTTTCCCTAATTGAGGTGTATCCACCCAGCCGTGATTAAGCGGCCTTTCCGGAGCTTATCAGGTCCGGTATTAGGCAATACATGTTTGTTGGAAAAAAATTTTAAAAAACCGCCATGAACAACCACTCCGGGTGTTTCATGCGGGCGCGGAGCACAAAAAAGACATCCGGCATCAGCCCTGTCTCTGTTTGTGCTTGGGATTCTCACAGATGATTCTGACGGATCCCTTTCTCTTGATGACCTTGCATTTCTCACAGATCGGTTTTACAGATGATCTTACCTTCAAGAGATACCCTCCTTCCATGTTTTATCATATTTTGCAGTTTCGGACGCATAACCTCTTCAACGCGTTCGGCTTCTATTTTAACATTGCAAACCGGGAATTGCAAGCTTTTTTTTCAGTT
>CAZJYM010000254.1:1711-4724 GCA_964550245.1 uncultured Blautia sp. | reverse complement strand
GTAATGGGCATGGTAGCATTATTTTTTTTGACTATCTACGGAGCCAATTTCAGGTTGTGCCTGATATTCTGCTATTTTTGCAGCATGCATCACAAAATTGACCTTTTCCTTACTAAATCGGATGGCCAAATCTTTTAACAACCTTTGCAGATTCAAAGACCATGCTCTCAAAAAGTGCAGATTCCACGGCATTCCAATTTTTTCCACATATTGACGCTTATCATTCCTCCACTTTTGCTACATTTTGCAAATTTCTCATTTATGCTTGACTTTTTCACTCCATCTGATATAATGCATCGACAGCCAGATGACGATTTCATCGTACAGACCATGACCAGCCAGACAGGAAGGCTCCAGGCCGGCTTCGCCGGAGCCCCTGAAAACAGCATTCACCTTTTCACTTCAAAATGCAGGAACTTTTTCAAAATGGTTATTCCTTTTTCCTCTGAAACAGGGTATAATGGTTTCGTTGTGTTTGATTCTCAATTTCATGTGCCGATGCCTGTGAGAATTCACTCTTCTCGCTGCATGGGCGGACTGTACTGAAAAATGGAGGTACCCATATGAATGGACGTATTGATTCCGGCCTGGGGCAGATCATCATTGACACGGACGTGATTGCCACCTACGCGGGCAGCGTGGCTGTGGAGTGTTTCGGCATCATCGGCATGGCTGCGGTGAGCATGAAGGATGGTCTGGTGAAGCTGCTCCGCAGAGAAGAGAGCCTGAAGCACGGCATCAGTGTTTCAATCACCAAAGAGAACAAAATCCGCCTGGATTTCCATGTGATCGTGGCATACGGGGTTAATATCGGAACGATCGCACAAAACCTGGTCAGCAATGTAAAATACAAGGTGGAAGACTTTACCGGGATCGATATCGAGAAAATCAACATTTACGTAGAAGGCGTACGGCCCATTGACTGACAGAGGTGAATTGAGGAGGAAACCGCGGTGAATACAAATACCATTAATGCTGCCATCCTTTCCAGAATGTTCTTATCGGGAGCTAAAAATCTGGAAGCGAAGAAGGAATGGATCAACGAATTGAATGTGTTTCCTGTGCCGGACGGTGATACGGGAACCAACATGACTCTTACCATCATGTCGGCCGTCTCGGAAGTGGCCGCCCTTGAGGATCCGGACATGGAATCCCTGGCCAAGGCCATCTCCTCCGGTTCCCTCCGGGGAGCCCGGGGTAATTCCGGAGTCATTCTCTCTCAGCTGCTCCGGGGATTTACCAGAGGCGTACAAAAGAGCAGGGAACTGGACGCCGCGGCGATCGCTTCCGCCATGGAACGGGCGGTGGAGACGGCTTACAAGGCCGTCATGAAACCAAAAGAGGGAACGATCCTGACTGTAGCCAGGGAAGCTGCGGAGTGCGCTTCCCGCATTGCTCCCGAGGCGAAAGACCTGGAAAGCTTCTTCCGGGAGATTGTGGCCTGTGCAGAAGATACCCTGGAGAGAACCCCGGAGATGCTGCCGGTTCTTAAAGAAGCCGGTGTGGTGGATTCCGGAGGCCAGGGACTTGTGGAAGTGTTAAAGGGTGCTCTGGAAGGATATCTGGGCAATGAGGTGGATCTCTCCGGCATTCCCGTATCCGCAAAACCCCGTCAGACCAAAACCGTTGCCAAAAAAGAGGAGACGGAGATCAAATTCGGGTACTGTACGGAGTTTATCATCCTGCTGGAGAAGAAACTGCCTGAGGAAGAGGAACAGGAATTCAAGAAGTTCCTCAACTCCATCGGAGATTCCATCGTGCTGGTGGCGGATGATGACATGGTGAAGGTTCACGTTCACACCAACCATCCGGGACAGGCTCTGGAGAAAGCCTTGACATACGGCTCCCTCTCCCACATGAAGATCGACAACATGCGCGAGGAGCATCAGGAGAAGCTCTTTAAGGAAGCAAACAAAAAGCAGGCAGAAAAGAAGGAGCCTGAAAAGAAGGAGAAGGAACCCGAAAAGGAAGAGTTTGTCTCCGCCGTTGAAGACGAACAGCGGATCCTGAAGGACTACGGCTTCATCTCCGTATCGGTTGGAGACGGCCTCTCGGAGATCTTTAAAGAACTGGGTGTGGACAAGCTGATTGAAGGGGGACAGACCATGAACCCCAGCACGGAAGACATGCTGCGGGCCATTCAGGATGTTCCGGCCAAGACCATCTACATCCTTCCCAACAATCCCAACATCATCCTGGCTGCCAATCAGGCCCGGGATCTGATGGAAAACCGGGAGATCATCGTGGTTCCCACCAAGACCGTACCCCAGGGCATCACCGCTTTAATCAGCTTTGTAGCGGACAAATCCGCCAAAGAGAACCTGGCGGCCATGGAAGATGCCATCTCCAGAGTAAAGACGGGCCAGATCACCTATGCGGTTAGAGATACCCGGGTGGAACACAACGACATCCATGAGGGAGACTTTATGGGCATCGGAGACCACGGCATTCTCTCTGTAGGCAGAAACCGGTTCCATGTGGCCATGGAGACGGTTTCCCATCTGATGGAGGAGGAATCCGAGCTGATCAGCGTCTACTACGGAAAGGACATCTCCGAAAAGGAGGCCGCGGAACTGCGGGAGCAGCTGGAACAGACCTACCCGGACTGTGAAGTGGAGCTCAACCGCGGCGGACAGCCTGTTTACTACTATATAATCTCTGTAGAATAGAGGGATTTTGCAGATATTTTTTCTTTTTTCGCTTGCAAAAGCCCCATTGATCTGTTACAATGAAACCTGTTGAAAAAAGCGGTCAAGGGAGGTGCTATCATGGCTAGATGCGCAATTTGCGACAGAGGTGCTCATTTCGGAAACAACGTCAGTCATTCCCATAGAAGATCCAATAAAATGTGGAAAACCAACGTAAAGTCTGTTCGTGTAAAAACAGAAAGCGGCGCAAAAAGAATGTACGTTTGTACTTCCTGCTTAAAGTCGGGCAAGGTGGAAAGAGCATAAATCTGTTTAAGAGCAAAGGCTCAAAGCCCTCGTTTTCTAACGGGGGCATTTTTTTATTA
>CAZJYM010000254.1:0-1611 GCA_964550245.1 uncultured Blautia sp. | reverse complement strand
CCGTCCTGATTCTTGATGTTGATCAGCCTGGAACTGCCGTTTTGGATCACCAGCACCGCACAGGGAGATATCTTTCCCGTCAGGCCTCCGGCACCCCGGTCCTTTTTATCGGCGGAAAAGGCTCCCGCCCCCATGCCGAAGGACACATCCACCAGGGGCAGGAGAACGGTATCCCCCACATGGATGGCATCTCCCACCACGGTCTTGGCGGAGACGAAGGCATCCATTCCCTGAAACAATGATTTCATCGTGTCTTTGAAATTGTTCTCATTTTCCATTCGTATATCCTCCTCATGGGGACGCTTATCCCCGTTTCTTCTGTTTCCACCATGCGATCACAAAGCGTATGTTCTTATCAAAGTAGAGGATCAGGGCAATCTCTAAAAGCACAAACCCGTAAACCCTGCCGGCCATGCTCACATTTCCCTCAATCCGGTTCTCCCCCTCAAAGAGAGGATGGATCTGTATCTGATTCCTGTGAATGGGAATGGTGATCCCCAGCACCGCCAGCACCGTACCGGTAACAGACGGATCCTCGCTGTCAAAGATCACATCTCCTGAAAGCTTTGTGGGAAGGAGATGCTTGATCAGTTTCCAGGCCTGATTCTTCACATTGACCAGGGCGGCCCGGGTAGCCGGATCATTCAGGAAATCCACCCAGGGCTGGAGCTTATCCTTTACCTGCTGGATTTTTTCACTGATCCTGGTGTAAGTATCCCCAAGACGGGAAGTTTTCTCTTCCTCCGTCTTTTCGGGCTCTTTGGGAGGTACCGCTTCCTTCTTTGGAGGCGGGGGTGTCTCCTTTGGCTTTTCCTGGACCGGTTTCTCTTTGGGCTTTTCTTTTGGCTTTTCAGGAGGCTTTTCCCTGGGTTTCTCAGGAGGTTTCTCCTTTGGTTTTTCCGGCTCCGGCTTCTTCTTTGGAGGAGCCGGAGCTTCTTCCTCGATCTGTTTGGGCTTTTCCGGTTTTGGCGGTTCGGGAGGGGCCTCTTCCGGGGATTTTCTCTTTAAAAGCTTCTCCAGGGGAATGCCGAAGAGGTAAATGCCGTAACTGAAGGATCCGCTTTGATAAAAGGCCTTCACCTGGATCCCCCGAAAGAGCCAGCTCACACCTCCGCTGCCCTTTACCTGCTTCCAGTCCGGAGAATCCTTTTCCACCTGAAGCTCATAGCGCACGGGACAGAAAAGAAGCAGCAGCACAGCCAGCAAAACCAGACCCAGCACAATGCCCAGAAGGATCAGTATGAATTTTATGATAAGCCACAAAATATGCAACATGGCCTCACCTGTTCTTTAAGTATTCCTGGATCTGGAAGCTGCCGGTTTTCCGGTAGGATTCCATCAGTATTCTCCGGGAGAGTTCCAGAGCCTCCTCCTTCCCTCTGGCGATGCCGAAGATCTTCGGACACAGTTCCCGGCTGCTGTACTGGTTCAGATTCACCGCCGGCAGGATTTCCATCACGTTCTCGGGATTCCGGGGCAGTGTGAGCAGATAGATCCCGGGCACATCCTTCCCCTCCTGAATCTTTTTCCGGATCAGTTCCGGCTCCTGTACCCCCACCCCTGCAAAATAGTTCTCCTCCCAGGTCAACACGGTGATTCCCCTTCTTCTTC
>CAZJYM010000253.1:0-4724 GCA_964550245.1 uncultured Blautia sp. | reverse complement strand
GCCTTACTCATCATTTCCAACCCCCTTCGGATCTTCTTTCAAATATCTCGTACGGATCGCCATCGACTCGAAATTCATGTCATTGGCGTCGCTGCAGTTGAAATCGTGCATGAACCTGCCAATGTCATCATCTCCCCGGTATTCTCCGTTAACATACCGGATGAAGGAGCCATCGCCATACGGCTTGTTTGCCGTTTTAATACGTTCTTTTAACAGGACAGGCCGGGTGTCAAACCTGCCTGCCCTGCACAGAAGATAAAGCGGAAACCGGAAATGGCGGAGTCCCTCATGCAGGTTTGCCGCTTCCCGGTCTCCATGATGAAGGAGAGAATGTGTCTTCCTCCGGGTACAATGCTATTCTATCAGTCCTTCTCCTCCCCAAATAGTAAAATTCGTACATTTATTAGTAATATCGTACGTTTGACCCGGCAGGCCGGATCATCTCTACCACCTGCATGAAAAAAGGCCCTGCTAAGCAGGGCCTTCCTTATTCAAACATGCGCATAGGCCTCCCGGATATCCTTCTCCACATGACCCAGGCATTCCAGAATCATGGGATTGAAGGCTCCGCACTCCCCGTCGGTGATCATCTGCACCGCCTTCTCATGGGGAAAGGCCTTTTTGTAAACCCGCTCACTCACCAGAGCGTCATACACATCCGCCAGGGATACCACCTGGGACCAGATGGTGATCTCGTCCTCCTTGAGACCGTCGGGGTATCCCCTTCCGTCCCAGCGCTCATGGTGGTGTCTGCAGATGTCGTAGGCATAGTGATAGATGGGATTCTCCTTAATCTTGGGCACCCGGTCCAAAAGCTCGCATCCCCGCAGGGTATGTGTCTTCATGGCGGCAAACTCCTCGGGAGTCAGCTTTCCGGGCTTGTTGAGGATCTGATCCGGGATGGCGATCTTACCCACATCGTGTAAGATGGCCGCGTCCGCAATGGACTGGAGATCCTCCTCCGGCACCCCCAGCTCGGGGAAGTAACGGTTTACAGCCTTTAACAGGATCAGAGTCACCGCGCTCATGCGGATTACGTGCTCACCGGATTCGCAGTCCCGAAACTCAATGGAGGTGGCCAGCGTCTCCAGGATGGATCTGTTCAGCTCCTGGATCTCCTGGGCCTGTTCCTTCAGCATGGCCTCCTGCTCATTGACGATGTTGTTCAGCTTGATCACGTTTCCGATACGTCTCCGGATGAAGAAGGGGGTGATGGGCTTTCCGATGATGTCCACCACACCCAGATCATAACCCATCTTCATCACGTTGGCGGAACTCTCCGCCGTGATGAGAAAGACGGGGATCTTCTTCACCAGTCCCAGGGCGTTCATCTCCTCCAGCACGCCGAAACCGTCCATCTCCGGCATCACCACATCCAGAAGAACTGCAGAGAGCTGTTCCTGCTTCTCTTTGATGATCTCCAGGGCTTCTCTGCCGTTGCAGGCCTCCAGAATGTTGTAGTCTTCAGAAAACGTGGCATCCAGGATAGCACGGTTCATCTCCACGTCATCCACGATGAGAATGGTTTTTCTCTCTTCTCCCGTTTCACTCATTTTGTATCTCCCATGAAAAACAAGGCCAGAGTCCCCGGACCGGAATGGGCTCCGATAATGGATCCCACCGAATTGATGAGTTCCGTGCGGACCGGATACTTCTCCTTTACTTTCTCCATCACAAACCGGGCATCCTCCAGGCAGTCCCCGTGGCTGATAAACACCGTGTCGCAGCTGTCTGCGTAGCTGCCGATCTTCTCATCCATGTATCGGACCAGCTCCAGAAGAGACGTTTTCCTTCCCCGGACCTTTCCGATGGGAATCAGTCTCCCCTCATCATCCACGTGAAGAACGGGCTTGATATTCAGTATGCCGCCCAGAACCGCCGAGGTTTTGGATACTCTTCCGCCCCGGTACAGATGATTCAGATCATCCACCGTAAACACATGCACCAGATGATTCCGGTTCTCCTCCACCCAGGAGGCTACCTGATCCATGTCCTGTCCGGCTTCCTTTTTCATTACCGCATAATGGACCAGAAGACCCTGTCCCAGAGAAGCCGCCAGGGAATCCAGCACCACAATCCTGCGCTGCGGGAATTTCTCCCTCAGCTCCGCAGCGGCTGAACAGCAGTTCTGATAGGTTCCGCTCAGTCCCGAGGAAAAAGCAATGTGCAGAATGTCCTTTCCTGCCTCCAGATAGGGGGTCATCATTTTCTTTGCGTCATCAGGATTTACCTGGGATGTGGTGGGCATGGATCCGTTCCGCATCTTCTGATAAAACTCATGCACAGGCAGAAAATTCTCGTGCGTGTAACTGACTCCGTCCAGGACGTAACTCAAATACGTACAGCCGATATGGTGCTTCTCCAGGTACTCCTGGGGAAGATCGGAACCATTGTCGGTTGTGATCACATAGTCTCTCATTATTCAGCTCCCCCCGCTATTCCAGTCTCAGATCTTTTCCCCTGCCCGTTCCGGGCAGGGGAAAAGCTGTCTTTGTTCTACGGGTGCTATCATATCATTTTTTCATCAAAGAGGCAACAGGTATTTCTCCACAACAGCACAGGACATGGAAAGAAGGGACGGCATATCCCATCCCCTCATTTCTTAATCCGGATACCTGGTATACATCTCCTCAAAGGTATATCTGATCTCATCCAGGGAGATCTCGCGCCCCCACGAAACGATCTGGCTGTTATAATAGTTGCCTTCCGCCACAATGACGCTGTTTTCCTTCACCTCAAGCACAATCACGATAAAGCAGCCGTTCTTGTATACCAGAATATCACCCGCCCGGACTTTGGAAAGATCCTTCACGGAGCGAACAGGCGCATCCTTTCCAAAAGCTGCATCGCTCATGATCATTGCAAAGGCCAGGCAGCCCTCTCCGGTGAAGTTACAGTTTTCCTTATCCCATGTATACTTATTATCATTGGTCCAGCGCATGCCTTCCGGATACTGGTCCTTCATGGCGATAAGGGCATTATAGACCTCTTCTTCTGAAGGTGCCGGGACAGGAGTAGGAGTGGGTGTCGGGGGCACAGGCGTGGGCGTGGGTGTTGCCGCCGGTCTGCGCACCGTTACTGTGCACTTATAGGTCTTTCCGTTGGCTGCCTTGCAGGAAATAACCGCTGTACCCGGCCTTTTGGCTTTTACCAGGCCTCGCAGGCCCACCTTTGCCACCGCCGGTTTGGAGCTTTCCCAGGATATGGCGGTGGAGCCGATGATTTTAAGCATGCGGTACTGTCCCCTCTCAAGGGTAAGTTTCTTTCTGTTGAGATGAACCTTTGTACTACTGCTCTCTGTTGCTGCTACAGGCTCCTCTGCACTTACCGGCACCGTCTGCACGGGCAGAACCACCAGAAGAAGGCTGATCATCAGGATTTTTATCCTGTCTTTAATCTTTTTACACATGCCAGTTCTCCTTGCCATGAATCCGAAACCTTTTTCCCGGTTCCAGATAAATTTACCACGCCTTTTTCCCATAATCAATCCCTGAATGAAAAAAAGGACAAAATTCAGAAAAAAGGCCTTTCCTACCCGGACGAGAAATCCTGTCATTTTTTGTGATCAGGGTGCCAGATCTGCGAAATTGCCTGTCTTAATCCGGATACCTGGTAATCCTCTCCACAAAGGTGCTTTTGATCTCGTTCAGGGAGATCTCCCGTCCCCAGTGAATGGAGCTGTTATAGTTGCCCTCCGCCACAATGACGCTGTTTTCCTTCACCTCAAGCACAATCACAGTATGTCTGCCATTGTCGATTCTCAGAATATCCCCCACCCGGATCGGGGAGAGATCTTTCACAGGCCGTGCCGGAGCATCCTTTCCAAAGGCCGCATCGCTCATGATCATGGCAAAGGCCACGCAGCCCATTCCGGTGAAAGTGTCATAACCATCATAATCATACCACACATACCAGTTGGCGTTGGTCCAGTGCATGCCTTCCGGATACTTGGCCTTCATGGCGATAAGAGCCTTGTAGACCTGCTCCTCCGAAGGTGCTGCTTTGCGCACCGTTACTGTGCACCTGTAAGTCTTTCCATTGGCTGCCCTGCAGGAAATAACCGTTGTCCCCGGCTTTTTGGCTTTTACCAGACCTTTGGATCCCACGGCTGCCACTGCCGGTTTGGAGCTCTTCCAGGACCTGGCGGTGGTGCCGGTGATTTTAAGCCGGAAAGACTGTCCCTTCTCAAGAATGAGTTTCTTTCTGTTGAGAGAAGGCTTTGTACCGATGCTCTCTGCGGCAGTTAAAGGCTCCGCGGCACTTACCCATACCGTCTGCACGGGCAGAACCACCAGAAGAAGGCTGATCACCAGGATTTTTATCCTGTCTGCAAACTTTTTACACATGCTGATTCTCCTTACCATGAATCCGAAATCCATTTTCCAGGTTCCAAATCAATTTACCGCCTTTTCCCATAATCCCTGAATGAAAAGAAGGGGGACGGCTCCGCCGTCCCCTCATTCTTAATCCGGATACCTGGTACACATTCCTGAAAAGGTACTTTTGATCTCATCCAGGGAGATCTCACGTCCCCAGTGGATGGAACTGTTATAATTGCCTTCCGCCACAATGACGCTGTTTTCCTTCACTTCAAGCACAATCACAGTATGTTTTCCATTGTTGATTCCCACAATATCTCCCACCCGGATCCGGGAAAGGTCTTTCACAGACCGTACGGGAGCATCCTTTCCAAAGGCCGCATCGCTCATGATCATGGCAAAGGC
>CAZJYM010000252.1:2329-4741 GCA_964550245.1 uncultured Blautia sp. | reverse complement strand
GACTCCTGAGATTACAGAAGAACCGGAGGCAGAATCGGTTTCTCCCGGAGATCCGGCGGTTACCCTGCTGCTGGATGAGGTGGAATACAGTTCCGGCAGCAGTGCAGTGTACCAGGAGGGCATGAAAATCGGTGTACGCCTGGTATGGCCGGGAGAGGGAGACTATTTTCCGGAGGGAACCCTGGAGGATGTGGCCTTTGAGCTGGGTACGGATCTCATCTTTGACCAGATGTCCGGTACTGAAGACTATGGCTCCTGGATCATTGATGAGGGAACCAATACGCTGCACATCGCCTTTGGGGAGGAGTTTCGCAGTACAGGAACGCAAAGACGGGTGGAGCTTCTTCTTTCGGGAAGCCTGTCGGAAGAACCCGCAGGAGATGATCCCGGTATGGACGACCCCGGCATGGAGGAGCCCGGTATAGAAGAACTTCCCGGGGGAGAGGAAGACAGCCGCATCATCACCATCGGCACTTCCCAGTTTGTTTTGATGGAAAGTGCCGCGGAGGAACAGGTTCCCGGGGAGGAAGAAATCATCGATCCGGGACCTCCCAGGATTACCCTGAAGGTCAACGGGGCGGAATACCAGCCGGGGATGGAGTATCACGAGGGCGATACGGTGGAAGTGGACTTTCACTGGCCCGGTGAAAATTATGGAAGCGATGTGCTGGAGGACGGCAGACTGGGAGACGTATATGTGGATCTGGGAGAAGATTTTATCTTCGGCGGTGAAGGATCCGGAAAGATATATGATCAAACCGGTCAGGAAGTGGGTACCTGGGCCCTGGAGGGAAACCGGCTCCACATCCACTTCGAAGAGGGACCGTTTCAGAGCGCTCTGAACAGGACCTTTGATGTGACACTAAGCGGCCGTTTGTCCATGGATCCCACCATGTCCGAGACGGTGAGGGAGTTCAGGATTGCAGGCAAGGAATTTTCCTTCACCCAGAAGTTTGACGATACGGTACTGGAAACGACCAAGCGGTCCGGCCAGTTCAGTCTGGGAGAAGACGGCAGATTCCATTCCCCTGTGACGATCGAGATTACCGTAAAAAGTGGAAGAGCCGGAGACATTGATCTGACGGATGTGATGAGCGGACTGGAGAAAAGCCTTGGATTTCAGAACGGGCTGCCAAAAGACTTAAAGGTCGAATACGGTTCTGCCGATGGCAACAATGTCCAGTACAGTCCCCTGCCCGACACTCCTGTAGAGGGAGGACGCTACTATGAGACCAGACCCGGGGCCTCCGGGAAAGATTTTGGGCTGAAGCTTTATGGCTGGTATGAGGCTGGAGAAAGGATACGGATCACCTATGATGTTGCAGTGGAATTAGAAGATATCGATCGTCTGGCCCAGACGACAATCAATAACCATCTGACAGGAACCTACGAAACTCCCGGGGAAAAAGGGAGCCTGGATAAATCCACCTCTTCCTCGATCAATCCTCCCAGCCTGAAAAAAACAGGGGCTGTGGTTGATTATGACACCGTTGAGTGGAAGATTGAATTCAATACGGGCAGCTACGGGAAACTGGATAACCTTTCGGATGGGGAACTGAAACAGGTCCTTGAACAATCCGGATTTCTGAGTGCCTTCCATGACATTCTCGGAGAAGGTCAGGACCTGATCCAGGAGGACGGCACAACTGTCGATATAAAGGAGAAAGACTTTACACTGGAAGATTTCAATGAGCCGGTGAGGGCTTCTGATAACAGCTGGACCTATGTGCTGGTCTACCGGACCAGAATACGGGAGGGAGCGACAGGACCCTTTACCAATGAAGTTTCCTGGAACGGGCTTCATGCCGGAGTGAATTCGGAGAACGGTGTACCACGTATGCTGCCTCTCAGCAAGCACTTCCTCCAGTTTACTGATGATGGAAGGATGCTCTGGGAGATCAGGACAACTCTGCCCAGAGATAAATTTCAGGGAGATGTGGTGATTGAAGATACACCTGTCCAGGGAGATTCAGGCCTGATCCACCGCTATGTAAAGGGCAGCCTCCGGGTAAAGGCTGTTTTGGACGGGCAGGAAGTAACCATCGATCCTGCATCTGTGCCCTGGCTTACGGTGGAGGATACGGACAGAGGATTCCGGATCACCATTGCAGACAGTGTGGAGGAGCAGTATCTGGGAAAAGAATTCATCCTGGAGCTGGAAACGGAAGGAGTCAACGGGGACAACAGCTCAGTTTCTCCGGGAGGGACCGCCTGGACGAATGATGCGGATCTGACCTTTGCCGGAGGGACTAACCATGCGGAGGATACCAGTAAGAAACATAATCCGCCGGGACTGGTAAAAACCGGAGAATATGTCGATTCAGCCGGGAGATTTATCTGGCATGTAACGGTGACGGGGGATCCGTTTTTCCAGGTGCTGGGATCAGGGGATACGTCATCCTTTGATCTGAC
>CAZJYM010000252.1:0-2229 GCA_964550245.1 uncultured Blautia sp. | reverse complement strand
TCCAGCGAAATTCACAGTGAAGATGTGAACTCGGACGGAAATGGAGGATTCGAAGTCAAATTTACAAACACCGTTTCCGGAACGGTTATGGGAACACCCCTGGAGGCACAGGCGGAAGCCGTCTATCCCGTCAGCATCCTCAGCAAGAATGCAGAATATAAAGAGAGTTCCGATCTGGAAGGATTTGATAAATTTGGCATCACAGACGGGAAGCTGAATGCCTACTTTGAGATCGATGTCAATGCGGCGAAACTGGAAGATCCCTACGATGAGAACGCCACGGTGAAGCTGGTGGATCGGATGGGCAGCGGTCTTGCGGTGTTCCCGGACAGCGTCAGGCTCAAAAATGTGGATACTCAGGCTGAGGTGAATTTCACGCTGAATTACGATCCCGCAACAAACGTGCTTGAACTGACGGACATTCCGGACGGCACTCACTGTAAACTGAGCTACTGGGCCAGAATCATGGCAGATGTGGGGAATCACCTGAGTTCGGGTGCCGCTGAAAATTCCGTCACAATGTACATTGATGAGACCAGCTTTGAGGCCGTGAAATCTGTGGAAAGCTACGAGGTAAAAAAGGGAAGCGGAGAGGCCACATCGGATACTACCGTCTTCCGTATCCTGAAGTACGCTCAGACTGGCAAGTATAAGCTTCTTGACGGGGCAGAGTTTGACATTACCTATGGCACCTTTGAAGGGGGTAAATTTACAAAAGAGGGGAATACGGCCGATCTAGACTGGAAACTGGGAACACCTGATTATGCCGGGGTTACACTGTATACCATTTCCAGATCCTCCGAGCTGGACAAGGTTTTCTGCATCACGGAGACAAAAGCACCCGCAGGATACCAGCTAGATACGAACCCCCACTATTTTGTCATTGATCAGAAGTATCAGGGTGAGAACATTGACAACTGTGAAAGGCTGAACATTTCCAGCGGAACCATTCAGTTCTATCCTTTTAAAAATGAGCCGATATCAAGCACCTATCGCCCGCAGGTAATCAAGGCCGTGAAGGGTCTTCCTGTTATCGACTTACAGGATCTGGAGAAGACAGAGTTTGCCTTCCAGCTGACAGAAGACGGAGATGAGGGCCAGTATGAGGGTGTAAAGATGCCTGAAAATACTGTCCTGACCGTATCTGCAAATAAAATCGTCAATGGAGACATCCAATCCCTGGAATTTGATGATATCATCTTCACCAGGCCTGGAACCTTCACCTTTAAGATCACCGAGGTATCTGAGAATGAGAACTGGCAGTCAGACGATGCGGAGTGGACTGTAAAGGTTCCTGTAACAATGGAAAACGACAAAGGGCTGGTAATCGGGGATGTCACATATACCTCTTCGAAAGAGCCGGCAGCAGACCCCGATTCAGCTTCCTTCACGAACATCTACCAGACCGGTAATCTCACTGTTTCCAAGACGGTAACGGGCGATAAGGGGGACAAGAATAAGGACTGGCATTTCACTGTCAAGCTAAGCAATGACGGAATCAACGGCACTTTTGGAGAGATGACCTTCATCAACGGAGTCGCAGAATTCACACTGAAACACGGAGAAAGCAAGACCGCAAGAGATTTGCCTGCAGGCATCACCTACACCGTAACGGAAGCGGAAGCGAATGAGAAAGGATACGGCACTATCCCTTCCGGTGAAGAGGGTACGATTACCGGCGGTACTACATCAGAGGCTCAGTTTACCAACAAGAATCCGGCTGACAGCCTGGTTGTCTCCAAGACGGTCACCGGCAGTGCCGGAGATAAAGACAAAGAGTGGCATTTCACGGTTACTCTAAGTGACAAAAGTGTCAACGGCACCCATGGTGATATGACATTCATCGGCGGTGTAGCCGAGTTTACCTTAAAGCACGGGGAGAGTAAAAGTGCCGCAAATCTTCCTGCGGGAATCGAATATACCGTGACGGAAACGGAAGCAAACCAGGAAGGCTATACCACCACATGGACTGGGACTGGAGAGAGTGGGGAAGGTACCATTCCAGACGATGGAACTGCACTTGCGGAGTGCACCAACAATAAGCCGGGCGGATCTTTGACTGTCAGCAAGACTGTCGAAGGTACCGATGGGGACCTGAACAGAGAATGGGTTTTCAAAGTCACTTTGAGTGATGAGTCGATTAACGGAATCTATGGGGAAATGACATTCACGGATGGAGTTGCGGAGTTCACACTGCAGCATGGAGAGAGCAAAACAGCAACGGATTTG
>CAZJYM010000251.1:0-4749 GCA_964550245.1 uncultured Blautia sp. | reverse complement strand
GGCTGCATGTACATGGAATGCAGCATAAACTCATAGGGACCGGACTCGTTGCAGAACCGCTCCCCCTTCAGGTTCACCTTCAGGAAGGGCTGTTCCCCGAACCAGTACCACTTGCCGTTGGTCTGATATCCGGCCGTCTCCGTGGGCAGACAGCTGCAGCGGTTGAACATCATGGAGGCATGGGTGGGATCCAGGGCTGCCCCTGCCCACATCATGGCCTTGATTCCGGAACCGTCGCAGGTGGAACCCATGGGGACGTTGATCTTCATCTTCATGGTCATGGGCTGGAGGGCCAGCATCATGTCGGTGTTGGTGGCATATCCTCCCGTGGCCATGATCACACCCTTGGAAGCATTGACACGGATGTAGTGCTGGTCATTCTGATCCTGGGCGATGATGCCGGTTACCTTTCCGCTATCGTCCTGATCCAGTTTTACCAGGGCTGTGGAGAGTTTCCACTCCACCCCGTACTCATCACAGACATCCTGGAAGACGGATTCGGTGGTATCTCCTTCCCCGGCTTTATCGGTGGTATTGGGGGAATGTCCGGTGGCATAGCCCTTATCTCTTCCGGGATCATCCAGATTCCCCACGCCTCCCTCAAAGTCCATGCGGAATCTTCCGTCCTTTTCAAACATGTCGGTGAGCCAGTCCACCATCTCCGCGGACTCATTGATCCACACCTTGATAAGGTTGGAATCCACGTATCCGGAGCCGTAACGGACAATCTCCTGTAAGGCCTGCATCTTGTCTATCTTAAACTGGGGGAATTCCTTAAAGGATTCCTGCTGAAGTTTTGAATCAATGGCTCCGATGTCATGACGGATACCGGTGGGCGTCTCTCTTTTTTCCACCACCAGCACCTTGGCCCCTTCCTGGGCTGCGGTCATGGCGGCGATCCAGCCCCCGCTTCCGCATCCCACCACCAGCACTTCCGTATCCAGAGTCTCGGTGATCTGATCCTCGGCGATTTCCGGGGCTGTTCCCAGCCAGTCGCTGCTTCCGCCCTCGTCTTTGCTTGCCAGCACAATCTCCTCTCCGGTAGCCTGGGAGAAGCAGTCCGCAGCGGCCTGGCGGATGGCATCACAGGTGACGGTGGCTCCGGAGACTCCGTCCACGTCGTAGGTCTGGGCCTCCATGATCTTCGTCTTCATCTCCTCCGCGGCCGCTCCGCCGATATCCGGAGTCTCCCCGGAGGCATCGATCTGAACGTCTGTGATGTTGGTCTCGCTGAAGGTCATGGTAACCGTCACGTCCCCGTTGATTCCCCTGGCGCTGGCAGAGTAGGTGCCGGGAGTAAAGGTTCCGGCAGGGCCCCCCAGTTCAGCCGCCTGCTCGGCAGCTTTCTTCTCGGCCCTGGTGGTGACCACATGCTCCGCTCCCTGAAGCACGCCAAGGGTGGCTACACTGGCGGCGCCGGCCGCCAGTCCCTTGATAAAGGTTCTTCTTGAAATCTCATTATTCGCCATTTTTCATTCCTCACTTTATAAAAAAAATAAATACAGTCCAGCTAAGGCTTACGAAGCTTTTTAAAAAAGGTACAGAGGATAATGCTGACCTGGTACAGGATGATCATGGGCACCGCCACCATCACCTGAGAGAGCACATCCGGAGGGGTGATCACCGCCGCGATGAAGAAGATCAGCACAATCACAAACTTCCGGCCCTTTTTCATCCATTCCACCTTCAGCAGATTCATCTGGGTGAGAAGCACGGACAGCACCGGAAGTTCAAACACCACCCCGAAGATCACAAAGATGGTCATGAGAAAGCTGATATAGTTCTGTACGCTGACGGCCGACTCCACACCGGTGCCGGAACTTAAGGTGATGAGAAAGTAGAGCATGAAGGGCAGCATCACCCGGTAGGCGAAATAAACGCCTCCGCAAAAGCAGATAAGCCCGAAGACCAGGGCCAGAACAAAAAAGAGGTTTTCGTTCTTCCGAAGTCCGGGGCTCACAAAAGCCCATATTTCATAGAGAATCACGGGCATGGAAAGGCAGACCGCCATGATGAAGGCCACGGAGAAGTACTGCATCAGCATCTCCTGGGGAGCCAGATAGACGAAATGATAGGAATACTGCTCCCCAATGTCCAGCAGCAGCTGCACCAGATCCGGCGCCAGGCGGATTCCCAGAAGCATGGTGAGAAAGAGTACGACCAGACAGACGATCAGTCTGTTGCGCATCTCCTTCAGGTGTCCGGAGAGAGTCATGTTTTTCTCAGGATTCTCTCTCCGGCTTTTCCTTCCGGATTCAGTCCTTCCCGGCATCCCCGTCCGAACCTTTCTCTTTGTCCTCCTCTTCTCCCAGTCCTTCCTTAAATCCCTTTATGCTTTTGCCAAACATCTTGGTAAGCTTGGGGATCTGGGTGGGTCCAAAAAGGATCACCACCACGGCCAGCAGGATCAGAAGCTCAGTGGTTCCAATCTTCATGCGGATTCCTCCTTTCCCTTCAGTTCATCCATACGTTTCTGCAGTTCTTCCATCTCCCTGGAGAGACGCTCCATCTCCGATTCGGGTGACTCATCAGAGGCTTCGGTGGATTCCGACTTTTCCGGGGCTTCTTCCGGCTTTTTCTTTTTAGGCTTTCCCAGGTTGTTCAGGGAATCCTGCACATCCTTTACGTTGTCCCGCACGGACCGGTCCAGATCCTCCAGAGGTTCCATGGCCTCCCGGAAGGGCTCCTGGGCCTCCTCCAGGGGTTCTACAATGCTCTCCCGGATATCCCTGGTGGCGTCATCCGAGTACTTCCGGAACTGTCTCAGGGCTTCCCCCAGCTTTCTGGCATAGTAGGGAAGCTTATCCGGGCCGATCACCAGGAGAGCCACGATAAACACCAGGAGAAGTTCTGTCATTCCTATTTTCATAAGGATTTTCCTTTCCCGCCTCTGCATTTTGTACAGAAACACCTTTTATTATTTTAGCACAATGAAGTTGGGAACGTCTACAAAATTCTTTGTATTATTGAATGAACATGAACCCCCTCTCCGGGGCCCCTTCCGGCAGTCTTACAGAAAAAAATCCGAAATTTCTCTCAAGGTATATCAAATTTACAGATCCTGTGCTATAATGAAGTTTATCAAAAATAAGGAGATGATAGCATGAATTTTATCATAAGCGGGAAGAATCTCCCAATTTCAGACGGACTTCGCACTGCCGTCCAGGACAAGCTGGGGAAGCTGGAGCGGTACTTCACCCCGGATACGGACGTGATCGTCACCCTGAGCATGGAGAAGGAACGGCAGAAGATTGAAGTTACCATCCCTGTAAAGGGCAACATCATCCGTTCCGAGCAGGTAAGCAATGACATGTATGTATCCATCGACCTGGTGGAGGAGGTAATCGAACGCCAGCTTCGCAAATATAAGAACAAGATCGTGGACAGGAAGCAGAGCGGCGGCAACTTTCAGCAGGCCTTTCTGGAGAATGATTACGATGAGGGCGAGGATGTGAAGATCATCCGTACCAAGAAGTTTGATATCAAGCCCATGTACCCGGAAGACGCCTGTGTACAGATGGAGCTGCTGGGCCACAACTTCTTCGTCTTCTGCAATGCGGAGACCGACCAGGTGAATGTGGTTTATAAGCGCAAGGGCAACACCTACGGGCTGATTGAGCCGGAGTATTAAGAGAACCGGGCGAAGCAGCCGAAATAAGCCATATTTAAATAGGAAGAAAAAGAGTAAACAGGAAGAAGAAAAAGCAGACACGAAGTAGAAAAGCAAACGAAGAAGAAAAGCAAATACAAGAACCCCGGGCCGGAAGGCCCGGGGTTCTTAATGTCCAAAAAGTCGGCCTCAAAAAGCAAAAAACAAAACAGAAAACACAAGTAAGAAAAAAGAAAAGGCGCACAGTTTCCTGTGCGCCTTAAATCTGTCATTATTTACTTGGCTGTCACACCCTGAATCTCAGTCCAGGCACCGTACACATACTTGGTTTTTCCACCCAGGGTTACCTTGCGGAACGGGCGGATCCTGTAGTAGTAGGTGGTTCCGGACTGCAGTCCCTTGTGTTCGTAGCTGAAGCTGCGTCTCACACCGGCGACTCTGGCGAACTTGCCGGCCTCGCCTTCCTTGCAGGAGATCTGATAACCGGTAGCTCCGGTAACAGCCTTCCAGGAGATGGTGTTTCTGTTGCTTCCGGACGGAGCGATGGACACGCCCACTACCGGATCGAAGGGCACCTTGGCTGTGATGCCTTTTTCACGTGAAGAGCTTAAGACTTCCGTGGTTCCTTCCATACGGTATCCGCGGATGGTGTAGCGATACTTCACACCAAGCTCTGCGGTGTTATCCGTGAAGGTAACCTCGCTGCCGGTTGTCTTGGTCAGTCTGGTCCAGCCGGTTCCGGCGGCCTTTCTGTAAACGATGTATCCGTCCGCACCCTCTGTCGTTGTCCAGGACAGGCGGATGTTTCCGCTGGTAGTGGCTGTTGCGTCTTTCATGTCAACCACTTCGGGGATGACAATGTTGCTGACTCCGCCCTTGTCATAACCGCCAAGTTCATTTCCGCGGTATGCACGAACGGTGTAAACATAGTACTGTCCAGGAGCTGCCGTATTGTCGGTGAATGTCTCCGTACCGGCTTCTACGGTTCCGATTCTCTCCCAGGTGCTTCCATTTACAAGCTTTCTGTAAACGCGATAGCCTTCAGCTCCTGAAACAGGAGTCCAGGTTAATTCCATGGTGCCGGGAGCTACTTCCTTGACTCCTACAAGCTCAGTCTCGGGAAGAGGCTGGCCGGGATC
>CAZJYM010000250.1:0-4757 GCA_964550245.1 uncultured Blautia sp. | reverse complement strand
TGTAGAAACCAGAGAGACTGTAGGTGAAAAGCTTCTTGCTGAGCCAGTGCTTGGAAAGGCCACCTCTGCAGGATACAACAAGATTAAGATTACCTGGACTGCTGTAGAAGGCGCAGACGGATACAACATTCTGAGAAAGGGACCGCAGGATACCGAGTGGACTACTGTGGGTACCGTTAAGGCTCCCGCCACCTCCTATGTAGACAAACCCGTTACTTTCGGAGAGACCTACACCTACACTGTAAGCGCTTACAGAGGAGAAGGCGAGACTCTGGAAGGAAGCAAGTTTAATGAAACCGGAATCACCGGAAAGACCATTCTTGGCAAGGTTGTTCTGAAGAAAGCTACCGGAACCGGTACTGCCATCAAGGTAACCTGGAAGAAGAAAGCCGGAGCAAACGGATACATCGTTCTGAGAAAGACCGCTGACGGAGCCTGGAAGCGTGTTGGAACCGTATCTGCCAAAGCTACCTCCTTCACCGACAAGAAGGTTGATGCCGGTAAAGAGTACACCTACACCGTTCGTGCTTACCGCAAGGTAAACAAGAAGAACGTGAAGGGTCGTATCGACAAGAAGGGCGTTACCGCCACCACAGCTACAAAATAAGTTAAAATTCCCAAGTCATCAGCCTGGAGAGGGAGAGAAGGAAGGTCACTTCCATTCCGTAAAGTTTCCTCCTGATCTGAAGGCAGATGGATATGTGGAACTTATGACAGCTTTAAAAGAACCGGACTGGTTTCCCAGTCCGGTTCTTTTTGTCTCTTTCTCCTTGACAACAGGGAAAGACTATGTTATATTTCAGCACAGGTTGTGCTGAAAGGAAGTGGGGAGATGTCCAGGGACGAACTTCTCATTCATGATGAGATGAGTGAAAGGATCGTGGAAACAGCGGCAGATCTGGCCATGAATGAGGGAATTGAAGAGGTGACGGTCAGCAGAATCATCCGCACCTTAGGAGTAACCAACCGGGTCTTCTACAACCGCTTCCACAACGTAGAAGAGGTACTCGGCATCGTCTATCAGGATCTGGCCGTACGGATGAGACAGAGCATCCTGAACCGCTTTGATCCGGAGGGAGATTTCTTCCAGCAGATGGAGGACATTGCCGCCGGGACTCTTACTCTCTCCTACAAGCTTAAAATCGGTCTGAGCCAGTACATCTTTGCCAAGGACAGCCTGTCAGAAGAGAATTACAGGTGGTGGCAGGAACAGATACGGGAGTTTATCCAGCTGGGTAAAAACCGGGGACTGGTGAAACCTGACCTGGATCCGGATGCGGTCAGCTATGCCATCTGGTGTTTCATCCGGGGATACAATGCAGACGCTCTCACCAGGGAACTTCCTGAAGAGGAGGCAGTAGAGAGTTTCCGCTATTCCTTCCGGCTGTTTTTAAATGGAATGAAATCATAGTCAAAAGCGCCGCAGGGCGGCGCTTTTTTTAAAACGTTTCAGCACACACTGTGCTGAAAAACTCAAGGAGGCGCATATGGCTGTTAAGATTTTTACGGATTCCGCATCAGATATCACGCAGGAAAAGGCCAGGGAGCTGGGTATCACAGTGATTCCCATGTCCACTATGTTTGGCACGAAGGAGTATCTGGACGGTGTGACACTCTCCCGGCAGGAATTTTACTCCAAACTTTCCACCACGGATAAGCTTCCCCACACCAGTCAGATCACACCCTTTCAGTACGCAGAAGTGTTCCGGAATAACCTGCCGGCAGGAGATGAGGCTCTTTGCATCACCCTCTCCTCCAAACTTTCCGGTTCCTTCGCCGCTGCCCTTTCCGCTGCCGAAGAGTTTGAAGGAAGAGTCCGCATCGTAGACAGCCTGAACGTATCCGTGGGAGAACAGATCCTGGTGCTTCTGGCAGTGAGACTGCGGGATCAGGGCCTGAATGCGGAGGAAATCCAGCAGGAGCTGGACAAAGAAAAGGAAAAGATCCGGCTTCTGGCTCTTTTAGACACCCTGGAGTACCTGAAAAAGGGAGGCCGCATCTCCCCCACCCTGGCTTTTGCCGGGGAACTTCTCTCCATCAAACCTGTGGTAGCGGTGGAAAAGGGAGAAGTGGTGCTTGTGGGCAAGGCCCGGGGTTCAAAAAACGGCAACAACCTGCTGCGCAAGTTTGTGGAAAAGAACGGCATCAACTTCGATCTGCCCTGCTGCCTGGCCTACAGCGGTCTCTCGGATGATCTTTTACAGAAGTATCTCCGGGACAGTCAGTCACTCTATGAGGGACATGAGGAGGATCTGCATACCTGTCTTATTGGCAGCACCATCGGTACCCATGTGGGACCGGGAGCTGTGGCTGTGGCCTTTTTCTGCAGGAAATGATGTTTTTATTTTATTTCGTTTTTTTTATTTGTTTTGTTTTAAAGGCCCCGCCCTCCGAAACGGAGGGCGGGGCTTCTTTGTGTTTTGGTTCTTTATGTTTTGCTTCTTTGTATTTTGTGTCCTTTATGTTTTGTGTTTTTTGTGTTTCTGATCTGTCATCCCTTTAATCCCCTGGTCTGACGGTCCATGTCCTCCACCACGATGTCGTAGATCTCTCCCAGTGTGGAGCAGTATTCCAGCACCTTCCAGGGCTCATTGGTGTGAAAGTGTATCTTGATCAGATCCTCATCTCCCACTGCCAGCAGACAGTCCCCCTTCATGTTTTCCCGGATATAGTCTCCGATCGCATCCTCATCCAGATCATGGCCCTCTATCAAGAGCTGGGTATCATATCTAAATTCCATCCGTTCCACCTCCTCCTGTTTTGTTTTTTCTCATTATACCCCAAGTCTGGGGGTTTTCAACAGGGAATTACCCTGTTTGGAACAGGGTTTATGCCGGAAAAGCAGCGGTGACAAGAAAGGTCTTTCCATCGGGGGAACTGGCGGTGATCTTTCCGCTGTGGGCATTGACAATGGCCTGAGCCAGGGATAAACCGATGCCGTGACCTCCGGTCTCCGAGTTGCGGGAGGGATCTGTCCGGTAGAAGCGGTCAAACACATGCCGCAGGTTTTCGGAGGTGATGGGAAGCAGGGAGGTGTTTTTTACGGACAGGACCAGCTTGCGGTTCTGCTTTTCAAATTTAAGATCAATCCGGCTCTCCCCGGGGGAATACTTGAGAGCATTATCCAGCAGGATGGATACCAGCTGAAAGATGGCCGGGTTGTTTCCCCTCATGGAGAGCATGGGCTGGATGGAGAGATTGAGTTCCTTGTTCTGAGCCTGGGAAAGAGCCTTAAAGGGAGCGGCAGCCTCCTGTACCACATCGGATACCGGAAACTCGATCATCTGTACCCCGTCCTCCGATTCATCCATCCGGGCCAGGTAGACAAGATCATTGGTAAGCCCGGTAAGTCTCTTCGTCTGCTGCTGGATGTCCTCCAGGCATTCGTTCTCACCCATATCCATCTTTAACACATCGGCATTGGCACTGATAATGGTGAGAGGGGTTTTGATCTCATGGCTCACATCGGTAATGAATCTCCTCTGCTTGTTATAGCTCTCCGCCACGGGACGGATGAACCTGCCGGCAAAGAAGCAGATGACTACGGCGGTGATCAGATAGCCCAGTAAAGACATGCTCACGCTGAAAATGACAAAGTTTTGAAAGAGATCCAGCTTTCTGCCGCAGTCCAGGAAGGTGATCCTCATACCCTCCGGTTCCTCCATCTTTTGGTAGCGGTAGGCCCCTACAAATCCCCTGTCCCTGGATCCCTCCAGCACTTCCCGGGCATACCGGTCGGCAGTACCGGAATCAATAGCCCGGATACTTCCCGTATCGATATGAGCCGTCTCTCCGGCTTCATCCACCAATACAGAGAAAAAACGGGTTTCAAAGGGAATCTCCGGGGACATGTCGGGGGGAAGCCATTCATCAATTTCTTCCTCCGGATCCGGAAAGGTACCCTGGTTTTGGGAAAGAAGAGAGAGAATCATGTCGGCTTCCCCCACCACCTCCCGGTAGTTCAGCAGATTCATGCCCGCCACAATCACGGAGAGGAGAATAAAGAGAGCTGAGAGAGCCAGTACAATAAACTTGATCTTTAACCGGCGGATCATACCTGTTCCTCCAGGGAGTACCCGGCATTGCGGTAGGCCTTGATCTCCACATTGGCATGTAATGCGGTGAGTTTCTTGCGGAGGTAGGAGATGTACACCCATACCACGTTGATCTCTGCATCCGAATCATAGCCCCAGATCTTTTCCATAAACCGCTGGGAGGAGATCACATGTCTGGGATTGGACATGAGAAACTCCATCATCTGAAACTCCTTGTTGGCCAGACGGAAGCTTCCGGAAGGGGAGGAGAGCTCAAAGGTGGATCTGTCCAGGGAGATATTTCCCATATGCAGCTTGGTATCCGCCGTGATCTGGTTTCTGGTGATGGCCCGGAGCCTGGCAAGAAGCTCCTTGGTATCAAAGGGCTTGGGAAGGTAGTCATTGGCTCCGCTGTCCAAGCCCAGTACCCGGTCATCCACCTCCGCCTTGGCCGTCAGCATGAGAATGGGGATCTGGTTTCCCTGGGCCCGCACCTTCTTTAACACCGTGATCCCGTCCATCTCCGGCATCATGATGTCCAGCACCGCCACATCATAGTTTCCCGACTGCAGGTAGTTTAAGGCATCCGTCCCGTTGTAAACGGCATCCACCGAATAGTTGTTCTTCTTAAAGATTGTAACCAGTACCCGGGAAAGGGAACGCTCGTCCTCCGCAAGCAGTATACGCATACCCCTACGCCTCCTTTTGTGGTCTTTGAAACCA
>CAZJYM010000249.1:0-4826 GCA_964550245.1 uncultured Blautia sp. | reverse complement strand
CAGACATTGAAAATCCCGGGTGATTTTAGTATAGTGGATGCAGAAGCCCTGACGGAGAGCTTTAGAAAGGAAAACCCATGATTGACTTTTTGCATGAGGCTGCGGGAGTAGTCCCCTCGAAACGGCAGCTGGAATGGTTTGATCTGGAGATGTATGCCTTTATCCATTTCGGTCCCAACACCTTCACCAACCGGGAGTGGGGACTGGGGACGGAAAAGGAGGAGATCTTTAACCCGGAGAAGCTGGACTGCGACCAGTGGGTGGAGGCGGTGAAAAAAGCCGGGATGAAGGGAATGGTGCTTACCGCCAAGCATCACGACGGCTTTTGCCTCTGGCCCTCCCGGTATACGGAACATTCCGTAAAGAACAGTCCCTGCCGGAGGGATATCGTGCGGGAGGCAGCACAGGCCTGCCGCAGAGGCGGGATTAAGTTTGGATTTTATCTTTCTCCCTGGGACCGGAACTCCCGGTATTACGGCACCCCGGAGTACAATACATACTTTTGCCGGCAGCTGGAGGAACTGCTGACGGAGTACGGAGACATCTTTTACGTCTGGTTTGACAATGCCTGCGGAGAGGGTAAGAACGGAAAGAAACAGATCTACGACTTTCCCGCCTACATTGACCTGATCCGCCGCTGTCAGCCCAATGCGGTGATCTTTAACGACCGGGGCCCGGATGTGCGCTGGTGCGGCAACGAGGCGGGGAAAGCCCGGCATGCGGAGTGGTCTGTGGTGCCCTCAGAGCTTTGTCCCTATGGGGAGGTACAGACCGGTCCCGGACCTCTGGCGGATGAGGGAGATCTCTCCTGGATCTACAACACGGAGGCGGAGCTGGGTACTTTAGGCAATATTTTGTATTCCCGGGGACTGACCTTTGTGCCGGCTGAGATCAACATGTCCATCCGTCCCGGCTGGTTCTGGCATCCCCAGGAAGAGCCCCATTCCCTGGAGAGACTGTTTCACACCTACCTCACCAGTGTGGGAGCCAATGCCTGCTTTCATCTGAACATCCCGCCCACAACGGAAGGTCTGTTGGACGAACGGGATGTAAAGAGACTTTCGGAACTGGGATCCATGATTCAAAAGCATTTCGGAACCCCCATTCCGGCGAAGGTGACAAAGCTGGGAAATGAACCCCCGACCCAGCCGGTTTATCATATCGAACCCCTCTCTTCCGGCATCCGCTACGTGGTCCTGGAGGAGGACATTGAAAAGGGGCAGAGAGTGGAGAGCTTCCGCATCACGGCGGAGACCCAAAACGGAGATCAGTTTCCCCTCTACCAGGGAACCTGCATCGGCCATAAGAAGATCTGTGCCCTGCAGGATCCCTTCTCCCTTCAAAATCCCCTGATCGGGGCAGAAATGAAAGGAATCTCCGCCCTCAACGTGAAGATAACAGCGGCCCGGGATCAGGTGATGATGAAGGCCATTACACTGTACTGACAGGAGATGAAAACCATGTGGAATGATGTTTGCTGGATTGGCGTTCCCAGAGAGGAGATTAAGCGCTGCGGCATCCTGGAGGGAGACATGACCGGGAGGTTTGCCTTCTTTCGTCTGGAAGAGCAGGCAGTAAAGAACTGTACCTTAACCCTTCGGATCTGTGCCAACTCCCGATACCGGCTGTGGATCAACAACCGGCCGGTTCTTTCCGGTCCCTGCAAGGGGGACCTTACTCACTGCTACTTTGACACGGTGGATGTATCCGGGTATCTCCAGCCCGGTAAAAACGTGTTTGCTGTCTCGGTCCTGTATCAGGATCCGGATTCTGCCGTCTTTCAGGGCGATGAGAGAGCCTCCATCTTTGGGGTGGTAACCCCCGGAGGAGGCCACCGGCTGGCGGTGGAAGGGGAGATCAAAGACCGGGAGGGCCGGGTGGCGGGAGTGATCTCCACCGGAAAAGCCCCCTGGGAAGTATGGCTGGACGGGAGCACGTATCTTAAATCCACGCCGGTTACGGAAAACCTGGGGGCAGTCTGTGAGGACATTGACTTTTTCCGGACTCCCCCAAACTGGAAAAGAAACGACTTTGAACATGGCTGGCTTCCGGCTGTTTCTCTGGAAACTGTGAGGAATTCCCCCTTTGGGGAGAAGGTGGGTTTTGTAAAACGCTTTGACCTTAAGGAAAGGCCCATCCCTTTGCTGTATGAAAAGGATACCCGCTTTGTAAGGGAGATGCCCCGGGATAAGGTGACCGGGATCCTGGATCATCCGGTGTTAGTTCCCTCTTACACGGAGATGGAAATCCTCCTGGACGCCGGAGCCGTGGTTAACGGCTATCCCATCTTTGACTTTTTCAGCGGCTGGGCCTGCCGGATCTCCATTGTCTACTTTGAAAAATTTATTAACCCGGACATGGAGATTCAAAGAGAAGATCAGGTAAACGGAAAAGTCCAGGGCAGAACGGATCAGATCTTTCTCTCCGGAGGGGAAACTGTCTATGAGCCTTTCTGGTACCGCACCTTCCGGTTTGTACTGATCCATGTGAAGACGTTGGAGGATCCCCTGTGGATTCGTTCCCTTACCTACCGCAGGACCGGCTATCCCCTTCTGGAGGAAACCCGTATTACATCCTCAGATCCCTGGGTGGATCAGGTCTGGGCCATGTGTGTGCGCACCCTGGAAAACTGTATGATGGACACCTACATGGACTGCCCCTACTACGAGGAGATGCAGTTTCCCATGGATACCCGTCTGCAGATGCTTTTCAACTACTCTGTAAGCTCCGATGTGAGACTGGCGAAAAAAGCCCTGGAAGATCTGCATTCCTCCATCACCCCGGAGGGACTGGTTCAGGGCAAGTATCCCTCCTGCTACACCCAGATCATCAGCACCTTTTCTCTCCACTACATCTTCATGCTTTGGGAGTACTATGAGCAGACCGGGGATCTGGAAGGGATCCGCAAATATCTCCCGGATGTGGACCGGATCCTTTACTACTACGATACAAAGATCGGATCCCAAAACCTGGTGGAACATCTGGGATACTGGGAGTTTGTGGACTGGCTGGATGCCTGGGGAGAGACCGGCGGGGTTCCCATAGCTGCCGTAAAGGGTCCCTCCACCATTATCAACCTGATGTACGGTTATGCCCTTCTGTGCGGCGCAGATCTTTATGAAGCCGCCGGGAGAAAGGATACGGCAGCAGAATACAGGGAAAGGCAGAGGCAGATCGAGGAACAGGTCTGGAAACTGTGCTGGGATCCGGTGAGAGAGATGCTCCGGGAAGGTCCTGATACGAAACAGTTTACCCGGCATGCCCAGGCCTGGGCGGTGCGAAACGGTCTGGGGGATCGGGAGACACAAAGAAAGATGCTGCTTCACGCCATCGAGGATGAGGACGTCTTAAAAGTTACCTTTGCCACCTCCTATGAGTGGTTCCGGGCCCTGGAGGAAACAGGCCTTTATGAGGAATCCTGGCCGGACATGCTCCAGTGGATCGCTCTTCCCGGGAAAGGCTGCACCACCTGTCCGGAGACCCCGGGCAATTCCAGGAGCGACTGTCATGCCTGGAGCGCCCTTCCCATGTATGAGCTCTCCCGGACCATGGCGGGGATCCGCCCTGAAGGGCCGGGATGGTCCAGGGTGCTGATCAAACCCCATCCGATTGGGGTATCCGACCTCTCCGGTCAGGTGATCACGCCCCGGGGCGCCGTACAGTTTGATTATCAAAAGAGTGAAGGGGAATGGAGGTACCGGGTTTCTCTGCCGGAGGGACTGGAAGGAACCTTTGTCTTCCCGGACGGAAAGGACAGGAAACTGACTGCCGGGGAGACCCTTTATCTTAGCTGAAGAGAGGAAGTTCATGGCAAATAAGAAGACCAAAACGGAAAAGACAAATGTGATGCGGCTTCTGGATCAGAAGGGAGCCGTGTATGATACCCGCTTCTACGGGGATACCGGGGCGGTAAGCGGCATGGAGGTGGCCTCTGTTCTGGGGCTGGATCCGGCAAGAACCTTTAAGACTCTGGTAACCCAGTCCCCCGGGAAGGTTTACCATGTGTTCATGGTTCCGGTGGAAAAGGAGCTGGATCTGAAAAAAGCGGCCAAAGCAGCCGGGGTAAAAAGCATTGAGATGATCAAATCCAAAGAGCTTCTTCCCCTCACCGGGTATGTGCACGGAGGCTGTTCCCCCATCGGCATGAAGAAGACCTTCCCCACGGTGATCGATTCTTCCGCGGAAAACTTTGAGACCATCTTTTTCAGTGCCGGAAAGATCGGGTATCAGGTGGAGATGTCTCTTTCAGAGCTTGAGAAGGTGGTGGATTTCAAGCTTTTTGATATTACCTGAGAAAAGCCGGATGGAGCAGTCCATCCGGCTTTTTATCAGGGGAGATTTTCAGTAAGGAAGGCCTCAAACCTGGGTGTCCACCACTCCCTGTATCCGGCCCTGGAGGGGTGAATGGGATTGACCATGTAGAGGCTGTAGTCCTTTTTGGAGACGGAATTCATCTGCGGATCATTCCAGAAGTCCAGGACGCCGATGTCCCACTTCTTTTGGATCTCCAGCAGAAGATCCACCATCTTTTCATACTCCGGGCTTTCAAAGCGGGTGTTGGTATAGAAGAATACCGGGCAGCCCCAGGTGTCCCGGGCGTAGGAGATGATGGTCTCGATGGCTCCGGCCACTGTCTTTGTATCAAAGTCCTCCCGGTCAAAGGAAGGAGAGATCTTTCCCAGGGGCTTTTTCAGGGAGGCGTCATTGGTGGAGAGCTGGCAGACAAAGGCATCCGCGTGAATGTGGGGATCAATCCTTTTCAACCGGGTGATGTAGGAGTCCCCTCCCTTTACGGGCTCATCCACCAGCACCGTGCCGCTCACCGC
>CAZJYM010000248.1:0-4831 GCA_964550245.1 uncultured Blautia sp. | reverse complement strand
ATTTTCCCAGATACACCGAGAAGGGTTTCAGCAGCAGCCAGGAGCAGATCCAGGCGGTAAGTCCGAAGCCGAAGAAAAAGTAGATGAAGGCGTAAGCCGGTCCGTTTACCCGATCCAGAAATGCCAGACAAAGAGGCAGCAGGGTAATAACAGCCACCAGCACGGTGGTTGGGATGTTCTTCATCATGAAATACACTGCATTCTGGAACAGTTTCCGGATGGTGTTGGAAAAGGCGGCAATCACGGGAAACAGATACAGCAGGATCACCACACCGATTCCCATCATGGACCAGATGCAGATTTCGATCCAGGAGAAGATGCCGCCGATCCGCCTGCACCAGTAGATGTCGAGACCGCAAAAGGCGTAGAAAGCCAGGGAAAGCATCCAGGCTATGGTGGCCTGTTTAAAGTTTGATTTAAATCCCCGGAGAAACTCCCGGACGGGACTGATCCCGCCCCGGGAGCGCTGTTCTTTCATCATCACGTGATACATGGCAGTGTAGGAAGCCCCTGCTGTCACAACGGGGATGGAAAACAGGAGAAACAGCAGATTGGCCGATACGATTACCCAGACCTTCGCCGTGAATCTTCCCAGGGCGTTGTCCGGGTTCATGAAAAATCCCAGTACCCTCATGTCTTTCTCCTGTAGGCCAGTCTGTAATTTTCCGGACTCATCCCGTACTTCTTCTTGAACATCTTGGAGAAGGTCAGCTGGTTGTCATATCCCACAGCTTCGGAGATCATCCGGATGGAGTAGTCCGTGTACATGAGCAGGTCCAGAGCCCGGCTCATTCTGACGCTGATCACGTACTCCTTGGGAGAGACACGGACTCTGCTCCGGAACAGGACTGTAAAATAACTTCTGTTGAGGCCGATGTATCTGGCCAGCTCTCCAATGGAGACGCTGGCATAGTTTTCGTTGATATAGTTCACTGCGTATTCCACATAGTCGTCCGCAGACATGCTCCTGCAACCGGAAGGGTCCAGAATGGTCTTTTCCCTGGATTCGATCACCAGGGCCATAAACTGACATGCCAGTCCGTGCCGGTAGAGATCGCTGGCGAGATTCAGATGGGGAATCTTCAGGATGTTTTCAATGATGGGGAGAAAGCAGGTGGTATCGATATTGCAGGGGATCACATACGTCCCCTCCGAAAAACCGGCAAGCTCCATGTATCTGGGGGCCTGGGTTCCGTCCAGGGTGATCCAGCAGTAATGCCAGGGTTCTTCGTCGTCCGCCCGGTACCAGGCAGGAAGCCCGGGAACGGTGAGGAACATCTGTCCGGCATGGACGGGATATTCCTTTTCACCGATCCGCAGTACTCCCTTTCCCCACAACACCACATGGAGACTGTAACCCGAGGCTGCGGGCAGGTCCACTTCCTTCCCCCGCAGACATTTTTCAATGCCGCAGGTTTTCATGTACAGCTCCTCGAAGGAGCATTTCCGGAGCTTTGGTGCCCGGCTGTTTACCTTCTCTGACAATTCGCGTGGATCTCCTATGTGTTTTTCTATAACTTTCCGCCGGAGGTGGCAATTCCTTCCACAAACTGTTTCTGGAATATCAAGTAGATCACCAGCATGGGGATCACTGCCATCAGGGCTCCCGCCATGATCTGGGGATAGTTGCTGGAGAACTGTCCCTGAAGCTTGGCCAGGGCTGCGGAGAGGGTGGTGGTTTCTGCCCGGTTGTTGACGATCATGGGCCACATCATGTCCTTATAGGCAAACAGGGCGGTGAAGATGCCCAGAGACACCATGGAGGATTTGGCCAGGGGCATCATGATCATCAGGAAACGCTGGCCGATGTTGCAGCCGTCGATCTCGGCGGCTTCCTCCAGATCCTTGGGCAGTACCTGGTATCCCTGCTTCAGCAGATAGGTGCCGAAGGCCGTAACCACACCGGGAAATACCAGGGCGAACTGGGTGTTCAGCATCCCCAGTTTGGAAACCATCAGGTACTGGGGGATGATGAAGATCTGGCTGGGAACCATCATCTGGATCAGAATCATGGAAAAGCACAGCTTCTTCCCCGGAAATTCCAGACGGCCCAGCGCGTAGCCGCCCATGGTGGCGGTCACACAGGCGAAGAGCACCCGGAAAAAGATCATCAGCAGCGTGTTGATGTACAGTGTCATAAAGTTGTAGGAATTCCACACTTCCGCAAAGTTCTCAAAGTGCCAGCCCCCGCTTGGGAAAATGTAGAAGGGATTGACGGAAATCGCCTGGCTTCTGGTCTTGAAAGCCGTGAGCACCATCCACGCGAAGGGAAGGAGCATGACCAGAGAACCCAGGATCAGGAGAATGTGGATCAGTACCCGGTTCAGATTTTGTTTTGCCTCATAACCCATGTCTGTTTCCTCCCGTTAATTGTAGAATACCCACTTCTTCTCGGTCCGCTGCAGGACGGCGGTGATGACGGAGATGATCAGCAGCATGAAGATCACGATGGCCGCGCCGTATCCCCTGTCGGACTGTTCAAAGGAGTATTTGTAGAATAGATAGGTTACGGATTCCACATCCTTGAAGGCCCGGCTGGTCCTGTCCATGATCATGTAGGGAAGATCGAAGAGCTGGAGAGCCGAGATGATTCCCGTCTGGATGATGAAGAACAGGGTGGGGGAAAGCAGGGGTATGGTTATGTGGAAAAACTGATGGATGGGTGAGGAGCCGTCAATGGAGGCCGCCTCGTAGTAATCTCCCGGGATGTCCTGCAGGCCACCCAGGATCAGAACCATGTTGTAGCCGATGGAACTCCAGATGCCTACAATGGCCACCGAGATCCAGGCGATGGCCGGATCCGTGGTCCAGGGGATGGAGGCGTGGAAGATATGATTCAATATACCATAGTCCTGGTTAAATATCCACTTCCAGACCATGGCCACCGCAGCCGGCGCACACACCATGGGGAGGAAATAAATGGTTCTGTAGATGGAACGGCCCTTCATCTTCCTGTTGAGGAAAACCGCGAGAACAAGGGAAAAAGCGATGGAAAAGGGCACCTGCAGAGCCGCATATCTGAACGTGTTCCACAGGGAGTGGAACACCTCCGTATCCTTGATAAGTCTTAAATAATTTACAAGTCCTGCAAAAGTATTGCCGATTCCAAAATCTCCCGTCTTGCAGAATGACAGGTAGATGGTGGAGAGAATTGGGTAAAAGTTAAGAATGACCAGGCCGATCATGGTGGGAAGCACCAGGATGATTCCCCATCTGGCCTCTGATTTCTGCCGGAAGCCTTTCTTCGTATTCATATGTACATCATTCCTTTCCTGTGCGCTGCCTCCTTTTACATACTTCACTCCCCACTCCGGGAGGCCTCCCGGAGTGGGAACTGATGTAAAAACATCAGGTTCTTTGTCTGAATCTACTCGGCAGCCAGAAGTCCGTTCATGTCCTCCGCGATTCTGGAGAGGGTTTCCTCGATGGGCTCCTCATCATTCCAGGGAGCGATGAAGAACTGGGTGAAGTTGTCCTCCCATCTTCCGGTGTACTTGGAGTAGGGGCGGAAGACCAGGGTTCCGTTTTCCTCCACGTCCGTGAAGGCGGAGAGATCCATGCCCTCAAAGGCGCTGGTAAACTCTTCGGAGCAGCCGATGTATCCCGCCATGGTGACACCCAGTTCGGACTGTTTGATCTGGCCTTCCTTGCAGGTAAAGGCGGAGATCAGATCCCAGGCTTCATCCGGTTTGTCGCACTGGCTGTAGATGGACCATCCCAGGCCGTTGTAGATGGAGACCCGTTCTCCCTCATCGCAGGTTCCGTTTTCATTCACATCTGCGTAGGGAATCTCCACCCAGATCAGATCCTCCCGGTTGTCGGCCCCGTAGTAGGAGTTCACCATCCAGGAGCCGTCCAGATACATGCCGATGGTACCGGAGATCAGCATAATGTCTCCGGAGGTATTGGCCATGGAGTCCTGAGAGGGGCAGGCGGGAAGGATTTTGTCATGGACAAACTGCATGGCCTTCACCGTGTTTTCGCTGTCCATCATGGATTTGGTTCTGTCCTCGCTGATCACCGAGCCTCCGAAGGCGTAGATGATGTTGTACCAGCCGGACTGGTTGCTCCCGCAGTTCATGTGGGTTCCGTACACGCCGTCGTCCTTCCCCTTGTCGGCGATCTCCTGGGCAATGGCTGCAAAGTCCTCCCAGCTCCAGTCGCTGGTGGGATATTCCACTTCGTATCTGTCAAACACCGATTTGTTGTAAACCACGGCGATGGTGTCGTGATCTTTGGGGATGGCGTACTGAACCCCGTCGCTGCTGTACAGCTCCGTGATGCCCGGGTAGTAGTTTGCCAGATCGATGGCCTCATCCGCTTCAATATAGTCGTTCAGATCCAGAAGCACATGGGCATCGGTGTACATCTGGGCGTATCCGGAGTGCATCCAGAACACGTCCGGCATGTCTCCTCCGGAGACTCCCGCCTCCAGCATGGTCCAGTAGGTGGACCAGTCCAGGACCTGAAACTCCACTTCCACCCCGGACTCTTCGCTCCATTCCTCTGCAATCTGCTGCAGTCCCTTCAGCTGGTTGTTGTCCCAGATGGCCACGGTCACCGTATCCTTCGCGGCAGCCACATTTACAGGTCCCAATCCGGTCAGAGAGGCAACGAGCAGCACGGAAGCCATTCCGGCACACATCTTCCTCATCCTTTTTGATTCCTCCTTTCAGTCTGATGACAGTTTATACGCTGATCCTCCCGCCGGAGGGCAGAAGGATCCCCTTACTGGTACGGTCTCATGAGATGGGCGTATCATATCATGGAAAAAGAAACTTGGATATATCGTGATGTTGCATCCATATGGCATAATGTCTGCAATCTGACT
>CAZJYM010000247.1:1313-4891 GCA_964550245.1 uncultured Blautia sp. | reverse complement strand
TCCTTTAACCAGGTAATCACCGCCCCGGTGTAGTTGATGTTTCCCTCCAGCACATAGTTTACTTTCCCGCCCAGCTTCCAGGCCAGAGAAGTAACCACCCGGGAACTGAAAACCGGTTTTTCCCCGATGTTCATCATGATGGAGGATCCGGTACCGTAGGTGGCCTTGATCATTCCCGGACGGACACAGCCCTGTCCGAAGAGGGCTCCGTGGGAATCCCCCAGCACGGCCCGGATGGGGATGGGTTGATCCAGGTAGCCTTCAAAGTCGGTGTATCCGTAGTCTCCATCGGAATCCGTGACCTTCGGAAGAGCCGATACGGGAACCCCGAAGTACCCGCACACCTCTTCATCCCAGGAAAGGGTGGAGATGTTAAAGAGCTGGGTTCTGGAGGCATTGGAGTAATCCGTATAAAAGTTTTTCCCTCCGGTAAGCCGGTAAACCAGGAAGCTGTCCACGGTTCCGCAGCACAGTTCTCCCTTTTCCGCCTTTTCCCTTACTCCGGGGACATTTTCCAGGATCCAGGCGATCTTGGCCGCTGAAAAATAGGGGGAGAGATGGATCCCCGTGCGGGAACGTACTTCTTCTGCATGTCCTTCCTGACGGATTCTCTCACAGATGGGCTCCCCTCTTCCGCACTGCCAGACGATCGCATTGTACACCGGCTTTCCCGTAACACGGTCCCAGGCCAGGGCAGTTTCCCGCTGGTTGCTGATTCCGAAGACGGCGATGTCGTTTTTGTCTATCCCGGCTTTTTCCACCACCAGCCGGATTACACCCAGGGTGTTCTGCCAGATCTCCTCCGGATCGTGCTCCACCCAGCCTTTTTCATTGATGTACTGCCTATGGGGAAGATCGCTTCTGGCGATCAGAGCACCCGCCCGGTCAAAGAGAAGGGCCTTGGTTCCCTGGGTGCTCTGATCGATGCCGAGTACAAAGTCCTTCATCACTCACCCCGCAGGTAAGCCTTCACCTGCTCCTCGATGGGGTCGTAGAGATCCGGCTTGATGCCGATATACTTGCAGGCCTCGTAGAGCACCGGCACCACATTTTTGTGGATTCCCACACAGTGGTGAATATAGGGGCCTTCCACGATCTTGGCTTCCAGACGCTTGATGTTCTCCACTTCCACCCAGAGATAGGTGCCCATTCCCTTGGGTCCGTCCACACCTTTGGCATTTCCCAAAAGCAGTGAATACTCCCCGTTATCCCCGTCAAACCGGGCCAGGGTTACATCTCCGTGTTTGGCTTCGGCGGTGATGGCGCCCGGATGATCAAAGGCCAGGGGATAGGTGATCCTGGGTTTCTCACAGGCTACGGAGATGGGCCAGGGACCGCAGTGCTGCAGCAGCTCTCCGTTTGCAATGTCCGGATGACGGATGGTCCAGTCGGCAAAGAAGCTTCTCTTCTCTCCCATTCCGGCAGCCTCCACCATTAATGCAGTGACGGCTCCGTGAATGTCGGTCTCACAGACAATGGGGATACCCTCTTCATTTAAAAGGGCATTGGCGGCACAGGGCATGATGCCGATCTCGCTCTGGAGCTGGTTCCAGCACTGGATGGCTCCCGCCTGGCATCCATATTTATCGATCAGGTTCTTCATGGCCACCTTTAAGGCCGCCACATTCTCCAGCTCCTGATCCGTCACCTCGATGATCATGTTGGTGCGGCAGTAGTCCATGACTTTGGCTACTTCCGTCTTTTCCTCCTTTACCTTCTTCACCTCATCGGTGAGCTCAGGCATGGGGATGGGGGAGAGCTGAATGTTAAACTTCTCCAGAAGTTCTCCCTCGTTGCACATGGTGGACCAGAAGTCAAAGGGACGGGTGGAGATCTGAAGGATGCGGATGTTTCTGAAGGTTCTGACCACGTTGCAGACGGCCAGGAAATCACGAAGTCCCCGTTCAAACACCGGATCATCCAGCCGGCAGTTGGTCATGTAGGTAAAGGGAATCCGAAATCTCCGCAGTACCTTGCCGGTGGCGAAAAGTCCGCACTGGGTGTCCCGGAGACGGACTCCGTCCGGCTCCGGACGCTCATCCAGCGGTCCCCACAGCAGTACGGGAACATTTAAATCTTTGGCCAGCCTGGCGCACTCATACTCGGTGCCGAAGTTGCAGTGGGGCAGGAAAAGACCGTCCACCTTCTCCGCCTTGAATTTCTCCGCGATTTTGATCCGGTCCTCATCGTTGTAGAGAAGACCTTCCTCATTGATGTCCGTGATGTCCACGAAATCAATCCCCAGTTCCCGAAGCCGGTCTGCGGTCAGTCCCCGGTACTTGATGGCGTCGGGAGCGCTGAATATACTTCTCCGGGTAGGGGCATACCCAAGTTTCACATGATCCATGCTGCATTCCTCCTTACTAAGCTTTATAAAATCATTATAAACATTTTTGAAGTTTGTTTCAATATTTTCACAGCACAGCCCGCTAATCTTTATCCTATCTGCACAAAAACTATCCATTAAGATTCAAATTTTCATGCATAATGCCCACAAATTTCCCTGATAAGCCGACGCCATACCTGAACGTTTATATAAACAGATTTAAACAGGTTCCTTCTCCTCCAGCTTCTTCACCGTCTCCCGGATCACCATCCTGGGGCAGACCTGCATCTTCATCACCGCATCGGCTCCGATGCCCTCCACCAGTTCCGCCACACGGCGCACCGCCATCTTTCCCATCTCCCGGTTGGGTACCGCCAGGGTGGTAAGGGGCGGCGTGGAGATCTCACTGAAGGGCAGATCATCAAAGCCCACCAGGGATACATCCTCCGGCACCTGGTAGCCGCACTCCTGCAGGGCTTTCATGGCCCCCAGGGCAATCATGTCGTTGTCGGCAAAATAAGCAGTGGGAAGGTGAGGATCATCCTGCAGGTATTTCAGCATGTCCTGATAGGCTCCGTTCATGGAGGTGCCCAGGGTTACCGTATACTCCTCCCGGTAGGGAATCCGTCTCTTTTTCAGGGCTGTCTGAAACCCCACAAACCGGGACCGGAAGCCCTTGATGCGTAAAGATCCTCTCAAATATCCCACCTCTTTGTGGCCGTTGTCCAGCAGGTGATCGGTGATCATCCTGGCGGCGTCGGCATTGTTGATTAAGACGGAGTTAAACTCCATGGTCTCCGTCCAGTGGTCCAGGATCACCAGCGGACAGGAAGCGTTCCGGTAGGGCTCCAGATCCCCGTCCATCATCTCTGTGGCCAGCACCACCACGGCGATTCCCTGTTCTTTTAAAATATCTCTCACCTGACGCTCATAGCCCGGATCCCGCTGATCCGCTCTGGAGATCACCATCTCGTAGCCCAGCCGATGGCATTCCTCCTCCATGCCCTCGATCAGGCTCTGGAAAAAGGGAGTATCGTCAATGATCTGGCCGTTTTTCTTGAAGATGAGAAGTTTGATCCGGGTCACCGCGTTGTCGCTCAAATATCCCGTCTCCCTGGCCACCCGAAAGATCTCCTTGGCGGTATCCCGGTTCACGCCCTTCCTGTGATTGAGAGCGTTTGAAATGGTTGCCGGAGAAAATCCGGTGATTTTGCTTAAATCACGAATACTAACCTTCATCCTTATCCCCTTT
>CAZJYM010000247.1:0-1213 GCA_964550245.1 uncultured Blautia sp. | reverse complement strand
TGTTTTTCTGAATACACTATAACATTTTTTTAATTGATTGACAATATCCATTTCCCGCCAAAACACAAAAAAAGGAGCCGGAACCGGCTCCTTTTTACTCTTAATCCTCAAAGGGGAAGCGGTAGGGAAGATGGTACTCATCCCGCATCTGGATAAACTCCTTCTGCACCGACTCTCCCACCGGCACCCCCTTGTCCTTTCTCTCCTGGAATACCAGGTATTCCTTCTCCCCGGCGGTGTAGATCCGCTCCTGTCCCGGAGCCTTATCCGAGGCCCGAAGGGCCCGGAGAATCTCTCCGGCTGTCTTGCGGAACTCTCCCTCTCCCAGGAAGAAATCCGGGTTGATCACCAGGAAGAAATGTCCCAGGTGATAGGGCATCTTCTGGCCGTTGGCATCCGTTCCCTTCAGATCCTTTAAGAAACTTCCTCCCTGAAGGGCGGCACAGAGGATCTCCACCACCGTGGCGTATCCGTATCCCTTGTATCCGGAGAGTTCATCCCCGATTCCTCCAAGAGGTGCCAGGGCTGCATTGCCGCTGGTCAGATCCGCCAGGATCCGGGCGCTGTCGGTCATGGGCTTACCGTCCCGGCCGATTACCATTCCGGCAGGGGTATCCTTGCCCATGCGGGCATAGTACTCGATCTTTCCTCTCTGGGTGATGGAGGTGGCGCAGTCCAGCACAAAGGGGAATTCCTCATCCGTGGGGAAGGCGAAGGTCAGGGGATTGGTCCCCAGCATGTTTTCCACCCCGAAAGTTGGGGCGATGGAAGGCCGGGCGTTGGTACCGGTGATGCCCAGCATCCCCACATCGGAGGCCATGGTGGCCCAGTACCCGGCGATGCCGTAGTGGGTGGAGTTGCGGATGGCGGCCATTCCCAGGCCGTGGGTTTTCGCCTTCTCAATGATGGAGGTCATGGCTTTATGGGAAGCCACCATGCCCATGCCGTCATGGGCATCCATCACCAGGGTGGTGGGCGTCTCCTTCACGATCTCGATCTCCGTCACCGGATTTTGAATTCCCGCCCGGATCCGGTCAATATAGATGGGCTTGAACCGGTTGCAGCCGTGGCTTTCAATGCCCCGGCGGTCGCTCTCCAAAAGCACGTCGGTGCAGATTCTGGCATCCTCCTCCGGCACGCCCACAGCCTTAAAGACATCCACCATAAAGTTTTCCACCAGGTCCCAGGGTATGTAAGGTCTCGTCTCCATTTT
>CAZJYM010000246.1:0-4896 GCA_964550245.1 uncultured Blautia sp. | reverse complement strand
GTCGGAAGAATTTTCTCCACATCCGAATGAGGTCTGGGGATCACATGGGTGGCAATCAGCTCACCAAGTCTGGAGGCCGCTGCGCTGCCGCTCTCTACTGCGGACTTCACGGCTCCCACATCGCCCCGCACCATCACGGTTACCAGTCCGGAACCGATCTTTTCGGTTCCCACCAGAACCACGTTGGCCGCCTTGCACATCTGGTCCGCCGCCTCGATGGCTGCGGTAAGTCCTCTGGTCTCCACCATTCCCAATGCTTCCTGTGTCATTTTGATTTCCTCCTTATCCTTTGCCTGCTCCTCTTTTTCCCGGGTCCTGCGTCCGGCAGTCCTGGGTGGGGCTTTCTCCTGTGTATTTTTCCCGTCCGCCATTATTCCTCCCCCTGCGTCTCTTTCTTCTTCAGCCTGCTGGCGCTAAGTTCCACCAGCCGGACGATCTCTTCATGGGGTCTGGCGATCACCGCATAGCTGGCCGGCTTTTTGATGGCTTTTGTAGCGGCATTTTCCACGGCCTCCGTCACCGCCGCCACGTCCCCCTGGACGATAATGGTGACCAGCCGTCCTCCCAGCTTTCTCTCCCAGGAGACAAACTCCACATCCGCCGTCTTGCACATGATGTCCAGGGCGTCTACGGCCGCCGCCACACCGGTGATCTCGATAAAACCATATGATTTATTCATGGGGAACTCCTTTTAGATTCCAGTGATCCGGTCAGGTCCGGAATCACTCCTTCCTCTTAGATGGAGGGAAGAATCTTCTCCACGTCCTCGTGAGGTCTGGGGATCACATGGGAGGCTACCAGCTCTCCCAGCCTGGAGGCTGCGGCGGCGCCGCTCTCCACGGCTGCCTTTACAGCGCCCACATCTCCCCGGACCATCACGGTCACCAGTCCGGAACCGATCTTTTCCGTTCCCACCAAAGTCACCTCTGCGGCCTTGGTCATCACATCCGCTGCCTCGATGGCGGCGGTGAGACCTCTGGTCTCCACCATTCCCAATGCTTCCTTTGTTGCCATGACTGTATCCTCCATTTTTCCTTAATCTTTATCCAAAGCGCTGATCTTCAGCATCTTTTCCGTACCCGGCTCCGGGTTGGGAATCACATGGTGCTGCACCACCCCGGTCATTTTTTCGGCCGCCTGGATTCCCGCATCCACGGCAGCGGTCACATCCGTCACAGTGCCCCGGTACTTGATGGTCACCAGAAGAGGCACCGGCAGGCTGTCCGCGTTGGCCGGCTTGTTCTTGTCAAAGACCTCCAGGCGCACGTTGGCAGCCTTGCATCCCGCATCCGCCGCCACAAAGGCGGTGGCCAGGCCGTAAACTTCCAGAATTCCTACCGCTTCCGCCATTGTACCCTCCCAGGCTTACTCATTTACAATCGCAATCTTTAACCCCTTCATGGCCAGGTTGGTCTCCAGGGCCTCATTGATCTGATCCAGAGGGAACCGGTGAGTGATCAGCTCCGACATGGGAAGCCCGATCCCTTTGGCTCTCCGGAGGAAATCAAAGGTGGTGGCGTAATCTCGGAGGGTGTACACCCAGGAACCCACCGTGGTGATCTCCTTGGAACAGATGTCAAAGTGGGGATTGATGGTGGCATCCCCGCCGTCGATAAAGAAGCCCAGCTCGCAAAGTCCTCCGCCGTTGCGGATGAACTTGTAGATGTTGGAGTGGGCTGCAGGGGAACCGGTGCACTGGAAGGCAAAGTCTGCCAGATGTCCGCCGAAGGCCTCTTTTACAGCTCCGGAGAGGGCTTCAATTCCCTTGTACTCCTTGAAGTTCACCGTAGAGGTGGCTCCCATCTTCCGGGCAAAGTCCAGACGCTTCTGTTCTCCGTCCACCGCACAGATGTGCTCCACACCCATGGTGCGAAGAACGGCAATGCAGATCAGGCCGATGGGACCGCATCCCTGAACCACGACCCGGCTGTTAAAGCGCAGGATGTTGGTGGTCTTGGCTCTCTCTACCGCATGCACCAACACGGCACAGGGCTCAATGAGGATCCGGGAGTCCAGATCCAGGTCGCTTACGTTAAAGAAGGTGGATCCGAAGCTTCCGCCCCGGATGAAGATGTAGTCGGAAAACCACCCGTTGAGGTGAACGTCGTCATCGGGTAAAAGCCCGTAAACATCCGAGCCTCCCACGTTCTTCTTGTTCAGGTCAAACATGGTGATGTCCGGATCATCCTTAAAGATCATGCAGGTGACGATCTTGTCTCCCACCTTCACCGGCTTGCCGGCGGTATCTGTCCTGACATTCTTTCCCATGGCCACGATCTCACCCGTGCCCTCATGTCCCAAAGCTACGGGGATCAGACCAAAGGGATCTCTCTTAAACTCATGGGCATCCGTTCCGCAGACGCCGCAGCCTTCCACCTTCACCAGGATATCGTCATCCCCTACGGGAGGGATGGGATACTCCTTAATGTCAAAGTGCTTTAAAGCGGTAAGGACCGCCACATGAGCGGTGGAGGGAATGGAACCGGAAGACTTCTTCGGGGCTTCCGGCTTTTTGTCCCCGTACATGCTGGAGAGAACCTGTCTTACGATTGCATCTATATCAATGTTCTGACTGCTGATATCCATCCTGGATCTTCCTCCTGTCAGCGGATGCAGAGGCTCTCGGACATGACGCAGCGCCTCTTTCTGGTAAAGGTGCTGGCGCTGGTGAGACCTTCTCCGGTACGGCTGGCGATGGTGAAGGTGCAGAAACCCTCTCCTCCCATGCCCAGAGCCGCGTAAGAGGGCGCATTCTTCACCAGAATGGCCGTGTCCATGGCCTTTGCATATGTGGTGATGTTGTCAATGTTTTTGGAATGAATGTGGGCGGAGTGCCGGTTGCCGTGCTCCAGCCAGACGGCCTTCTCCACCGCATCCTGAAAGTCCGTGGCCCTTACAACCCCCAGAATGGGCATCATAAGTTCCGTGGCGATCAGGGGATGTTCTTTCGGTCCCTCAAAGACGATGCAGCGGATGTTTGGGGGAACGGTGACGCCGATCATGGAGAGAAGGGTTCTGGCATCCCGTCCCACACACTTTCTGTTGAGCTTTCCTCCCGCCAGCACTACATCAATCAGTTTGTCCTGCTCCTCTTTGGAAGCCAGGTAACAGTCGTTCTCCGTGATCAGGTAGTGCATCAGCTCATCCATAATGGAGGATACGGCCACAATCTCCTTCTCGGCGATGCAGGGAAGGTTGTTGTCAAAGGTACAGCCGTTTACGATATCCCTGGCGGCCTTCTGCACATCTGCGGTCTCATCCACCAGAGCCGGGGGGTTGCCGGCTCCTGCGCCGATTCCTCTCTTGCCGGAGGAGAGTACCGCCGTCACCACCCCCGGCCCGCCCGTGGCGGCAATGAGGGGGATGTCCTTGTGTTTCATCATGATGTTCCCGGTCTCCAAAGTGGGCACTTCCACGGTGGCGGCCACGTTGTCGGGACCTCCCGCCTCCAGGGAGGCCTCATTTACCAGGTTGATGGCGTAGATGGAGGTCTTGATGGCCGCCGGGTGGGGATTAAAGACCACCGTATTTCCGGCGGCGATCATGCCGATGGAATTGCAGAGGATGGTCTCGCTGGGGTTGGTGCAGGGCGTGATGGCTCCAATCACCCCAAAGGGTCCCATCTCCACCAGTGTCAAACCTCTGTCCCCCGACCAGGCGGTGGTGGTGATATCCTCCGTCCCCGGTGTGTTCTCCGCCAGCAGGTGATGCTTTAAGATCTTGTCCCCCACATTTCCCATGCCGGTTTCATCCACCGCCATGCGGGCCAGGATCTCCGCGTTTTCTTTGGTTTTCTTCCGGATGCACTCCAGAATCTTCTCTCTCTGGTCCATGGACATTCTCTTCACAACGGCCTGTGCCTTTTTGGAAGCTTCAATGGCCTGGTTCATGTCCGTAAAGACTCCGTGCTTCCCGGCCGGGGCCTGCTGGATCTGAAGTTTGGCCATCACTTCCTGCACGACCTCCTGGACCATGCTTTCACTGATTGGCATATCGTCCTCCTACTTGATTCCCAGTTCTGCCAGTACCCGCTTGGTAATGCTCTCTACCAGCTCCTTCTCCGGAACGTCCTGTGTGGTATTTTCCTCTTTACAGGCTCCCCCGCAGTTGTGGCAGTTCAAGCCGTCCTTGTTCTGGCAGAGGTTGGCGGGATGTTTCCCCGGAAGTCCCATCTGTCTTCTGATCTCATAGAGTCTCTGCACCGTAGCCTTGTCAAACTCCTTGGGTCCGCCCAGGGCTCTGGACTGATAGAGCAGTTGGGCATAAAACTCCACGGACTCCATCTTCATGTAGGCGGAAAGCAGATCCACAGACCAGGTCAGGGCTCCGTGGCTCTCCAGAAGAACCGCATCAAAATAAGGAAGGTATTTTTCCAGTCTGTCGGGGATCTCATTGGTGGAGGGAGTGCCGTACTCGGCAATGGGCACACATCCCAAAGCGATTACCGCCTCCGGCATGATGGGCTGGGTAAGAGGAATCCCGGCAATGGCAAAAGAGGTGGCATACACGGGATGGGCATGCACCACGGCTCCCACATCCGGTCTCTTCTGATACACTCTCATGTGCATCTTGATCTCGGAGGAGGGACGGAATCCCGGATTGGCCTGAATCACTTCGCCCTTGGCGTTGACCTTGCAGATGTATTCCGGAGTCATAAAGCCCTTGGAGACTCCGGTGGGGGTGCACAGGAACTCATCGTCGCTGAGCTTTACGGAAATGTTGCCGTCGTTGGCGGCAACCATGTTGCGGTTGTAAATTCGCTTGCCGATGTCGCAGATCTGTTTCTTGATTTCAAATTCGTTTACCATGCTTTCTTTCCTCCTGGCATGTGGTGTTTCGCTCCCGGAGGGAGCAGATGTTGGGTTTTGTTGCTTTCTGAGGAAAGACTAGCACATT
>CAZJYM010000245.1:0-4902 GCA_964550245.1 uncultured Blautia sp. | reverse complement strand
GGTTGCATTTTCCGGTGAATGTGGTAGACTATCCCTCGATATGCTGCGTACTGATTACAGAAAGAATGAGAGGGAAAGACTATGGCACAGCTTTGGGGCGGACGCTTTACAAAGATGACGAATCACCAGGTTTTTGATTTTAATGCATCCCTTCCCTTTGACAAAAGGCTGGTAGAAGAGGATATCCGGGGAAGCATGGCCCATGTGAGAATGCTGGCCAGACAGGGAGTGCTCACGGAAGCCGAGAGAGACGCTATTCTGGAAGGGTTATCGGGAATCCGGGAGGATGTGAACTCAGGAAAGCTTTCGATCACATCCGAGTATGAGGACATTCACAGCTTTGTGGAGACTGTGCTCATTTCGCGCATCGGAGATGTGGGAAAGAAGCTTCATACGGGCAGAAGCCGCAATGATCAGATCGCTCTGGACATGAAGCTCTATGTACGGGATGAGATCGATGTGCTGGACCGGGATCTGAAGGATCTGCTGGAAGTGATTTTAAAGATCATGGAGGAGAACCTGGAGACCTGGATGCCGGGATTTACCCACCTGCAGAAGGCTCAGCCGGTGACGCTGGCTCATCATATGGGTGCCTACTTTGAGATGTTCCGCCGGGACCGGGGAAGATTAAAAGACATCCGCAAGAGAATGAACACCTGTCCCCTGGGGGCGGGAGCCCTGGCGGGAACCACCTATCCGCTGGACCGGGAGTACACGGCAAAGCTTCTGGATTTTGACGCTCCCACCCGCAACAGCATGGATTCCGTGTCGGACAGGGACTATGTGATTGAGCTTTTAAGCGCCCTCTCCACCATCATGATGCATTTGAGCCGGTTCTCCGAGGAGATCATCATCTGGAATTCCAATGAATACCAGTTCGTGGAGATCGATGATGCCTACAGCACCGGAAGCAGCATCATGCCCCAGAAGAAGAATCCGGACATTGCGGAGCTGGTCCGGGGAAAGACCGGGAGGGTGTACGGAGCACTGATGTCGGTTCTGACCACCATGAAGGGTCTTCCTTTGGCCTATGATAAGGACATGCAGGAAGATAAGGAAGTGACCTTTGACGCCATCGACACGGTGAAGAACTGTCTCACCGTCTTTACCGACATGCTCTCCACCATGGAGTTTCACGGGGAGACCATGGAGAAAAGCGCCAGAAACGGTTTCACCAATGCCACCGATGCGGCGGACTACCTGGTCCATCACGGGGTTCCCTTCCGGGATGCTCATTCCATTGTGGGAAAACTGGTACTGCTTTGCATTGAGAAGGGGATCTCTCTGGATGAGCTGCCCCTGGAGGAGTACCGGAAACTCAGTCCTGCTTTTGAGGAGGACGTCTACCAGGCCATCAGTATGAAAAACTGTGTGGAAAACCGGATGACTTACGGGGCTCCGGGGCCGGAGATGATGAAAAAAGTGCTTCTGGAGAACCGGGAATACCTGGACGGGGAGGATGAATAAAGAAAAAAAGCTTGCAAGAGCCGCCCAGATGGTATAGGATGTACAGAACACAAAAAGGTCCAAGTAATAAAAGAACGAGGAGTTGAGATTATGAGTGAAAAACTGAAAGTGGGAATTCTGGGAGCAACCGGCATGGTGGGACAGAGATTTATCTCTCTTCTTGCCGATCACCCCTGGTTTGAAGTGGTAACCCTGGCTGCCAGCGCCAGAAGCGCAGGTAAAACCTATGAGGAGGCTGTGGGAAGCCGCTGGAAGATGGATACTCCCATGCCGGAATCCGTAAAGAAACTGGTGGTCATGAACGTAAATGAAGTGGAAAAGGTGGCAGCTACCGTAGATTTCCTCTTTTCCGCTGTGGATATGTCCAAGGATGAGATTAAGGCCATTGAGGAGGAGTATGCCAAAACAGAAACTCCCGTGGTATCCAACAACAGCGCTCACAGATGGACGCCGGATGTCCCCATGGTGGTGCCGGAGATCAATCCGGAGCACTTCGAGGTGATTCCCTTCCAGAAGAAGCGTCTGGGAACTACCCGGGGCTTTATCGCCGTAAAGCCCAACTGCTCCATTCAGAGCTACGCCCCCGCCCTTACCGCCTGGAAGGAGTTTGAGCCCTATGAGGTGGTGGCATCCACCTATCAGGCTATTTCCGGAGCCGGCAAGACCTTTAAGGACTGGCCGGAGATGGAACACAACATCATTCCCTTTATCAGCGGCGAGGAAGAGAAGAGTGAGAAGGAACCCTTAAGACTTTGGGGAAAGATTGAGGACGGCGTGATTGTTCCCGCTGCGGAGCCGGTGATTACCTGTCAGTGTATCCGGGTTCCGGTGTTAAACGGCCATACCGCTTCCGTGTTTGTCAAGTTCAGGAAAAAGCCGGGTAAGGATGAACTGATTCAGGCTTTAAGAGAGTTCTCCGGAATTCCTCAGCAGTTGAAGCTGCCCAGCGCTCCCCTGCCCTTTATCCAGTACCTGGAAGAGGACAACCGTCCCCAGGTGGTGCTGGATGTGGACTTCCAGAAGGGAATGGGCGTCTCCATCGGACGTCTCCGCGAAGATACGGTCTATGACTACAAGTTTGTAGGCCTCTCCCACAACACCGTCCGGGGCGCTGCCGGCGGAGCCGTGCTCTGTGCGGAAACCCTGAAGGCTCTGGGATACATCGAAAAGAAGTAAGAATAATAGAAAAGTAAGAATAATAGAATAATAAGAAAAAGCATCCCTTCGGGATGCTTTTTCTTAGTCTATCATATAGATGGAAAAGGGAAGTCGATAGTCCTCCGTAGGGGCATGGCCCCGCTGGTACACTCTCGCATTCGGATCCGGCGGGACAGGCTGGTCCACAAAGGCTTTAAACACCCTTCCGTCATCCATCAGACGGGCAATGGGCTCATTTTTAAACTGGGTAACATGTCCCAGCTTCCGCCTGTCCGGTGTGCAGACGGAGATGGCCCACTGGTCGTAGGTGTTGTCGGGTTCCCGGAAAAGCAGGAGTTCCGTGCCCGGGATCAGGGATTCCAGCAGTTCCTTGTCCTCCCTTTTGTCCGGATTCACATGGTATTTAAGCCCCGCAACGGCGGTTTTCAGCACCAGGATCGACCGGCTTTTCTGTCTGAAGGCATTTCGGTCAAAGAAACCGGATCTCACCGTCTGAACCTGCCCCTGCGGTTGAATATCAGCCATTCCTGTCTGCCTCCATGTCTCTTAACTGCCGGGCCTTCTCTTCAAGCTCCGCCTTTTCTCTCTTGCACTGCAGTGCCCGCATCCGCAGTTCCAGCAGGTATTCCTCCCTCTTTTCCGGATCGTTCAGGGTATCTTCCGCGTTAAAGGGAAAACCTGCCCTGATTTCCCGGATTTCTTTTTCCAGGGCTTCTCTTCTGGATTCGTAAGTCTGGATGGCATCCAGAATGACCAGATCCTCCTCCAGAGGGGAAAAACAACCATAGAGCTTTTCCGCCAGGGTGTAATCGGTGGAGAGGATCTCCCCGATCTGCCGGTAGTCTGATCTCCTCTCTTCCGGGGAGTACTCCCTGGGACCGATCTCAACGGTGAGGGGCTCTTCCTGTTCAAAGAGCATCTGGTAGATCAGGGCCATGGAATCCGGATCCTGGTTTTTGTAGGCCTGGGCTGCCTTTTCGTAGAGTTCTCTCTGAAGGCTGGAGATGTTTGGATTCATCACCGGGTGAAAGTCCCGGATGATCTGCCGGTACTGGGACTGCATGGTCTGGCGCTGTTCCTGCGTTAACTGGGGAAGCTCATGGAGGGTACGGTCTGATCCTTCCAGATCCTGCAGAGCTTTCTGTTTCTCTTCTTCCAGCTCTTTTTCGATGGCGGGAGAGTCCAATGGTTCCTGCCGGTTCAGGGCACTTTGCATCAGCTGGATCCGGCGGCGAAGGAGGGATACTTCCAGTTCGGCTTCCAGCACGGGCTGTTCGGTGTTTCCGATCAGCTCCATGTATTTTTTCCGGAGAGGCGGCGCTTCCACGTAGAGGATCCGGTCCCTGGCTTCATAGAGGGTGAGAAGAACCATCCGGCTGGAATAAAGCTTTCCGGTCAGCCAGTCGTTAAAGGTCTGTGTTCCCATGATCAGACTCCTCCCGTTGCCGCCGCAATGTCCTCTTCGGTAATGGTTTCCAGGTCACTGTCGGAGATGTCCTCCAGAAGAGCCAGCCTGTCCGCCTGGGCATTGATGGCCTTTTCAAAGATGTTGCGGGCGGTTCTGGCATTTCCGAAATGTTCGTCCCGGTTTTCATAGAGGGAGTCAAAGGTGGAACGTAGAAGCCCTTTGGCTTTCTCTTCCAGCCTGTAGCCGTTCTTATTGCAGAAGCACTCAAAGACAGAGAGCAGTTCCTCCCCGGAGTAATCATTAAACTGTATGTATTTGCTGAAGCGGGAGGAGAGTCCCGGATTGGACTCAATAAATTTGTGCATCAGCTCCGTGTATCCCGCTACGATCACCACCAGCTCATCTCTGTGATCCTCCATGGCCTTCAGGATGGTTTCGATGGCTTCCCGGCCGTAGCTGTCCTGTTCATCTCCCGCCAGAGAGTAGGCCTCATCGATAAAGAGAACTCCGCCCATGGCCTGCTGAATCACCTTCTGGGTCTTGATGGCCGTCTGTCCCAGGTATCCTGCCACCAGGGAACTGCGGTCGGTTTCTATCAGCTGTCCCTGGGGAAGGATGCCCATGTGATAATACAACCTGGCTACCAGTCTGGCCACCGTGGTTTTCCCCGTTCCGGGATTTCCGGTAAAGACCAGATGATAGGAGATGGTGGGAACCTTCATCCCTCTCTTTTCCCGCAGTTTGGCTACCCGGATAAAGTTCATCAGGCTGTGTACGTCCTGCTTCACCCGATCCAGTCCTACCAGGGAGTCCAGTTCTTCCAGGAGGCTTTCCATTGTCTCATTCTCATCCCGCTCCGGCACGGAGGG
>CAZJYM010000244.1:0-4970 GCA_964550245.1 uncultured Blautia sp. | reverse complement strand
GAGATGATCACCGAGCTGGGGATCACCACCATCTTTGTGACCCATGACCAGGATGAAGCCATCGAGGTGGCGGATGACATCATTGTCACCAATGAGGGCAGGATTGAGCAGAGCGGTACGGCGCTGGAACTCTACTCCAATCCGAAAACTCCCTTTGTGGTGCGTTTTATCGGAAACTCAGTCACCGTGAAAAACTGTGAGCGCTTCCGGGCCTTCGTGGGAACGGAAAAAGGCGGGGAAGGCATTATCCGTCCCGAGTTTGTGGAGATCTACAAACTCTCCGAGCCCATCCGCTTTGTGGAGTCCTCGGATCAGGGAAAGGTAAAGGACATGATCTTCCGGGGAAGCAGCATCGAGGTGAAGGTGGAGATTCACGGAAACATCCTCTCCGCTGTCCGCAGCATCAACGATCCTCCCTTGCGGATCGGGGAGATCGTAAGGGTCTTTGTTTACAGGATGTTCATGGTCAGGGGGGATCAGGTGGAGCTGGTGCAAAATCCCACCCTGAAAGAGAACAGTGTGGTCATATGATGCCAGGACCGGAGATGAGAGTGGAGACCATCCGGACCGATGTGCTGATCATCGGAGGAGGAACCGCCGGCTGCTATGCAGCTGGAAAGCTCTCCGAAAAGGGCTTTTCCGTGGTCATTGCGGAAAAGGCCAACATAGAGCGCAGCGGCTGCCTGGCCTCGGGGATCAACGCACTGAATGCCTACATCACCCCCGGGCATACTCCCCAGGATTACGTAGATTACGCCCGGGAGGATGCCCGGGGGATTGTGCGGGAAGACCTGCTGTTTACCATGTCCCGGAGACTGAATCAGGTGACGGAGGATCTGGAGAGGATGGGCCTTACCATCCTCAAGGACGAAAAGGGAAACTATGTAAGCCGGGGCTGGAGGAACTTAAAGATCAACGGGGAAAACATCAAGCCCCTGCTGGCACGTTATGCCCGAAGTCATCCAGGCGTCCGGGTATTAAACCATGTGAACGTGACCGATTATCTCACGGAAGAGAAAGAAGGAGAAATCCACATCCTGGGTGCGGTGGGATTTGATACCCGGGAGGATGTCTTTTACTGCCTCTACGGGAGAGTGGTGCTTATCGCCACGGGAGGAGCCTCCGGCATCTACAGGCCCAACAATCCGGGATCTTTGCGGCACCGGATGTGGTACTGTCCTTTCAATACCGGAGCCGGGTATGCCATGGGACTGCTTTCAGGGGCTGAGATGACCACCTTTGAGATGCGCTACATCGCTCTTCGCTGCCGGGATACCCTCTCCCCGGTGGGAACCCTGGCCCAGGGTGTGGGAGCGGTTCAGATCAACAGCCGGGGAGAAGCCTATGAGGAAAAGTACGGAAACACCACTGCCCAGAGAGTCTGGGGCACCGTAGAGGAAAACCGGGAGGGAAGGGGTCCCTGTTACCTGAAAACCGAAGGCATTACCAGAGAGCAGGAGAGTGAACTCTATCTTGCCTACTTAAACATGGCGCCCATACAGACCTTTAAGTGGCTCTCCTCCGGAGAGGGACCCTCTGCGGAAAATGTGGAGCTTGACAGCAGTGAGCCCTACATCGTGGGAGGCCATACCGCCAGCGGATACTGGGTGTCCACCGGAAGAGAGACCACCATCCGGGGACTCTTTGCAGCCGGGGATGTGTGCGGCGGTGCTCCCCAGAAGTATGTGACCGGGGTGCTCGCAGAAGCTCTGATCGCCGCGGAATCCATTGAAAAGAGACTGAAAAACAGGAGTGGAGACAGCGGAGGGGAAGGAAAGGCCGGGAGTGTCCTGGACCGGTACCGGAGATTCTTTTCCGGTCCGGGAAACGGCTTTTCTGCCTGTCAGCTGGAGGAAGCCATGCAAAAGACCATGGATGCCTATGCCGGCGGGATCCGCACGGACTACGGCTACAACCGGGCAGGGCTTGCCACAGCGGAGAAAAAGATCCGCAATCTTTTGCAGCTTTCCGAAGGTCTTCATGCGGATTCCATGCATGATCTGCTGGGAATCTATGAGCTTCGGGACCGTCTGGTTACCGCCCGGGCCCTGATCGCCCATCTGGGAGCCCGAAAGGAGACCAGGTGGCATACCTTTCAGGAAAACCGGGATTACCCGGAAGAAGACCCGAAGTTTGATCTCTACGTGAATTCCCGCATGCGTCAGGGGGAGATTGAGATCCTCTACCGGCCCCTGACAGAAAGGGAGGGCTGGTATGAGCATACGCATTGAGAGAGAAAAGTGTGTGGGCTGCGGGAAATGCTCCGATATCTGTCCCGGAAACCTGATCTTTTTGGATCAGGAAAGAAAGGCAGAAATCCTGCATCCCTTTGACTGCTGGGGATGCACGGCCTGCATGAAGACCTGTCCCGTGGGGGCCATTTCCCTGGTGCTGGATCCGGAACTGGACGGAAGAGGAGAGGTCCTGACCGTTCACAGGGAGGGAAGCGGGTACCTCTGGGAGATAACAGACAGTGCCGGCAGGGTAAGGAGCCTGCGAACGGATTCGAAGAGGGCCAATAAATACTGATGTTTAAAAGGGGGAGGAAGGTTTGGACTATCTGGATCAGCTGGAGGCGGAAGCCATTTACATCATGCGGGAGGTGGCGGCGGGCTGTGAAAAGCCGGTGATGCTCTATTCCGTGGGAAAAGACAGTTCGGTGATGCTGCACCTGGCCCTGAAGGCTTTTTATCCGGAAAAGCCGCCTTTTCCCTTTCTGCACATCGATACGGGCTGGAAATTTCGGGAGATGTACAGCTTCCGGGATGAAACGGCCAAAAAGTATGGGCTGGAGATGCTGGTATACCGAAACGAGGAGGGGATTAAACAGGGAATCAATCCCTTTGACCACGGGGCGGCCTATACGGACATCATGAAGACCCAGGCCTTAAAGCAGGCCATGGTAAAGTACGGCTTTACCGCCGCCTTCGGGGGAGGCCGAAGGGATGAGGAAAAGTCCAGAGCCAAGGAGAGGATCTTTTCCTTCCGGGATTCGAATCAGTCCTGGGATCCCAAAAACCAGAGGCCGGAAATGTGGAAGCTCTACAACATGAATCTTCATGCCGGGGAGAGTATCCGGGTGTTTCCTCTTTCCAACTGGACGGAGAAGGATATCTGGGAATACATCCGAAGAGAAGAGATTTCCATCGTGCCTTTGTACTTTGCGGCCGTGCGTCCCTGTGTGGAGAGAAACGGGGCTTACATCATGGTGGATGATGAGAGAATGCGGCTGCTTCCCGGAGAGGAGATCCAGTACCGGAAGATCCGCTTCCGCACCCTGGGATGTTATCCCCTTACCGGAGGGATTCTTTCGGAAGCGGAGACACTGGACCAGGTGGTGGCGGAAACCCTGGGAGCGGTGGATTCCGAGAGGACCAGCCGCATCATTGATTCCGACAGCGGACAGGGAAGCATGGAGAGGAGAAAGAAGGAAGGATACTTCTAATGAGAGAGTTGCTGAAATTTATTACCTGCGGCAGTGTAGACGACGGAAAATCCACCCTCATCGGACATATCCTTTACGATGCCAAGCTTCTCTACGCAGACCAGGAGAAGGCTCTGCAGCTGGATTCCAGGCTGGGAAGCAGGGGAGGAGAGATGGACTATTCCCTGCTTCTGGACGGACTGACGGAGGAGAGAGAACAGGGCATCACCATTGATGTGGCCTACCGGTACTTTACCACCTCCGAGAGAAGCTTTATCGTGGCCGATACTCCCGGACACGAACAGTACACCCGCAACATGGCCGTAGGCGCCTCCTTTGCGGATCTGGCCGTAATTCTGCTTGATGCCACCAAAGGAGTCCTGCTTCAGACCAGAAGACATGTGCGGATCTGCCGGCTGATGGGCATCCGCTACTTTGTCTTTGCCCTCAACAAGATGGATCTGGTAAACTACAGCCACAAAGTGTATGAACAGATCCTGGGGGAGATCGGGGAGTTAAGAGAGAATACGGGAATTGAAAACTGGGTTACCATACCGGTCTCCGCCACGGAAGGGGACAATGTAACCAAAAGGTCAGAACACATGCCCTGGTATCAGGGACCGGTGCTGCTGGAGTACCTGGAAAATGTAGACACCGAAAGCGGGGAAAGAGAGGAAGGCTTCTACCTGCCGGTTCAGAGAGTGTGCCGGCCTCATGGACACTTCCGCGGCTTTCAGGGACAGATCGAGGCCGGCACCCTCTCTGTTGGGGATCAGATCCAGGTCCTTCCCCAGGGAGAGCGGGCCAGGGTGGTCAAGATCTTCCGGGGAGACCGGGAATGCCCTTCTGCCGCATCCGGGGATCCGGTCACCCTGACACTGGACCGGGAGGTGGATGTATCCCGGGGAAGCGTGCTGGCCCGGGGAACGGATCTGCCGGTGGTGAATCAGTTCACGGCCGATATCCTCTGGATGGATCAGGAGCCCCTGGAAAAGGGAACCGGTTTCTTTGTCAAGACCGGAACTGCTCAGGTACCGGGAACAATCGAGGAGATCGTGTACCGCAGGGATGTAAACACCGGGGAGAAGGTAAGCGCTGACCGGCTGGAGAAGAATGAACTGGCCAGATGCCGGATCCGGCTCTCTTCCAGGGTGGTGGCCGATACCTTTGACAGACACCGGACACTGGGGGAGATCATCCTGATCAACCGGGTGACCTTCATGACCTGCGCCTGCGGTGTGATTCGGGGTACCGGTTATGAGGATTATGCCAGAGAAGGGATTTCGGCCATCCGGGCTTCCCTTTTCTCCCACAGTGCGGTCACCGTAGAGTTTGTAAAAAAAGAGGGATTGCCGGAACTTCTCAAGAAAGTGGAGAGAAGACTCCTCATGGAGGGAAAGTATGCCTATCTCTACGATGCCTCCCCTCTTTCCGGCGGGGAAGCAGACCTTCGCCTCATCAATGAAGTAATCAAACACCTCTCGGCAGCAGGGATGATCACCCTGCTTCTCATCAATGAGGAACAGGAGGGCCTTCTGGAGGACGG
>CAZJYM010000243.1:0-4987 GCA_964550245.1 uncultured Blautia sp. | reverse complement strand
TCCTTAAGCATCTGTTCATGCTGAACAATAAAGGCGATATTGGCGATCTCGTACTCATTGAATACATCGTCTGTAAAGTCATCCGGCTCTATGGTGCCGTTGTACCAGGGCTGCTGGTTGAAATAGGCCTGGATGCTCTCCGTCACAAATTTTCTTCCATGCCGGGCATAGAATTCATTTTTGGCCAGCTCCAGGGTTACGCTGTCCATGCCCTGGATGTCAGCCTCCGTAATGTAGCGGCTTTCTCCGCCGGGAATCAGATAATTTCCCCCATCCCCGTAGGTGGTGTCCTCCGGGGTGCTGTAGTAATCGGAAGAGGAATCCACATACACCGGCTCCGGTTCAGGCTCTGATACCGTTCCTCCGTTCAGGCGGATGATCTCATTGATCAGGGAAGATCTCCGGGCATCGGCATTCTGATATGTGTTGTAGTCCTCGTACAGCTGATTCTCATTGTCGATAATGTAGAGAACAGGAACTTCACTCTCAAAGCCGTCACTGTCAGTGAGAGATCTGGTCTCAGAAGTATAGTAGACTGTGAGAGAATAAGCTCCTGAAGATGAAAAGGGGTTCAGCAAAGAAGAAGCAAGTACATAGTAGTTTTCTCCGGGAGTATCAAGGCCCAGAAAGGACTCCGCATTGGTGGCTACCCATTCGCTCTCACTGTCGGACAAGGCTCTGCCGACCTCGTTCAGGATCTCCCCCATGAAGCCGTCTGAGTTGGTGTACCCAAGCCTGTACGCCACGTAGTATGTCCCGTACTGAAGATTTCCCACCATATCGGCTATGGGATAAGGGTATTTATCCTCGATCTGCTCTTTTTGTTCAGCCAGATTCTTCATTTCCAGTGCCAGTTCAACACTCTGGTCTAATTCCGGCCGGGACTCGGAGAAGGCGGCCATGTACAGATCCCTGTATTCCGTAATGTGGTTCTCAATGAGAGAATCCAGGGAACCGGAAGTGTCCACAGTGTCCAGAATCAACTGGTGGAGATACTGCGCAACCAGCTCTTTGTCCCCTTTCTGAATGATTTTCAGATCACTTTTCTTCCCGCTCTCCAGATATTCGTCAATGGCAGTATACACTTTCTCCATGTCCACCGACTCCTTGTCAGCCACCTTCTCCTCCTCAGTCTGAGAGGCAGGAGCGTTTTCCACCCGGGTGTCAGAGGAGGTTCCGGCCGGGGTATCTGAACTGTCACCCCCAAACATGCCGATCAAAAACAGAACGGGGATGACGGTGAGCACGATCCGCAGCAGCACGTTGAACTTTTTATGCCTCCACATCAGGTAGATTCCCACGGGTGGGAAGATTACCAGCATGAGAAGCACAAACCATCCCCTTCTGCTTAAGGGTACCTTCTTCGGCACCTCTGTTACCGGATTGAAGGTGGTGGTTATCTGCGGTTCCGGCTGGGGAGCCCCGCAGGTACTGCAGAAGCGGTCACTGTCATCCAGCACCGCTCCGCATTTGACGCACCTTTTGCTCATCTTCCGGATCTCCTCCGTCTGTCATCCTCACTGTTTCTGTCGTTGAAATCCTTCTCGATGGACTTCTTCCAGTCGGAATCCACCTTGCCGGTGGAGCGAAGACCGGAGATGGTAGAATCCAGTGCCGCGAAGTTGGCCCAGGTTCCCTGGGAATCACTGTGGTAGTTGACGGCCCGGTCCTGGGAAATCCCCAGATCTTCTGCAGTCTCCACCGCATCGATGTTGGCTCCCAGGAAAAGGAATTCCCACCCGTACCTGTTTTTCTGTCTCTGGATCATCTGTCTGACTCTCTCGGCGGTATAATGGTGACTGGAGTTCTCCATCCCGTCGGTGGTAATCACAAACAGGGTATGCGCCGGCACATCCTCCTCCCGGGCATACTTGTGTACATTGCCGATGTGGTGAATGGCTCCCCCTACGGCGTCTAAAAGAGCCGTGCTGCCCCCCACCCAGTAGTCTTTCCCGGTGAGAGGGGCCACGTCCCTTACGTTCACCCGGTCATGAAGCACTTTTGAGTCATTATCAAAGAGCACGGTGGAGATCAGGGCTTCCCCCGGCTCCATTTTCTGTTTTTTGATCAGTGAGTTAAATCCTCCGATGGTGTCTGACTCCAGTCCGCTCATGGATCCGCTGCGGTCCAGGATAAAAACGATCTCTGTCAAATCTTTTTTCACTTTTGTTTCCTCCCTTTTCAATCACAAAATATTTACGGTCTGCTGCTGCTTCGTGGTCCCAGGATCCGGCAGTCATCATAAAAAAAGCAGCTGTCCGGTTTCACCTTACAGCTGCATTGTAGAACATATTTTCGTCTTTGGTGTCGCATGGCATGCGACAAATGCAAAAAAACAATCCGCTCCAGGGGCAGCATTTGCGGTCCAGCAGCAGGGATCAAAAGGAAGGCTCCATCATCGGCTTCCAAACAGGCTTATAATCCCAAATGAAAAGATCCCGCGCGACAAATGCGGCACTTAAAGCGGATTGCGAAGTGTATTGTACCATAGAGCAGTTCGTTTGAAAAGCCCTGTTTTACCAGTCCAGGTCCAGGATTTTAAAAAGAGCCCGATGTACCCTCCTTCGCACCCCGGTCAGGTAGGCCGGTCCCATTGGGTAGGAGCTGAAGGTGATCTCCCCGGAATCCTTCGTCTCGATGCATTTAAGGGCCGTCTCCCGGTCCGTCAGGTTTTCCAGAGCCTTCAAAGCCCGGTAGTCGTTCATGGCCTCATCCAGCAGCATCAGCCGCTGGGACTCCAGGGGCTTTCCGTCCGGTCCCGGGTAGACAATGAAGGGATCCCCGGAGGGGAAGCTTCCCTCCCCGTCGGTGGTCCTGAAGGGATCTACCGGGAAAAGGGAGAGTTCGGAGTTATAGAAGTTAAACCCCCACTGGAGAAAGCCGTCCATGTTAAACTTGTAAAGCTGTACCCCCAGGATCCTGGTGCGGCTTCCCGGCATGGCGATAAAGCGGTTGGACACATCTTTGGCCTGTGCGCAGCAGTAGTACACCCAGAGCTTTTCGGGGCGGTTCTTCAGGAAGGGCTCCACATGGTCCGTGCTGACCACCGGTTCCTCCACCAGTCCCTGTTCATACAGCTCATGGTCGGACAGGGCGTCAATGATGCGGCAGCCCTTTAAAACGTCCTTCACCTTGTTTCGGGCAGCCCGGTATGCCTCTGCGTTTGCCGGACCCGGCTCATCGGAGATGTGAAAGAGACATTTATCCCGGATGCCCAGTTTATCAAGCTCTGAAAGGAAAGATGTCAGGAAAGCCCGCAGGAAGTTTGGGTACTTCCTCCCGGCGGCATTCGTATCCCAGCCGAAGATCTGCTGCAGACCCTTGTCCGTCTCCGCCATGATCTTGGGAGCCGCGACCGCTCCCCACTGGGTAAAGAGATGGGAGATCTCAAAGTATTCGATCCCGCACCTCTGGCACATGTCCACCCAGCGCTCAAATTTATCATAGGAAAACTCATACCCCGTGGGCAGCTTTTTTACATCCACCAGCTGAATGGTCATTCTCTCCCGGCCGATGGCGGTATCCAGCGGAGGCGTAAAGACGGGAGTCAGGATGGTGTTGTGGTTGTGCTCCGCCGCACAGCGCACAAAGTTTTCCATCAGCTGCCAGTGCCGCTCGCTGAAGGCTTCCACCCCGTAATACTGTGCCAGACAGTCACAGTGAAACCACTCGGTAAAACAGATCCCCAGCCTGGGAAGGGGAATGTCCAGAATATTGACAGATACCGGGATGGTTCTCAGTTCTCTCCCCTTATCCCCGCCCGGAACGGGCATCTCCTCCAGGATAATCTCCCCATAATATCTGCTGTGGGGAAGATTCGAATAAATATCCACCCACAGGCTTTGCCAGAGGCCGTATGTAAGGGGAAATCCCGCTTCCGGATCCAGATCCCGCAGCAGATCCGGATAAAGGCCGGGATCCTTTCCCAGATAGTTCGAGTCGCTTTCAGGGGGAGCGGGAAAGAGACAGGGCACCGATTCCACCATCCGGATCCGGACGTGAAGGTTGTCCGGAAACGTCATTCTTACCCGGCCCCGTCTTTTCTCCGGTTTCAGCCAGCGGTATGCGATCTGAAAGGAGACGGTCTCCCCGCAGAAGGCCGTCAGACGGGAGGTACCTCCCTCCCGGGAGGGTTCCCGGGAAAGAAACACCTTTTCCATGGGTGAGACAATTCTTATCTGTATCTGACTACGGCTCAAGGCTTCTCTCCTCCTCTTTACCATAAATCCAGCACATCCCCGCAGTGAAACAGCGAGATCTGATCCCCCAGGATCTCCTTCATCTCCAGGTAGGATTCGATTCCCGTACAGTGTCCCGTATGAAAGAGGGTGTGCATTTTTGTAAGCTCTCTGGCGGTCTCCCGAAAGATACCCGTCTCTTCTTCCGTGTAACGGGGCTGCCTCATGAAATGAAAGCCGCTGATCACATGGTCCGGATCAGAGCCGTAAATCTCCCGGAACCGGTCCAGGATGTTCAGGATCCCGTTGTGGGCACAGCCGGAAAAGAGAAAGGTCTTTCCCTTCTCCTCCACAACCAGGTACTGCTCATGGCGGAAGTCATCGGGGATCAGAGCGTTTCCGGAGAGAATCTTCAAGTTTTTGTTGCTCTTTGAGAACATTCTCCTTCCCTTCACCCCCGTAAAGAGGAAAAGCCCCTCATCCAGCCGGTAATCCCCCTCCAGGAACCGGACCTGATCCAGAGAGGAGATCCGCTTGTCCATGCCGATGTAGCGCTCTTTTCCCGGAGCTGCGTTATAGTAATCTCCCTGGGCAGATCTCTGGATGTAGATGGGGGCCTGGGGATTCACTTCCGCAAAAGCCAGGATTCCCCCGGAGTGATCGTAATGACCGTGGGTTAAAACCGCCAGGTCCACCGATGAGAGATCTACGGATGCGGTATGGGCATTCTTTAACAGAGCTTCACCGGGCCCGGTATCCAGCAGGATCCGGTGATTTCCCGATTCGATATAAATGGAAAGCCCGTGCTG
>CAZJYM010000242.1:0-5004 GCA_964550245.1 uncultured Blautia sp. | reverse complement strand
TTCATTATGATCCGAATACAAAAAACCTGTCATACCGGGGCTCCAACAGGAAAGCTGAATATCTTGATGTAGGAAAGATCGAATTCCAGCGCAAAGATGCAGACGCTCTTATCTCGAAGGCCTTCCAGGAGAAGACTCCCAAGGCATGGACAATAACAGACTGCGGAAACGCATGGAGGTTCGACCTGTGCATCACTTTGCCGGAGGAGGAAAGAAAGAATGATTTTTATCGTGACGGCTGTATCGGCATTGATATTAATACCGGTTTTCTTGCATATGTTGAAGTTGACGGCTGCGGAAATCCTGTCAGCAGAGGAGTTTTACACTATCCCATGGAAAACCGTACGTCCGAACAGATCAAGACTGAAATTTCTCAGGCCCTGGAGACTGTCTTCAAAATTGCAGAAGACAGAAGGAAATCTCTTGTCGCCGAAGATATTGGTTCCACAAAGCGTAAAGCCGGCAGATACAGTACAGAACACAAAAGAAACAGAGGAGTTTCACTGTTTCCTTCTGCGCTGTGCAGACAGCTGATCGAATCAAAATCTTACAAATACGGAACCCGGGTTACGTTTGTTAATCCCGCCTGTACATCTCAGACCGGCAAAATGAAGTACATGGGCAAATACGGAATGAGTATTCACGAATCAGCTGCTCTTGTTATTGCAAGACGCGGCATGGGATTCATTGACAGGCTTCCGGACATTCTGCGCGACTGTCTCGAGAAGAAACCCGCAGCCAATAACAAAAAGAAATCTTCCGGAAAGGAAAAATCTTCCGTTCAGGATTCGTCAAAGACATCTGGTGCTGCCGTAAAGCGCAGAAAAAGTATACCGACTGTGCGTAAATGGCGTATGTATCACTGGAAAAAGGCGTATCCGGAGATCAGAGAAATAAAACCCTATGAAGCATACTACATAAGAAGCTACAGCAAACTTTTTGAAAGCGTAACCGCTTGATAAACCTTAAATCATTTCATTTGATATTACATCTGTGATGCGTTCCGCAAATGGACACTGCACCTCTCGGAGAAGTTAAGCAAAAACCAGATGAGGCCGGGCGTATCACGTTTCTGAAATAAGCATCAGCATGTAATGATACGGCCAGGACGAAAGTCTGACACATCAGCAGCCTTTCCCAGAGAAAGATCACTGCAAAATGCTATTGTCGGAACCGTTACACTGATGCAGCGACAAAGAAGTGAATGTTTCCGGCTGTCGCCGTAACGTATGTTATGTCGCTGGAAGCCCCACACCCTTGTGGTGTGGGGTAGTTCACCCTGCGCTTCCGTGGGGATGAGAAAGAAGAGGATGATGTTCTGGCCATGATTCCCGTCGGCATGGAGTATGAGGCCTGCAGCACGGACTTTGCCGATCTGATGTACATCTTCCACGGGACAGCTTCCCTGGATCAGGAGGACATTGTGCCCGGATCCTACGCAGATGACGTACGGCAGGCCCGGGAGGCGATCCGCTCTTTCCTTAACCGGGAAGAGGAAGATCCATTGGAGACACTGTGGACCTTCCTGAAATCCGACCGGGAAAAGAGAATGGAGATGACAGAGCTCTCTCCCCTTCCGGAACTCTCCCTTATTCTTCCGGCCAGAGTCTTTGTTTACCTGGCTTCGGAGAGGCAGGGGCTGGATTTCTGGAAACTGTGGAATGATCTTCGAAAACAGGTCTACCAGGATCAGGAGATGAAATCCTATGTACCAAAGTCTCTGGAAAAAGCCAGACGGGAGATGGCGGAAAGACCCGTGCGGCCTGTAAGAACCAGCATCTATCTCAGACAGACATACAGCTTTGTCTTTCCCAGCCGATACGAGGAAATGAAAGGAGTACCCGTCTATTATCTTTCGGATGATGACCGGCTCTACTGGTGGGATCCCGATTCAGACGAGGTAATTCTTTCCAGCGAAGTGGACCGGTGGCTTAAAGACCTCTCCCTCCGGCACCGGGCCATCCTGGAGTCCCTGAAGGGAAAACCCCTGAAACCCCGGGCTTTCCGGAAGAAATTTCTGGATGTTCTCATCGGAGTGAGCAATGGATACAGATATGTGTACCCTTTTAAGAGAATGTTTCGGGAGTTCATCCGGCACAGCCGGAAAAAGGAATATGTGGCTGCCCTGGAGCTTTACAAAGAGCTGGCGGCAGAAAACTGGAAGACTGGAAAGGTTGCCGGGGAAATTGAGGAGAACTACTGGCTGCTCGCAAGCAGGACGGAACGCTGCAATCCTGGGAGAATGGCGATGAAACGGTATCTGAGCGTGATGGCCAACCGGAAACTCCGGAAGAGGTACTTCGGGTTTTAGACCTGAAGCTGCCGGATCCCCTGTTTTGCACCTTCAGATGCCTTCCTCGCATTTCTACTACGGGTTCAATGACACAGAGCAGTTCCTGGTGTAGAATATCTGTAAAAGAAAGGGGGAAGAGACATGCGTGAAGAAATGTACCGGATCGACGGGAAGGTTGTGCTCTCGGAAGAGAACCGGTGTATTATGATCACACTTACGAATATGCTGCTTCGGATCTGCGGAGCCCGCAAAAGAGAGAAGATGATTCTGGGCGGAAGGGAAGTTGAGGTGGCCGCCCTTCCTCATCTCAACGGGAAAGGGGTGATTGAATTTGACTATTCCATCTTCGAAAACATAAAGAGGGGCCTGTGTCTCTTCGATCCGGCAACCGGTCTTCTTGACGCTCACGGCTACGGCTACATGCAGCTCAGTCTTCCCATCGGTTTAATTATGGCCATGGAAACAATATTTTCGGAGGAAAGCTGCCGGTTCATGATCTGGCAGGAGGAGGACAGGCTGGGTGACTGGGTAAATACCCTGATCAGTCTGATGCCGGATGAAAAGTACCCGGGCGTGCTCAATGAAAAGGCTGCTCACAAACTGCAGATCCTCTTTAACTGTGAGAACGAGGATGAATTTCTGGAATACTGGGGAAGCGGCAGTCTGAACCTCTCCCCTTCTCTCCGGGAGGATCTTCAGGGATGGATCCGAGATTTCCCCGCCTCCCCTGAAGTGGAGCCGGAGGAAGTGGAGAATCTTCTGGGTGAAATCCTCACGGACATGGTCCAGGTCTGGAACTGCCGGCTGGGGGACAGAGCCTTTGCAGAGGAATTTCTCTCCCACAGAGAGGACCGGAACCACCGGAAAGCCCTGGCACTGGTCCGTTCCTTCATGTACAGGGACCTGGAGTATTTCCCGGAGCTTACGAAGGAGCAGGCCCTGGACTGGATCATCCGCAGAAACCACCCGAAACATGACACGGTGGCCATCCCGGCTCTACTGTCGCTGCTTGTCAACCACGATAAGAGGAAGGAAATGTTCGGATTTTAGAGGAGGAGATCATGGGAGCTGAAATTTCCTATATCGGCAATATGCGCATCCCGGGGAAGAAGAGAGAAATTCTGGCGAAGCAGATGGAGAAAGTACTGAATTACGGGGGAATGATGACTTACGATTGGGTAAAACATTCCGGCCGCTATCTTCTCCTGTTAAAACCTTTCGAACTGGATCCCTGGGAAAAGTACAGCAATTTCCATTACAGTTATTTCGAGGATGTGCCTCTGGAAGACAGTTGTTTCTCCCGGGAAGAAGGAACTCTGTATACGAAAAATGTGGAATTTTACGGAGCAGAATCCTTGTATACATGCATTGCTGCCTACAGTCTTCTGTCCATGTATGATAAAAAACCGGGCTGCACGGTTGTAAACGGCAGCCCCCAAACCAGTCCCTCTGCGGTGGGCTGGCTGAACCATCTCCTGGGGACCCGGTTTTCCATGAAACGGTATTTCGACTTATTCCAATTTGCAGAAGGGTTTTTCTGGAGATACCGTAGCGGTTGCAGAGAAGAGAGCGATGTCCTGGACATGATCCCCGCCGGCATGGAGTATGAGGTCTGCAGCACGGACTTTGCCGATCTGATGTACATCTTCCACGGGACAGGGTCCCTGGATCGGGGGAATCTTCTGCCCGGAACCTACCCATATGACGTACGGCAGGCCAGGGAGGCGGTCCGCTTATTTCTGAACCGGAAAGAGGAGGAGGATTCCCTGGAAAGGCTCTGGGCTTTCTTAAAATCCGACCGGGAAAAGAGGATGGAGATGACAGAGCTCTCTCCCCTTCCGGAACTCTCTCTCTTTCTCCCGGCCAGAGTCTTTGCTTACCTGGCTGCGGAGCAGCAGGGACTGGAATTCTGGAATCTGTGGAAAGTTCTGCGAAAAAAGGTCTACCAGGATCAGCAAATGAAATCCTATGTACCAAAGTCTCTGGAAAATTTCAGACGGGAGATGGCGGAAGAGCCCGTAGAACCTGTAAGAACCAGCATCTATCTCAGGCACCCGGGGTATTTTCCGTATCGCAGCCATTGCGAGGAACTGCAGGGAGTACCCTGCTATTATCTCTCGGATGATGACCGGCTCTACTGGTGGGATCCTGATTCGGACGAGGTAATTCTTTCCAGCGAAGTGGACCGGTGGCTTTTAGACCTCTCCCTGCGGCACCGGGCCATCCTGAAGAATAATCCCCCGGAACGCGGGAATTTCCGCAGCAGGTTTCTGGATGTTCTCATCAGAGCGAACAATGGATACATGCGTCTGTACCCTTTTGAGCACATGTTCCATGAGTTTGTGGAAAACGGCAGCAAACCGGAATATGCTGCTGCCCTGGAGCTTTACGAAGAGCTGGCAGCAGAGAACTGGAAGACCGGAAAGGTTGGCTGGAGAATTGGAGAAGAAGAATGGAATACCGCAAACAAGACCGAGCGCTGCAATCCGGGAAGAATGGCGATGAAGCGGTATCTGAGCGTGATGGCCAACACGAAGCTTCGCAAAAAGTATTTCGGGTTTTAGACCCGAACCCACCCCGGAAAAGGAGGAAACCGACATGAGTGAAGATATGTACTGGATCGAGGGAGATGTTCAGATCCCGGAAGAAAAGCGGGATCTGGTAAACCAGACTGTCCTTAGGGTGCTTCAGATCTGCGGAGTCCGCAAAAG
>CAZJYM010000241.1:0-5053 GCA_964550245.1 uncultured Blautia sp. | reverse complement strand
CTTTCCCCCACTTACGTGCGAGCACGCAGTGGGCTCAGGCTTTTGACGCTGTAATCATATTTTAGAGGGGTAAAGGCAATGATGAAGAGACTTTTCATTAAGATCATTCGTCTGTATCAGATTTATCTGTCGCCCATGAAGAGAACAAAATGTCCTTATATTCCCACATGTTCTCAATATGGTCTGGAAGCAATTGAAAAATATGGCGCGTTCAAGGGTGGACTCCTTGCATTCTGGAGAATCCTCCGGTGCAATCCCTTCTCCCACGGCGGATACGACCCTGTGCCATGATGAATCAGGAATTCGGGACGGAACATCAGCGTATCGGCAGTTCCTGTATGTTCCGATAGCTAGGAGGAAAAAGTATTGTTGGAAATGAGCTTGGATATGATTTTAGCCACAAAGAACAGTACGCCCATTATCGGCCAGATCGCCACCGTGATGGGGTGGATCATGAACGGAATCTATGTGGTGCTGGACAGGTTGTTTCATGTTCAGAATCTGGGCCTGTGTATTATTATCTTCAGTTTTTTGATCTATTTCTTCATGACTCCTCTGCAGGTCAAGCAGCAGAAATTCTCCAAGCTGAGCACCATCATGCAGCCGGAACTCAACAAGATCCAGAAAAAATATGAGGGAAAGAAAGATCAGGTTTCCATGCAGAAGATGCAGGAGGAAACCTCTGCAGTTTATCAGAAGTATGGAGTATCGCCTACAGGAAGCTGTGTACAGCTGCTGATTCAGATGCCTGTACTGCTTTCTCTGTGGCAGGTTATCTATAACATTCCGGCCTACGTCAACGGTGTCAAGGAAGTTTTCACCGATACCGTGGAAAAAATCGTCAGCGTCAGCGGATACACGGATCTGCTTCAAAACTTCATCGTGGACAACGGAGTTTCCAGAGTCAGACTGATTCTGGATGGAGAAGTGGCCACCAAAAACTCTGTCATCGATCTGCTGTATGCCCTCTCCCCCTCCCAGTGGGACAAGCTGGCGGGGATGAGTCAGTTTTCAGGCTTTTCGGACGTGATCGAAAGCGCTGCCGCGAAGATCTCCCACATGCAGAACTTTTTCGGTCTGAACATCGCAGATCAGCCCTTAACCTACATCAAGGCGGCCTTTGAGGGAGGAGCCATTCTTCTGGCCATCGCCGCGGTACTGATTCCCGTATTGTCCTGGGCTACCCAGATGTTAAATATCAAGCTCATGCCCTCACCTCAGCAGGAGGGCGGGGATACCATGAGTTCTTCCATGAAGATGATGAACAACGTCATGCCCATCATGTCCGCCGTCTTCTGCTTCACCTTCCCCGTAGGTCTTGGCATCTACTGGATTGCCAGCTCGGTGGCCCGAAGTATCCAGCAGGTTCTCATCAACCGCCATCTGGACAAGATGGATATCAACGATCTGGTGAATGAGAACATGAAGAAGATCGAGAAGAAGAGGGAAAAGGAAGGACTGCCTCCTCAGAAGATCACCAACCAGGCTCATCAGAGCGTGCGGAACATCAACAAAGCAGACTCTGCCAGTGATGAGAACGCGAAGAAAGTGGAAGAATCCTATAAAAACGCCTCTGCTGCCAAGCCGGGAAGTCTTACGGCCAAAGCAAACATGGTGCGGGATTTTGACGAGAGAAACAAAAAGAAATAAGGAACGGAGGGGTTTTTACAATGGAGGATTACAAGGAGTTTTCCGCAAAGACAAAGAGCGAGGCCATCACCAGAGCCTGTATGGAACTGGGTGTCTCCAGTGATCAGCTTGATATCCAGGTTGTCTCTGAGGGAAGTACCGGATTTTTTGGATTCGGCAGCAAGCCAGCCATTATCAAAGCCCGCAAGATTCAGACGACCAGTACGGACGACATGGATCTGGAAAAGATTCTGGATATCGTGAAGCTGGATTCCATCAAGGAAGATACCAAACCGGAGAAGCCGGAAAAGCCTGAGAAGGCCGAAAAGCAGGAGAAACCGGAAAAGTCTGAAAAACCCAAACAGTCCTCATCCCGGGCGGATGCTCCTAAGGAAAAGCAGGAGAAGAAGGAACCGAAGAAGGCCAAAGAGCCTAAGGAACCCAAAGAGCCTAAAGAACCCAAAGAGGTGAAAGAGGCTAAGGAAACTGAAAAGCCCAGGAAGGAGACCAAAGAATCTCTGGAGAATGAGAAACCCTCCAAACCTGCGAAGGAAAAACGCTCCAAGGAGAAGGCTCCCAGGGAGAAGCAGAACAAGGAAGCCAAATCCGGGGAGAATAAGGAGAAAGCTCCCAAGAACAAGGGCGGAAACGAGAAACAGCAGCAGCCCAAAGAGAAGGAGAAGGCAGAGAAGCCCAAGGCTTCCAAGCCCATTGAGATCATCACCGATCCGGAAGTGATCCGTCAGGTGGAAGAGAGTGCGGCCGTATTCTTAAAGGATGTGTTTGCCGCCATGGATCTGGGAGAGGTGGAGATCGTCTCCAAATATAATTCCACAGAAGGAAGTCTGGATGTGTCCTTCGAGGGAGAGGACATGGGAATCCTCATCGGCAAGAGAGGACAGACACTGGATTCTCTCCAGTACCTCACCAGCCTGGTGGTCAATAAGGGCAGGTCCAGCTACATCCGTGTAAAGCTGGACACGGAGGATTACAGGAGAAGAAGAAAGGAAACGCTGGAGAACCTGGCCCGGGGAATCGCCTACAAGGTGAAAAAGACCAGGAAGCCGGTGGTCCTGGAGCCCATGAATCCCTATGAGAGAAGGATTATCCACTCCGCTCTTCAGAACAGCAAGTTTGTGGAGACAATCAGCGAGGGAGAAGAACCCTACCGTCATGTGGTGGTTCGTTTAAAGAGAGCTAGTGACTGATAAGAAGATGTTATCCCGGAGATTCTCCGGGATAACATCTTTTGTTTCTAAGGAAAAACTAAGAAGAAGGGAGAGTAACCATGGAATCCACAATTGCCGCCATTTCCACAGCCATGAGTCCTTCCGGCATCGGCATCGTAAGAATCAGCGGTCCGGACTGCATGGAAATTCTCTCCCGGATCTACCGCTCCAAACGGGGTAAGAAAAACATTAAAGAAGCCCGGGATCACACCATCCACTACGGCTTCATCTTTGACGGAGATGAATGTGTGGATGAGGTGCTGGTGATGATCATGAAAAGTCCCCGGACCTACACCGGGGAGGATACGGTGGAGATCGACTGTCATGGGGGAGTCTATGCGGTAAAGAGAGTGCTGGATACGGTCTTGAAAAACGGAGCCTCTCTGGCAGGACCGGGAGAATTTACCAAACGGGCTTTCCTTAACGGAAGGTTGGATCTTTCTCAGGCGGAAGCGGTGATGGATGTGATACAGTCCCAGAATGAAGCTGCTCTTAAAAACTCCATGAATCAGCTGAAGGGTTCCGTAAGAAAAGTCATAGAGGAACTGCGGGAAGAGATCCTCTATCATGTGGCTTTCATCGAGTCGGCTCTGGATGATCCCGAACATGTCTCCCTGGAGGGCTACCCGGAGAAACTTAAAATCGATGTGGACAAAGAAATGAAAAAGATCAAAGGTCTTCTGGATACCTGTTCCGATGGTAAGATCATCCGGGAGGGGATCCGCACCGTGATTCTGGGAAAACCCAATGCCGGAAAATCTACCTTATTAAATGTCCTGCTTGGGGAGAACCGGGCCATTGTAACAGAAGTACCGGGAACCACCCGGGATACCCTGGAGGAGTCCTTATCACTTAAAGGGCTTTCTCTTCGCATTGTGGACACTGCCGGGATCCGGGATACGGATGATGTGGTGGAAAAGATCGGAGTGGAAAAGGCCAGGCAGATGGCAGCCCAGGCGGATTTGATTCTTTATGTGGCTGATTCCTCCACGGCTCTGGATGAGAATGACAGAGAAATTCTTTCCATTATAAAGGATAGGAAGGCAGTGGTTCTCTACAACAAGACGGATCTTCCTTCTGTTCTGGATCTGGAGGAGTTGAAATCCCTGACGAACCAGCCGGTGATTCCCATCTCCGCCAGGGAGGAGAGAGGGATTGATCTTTTGGAGGAGACCATCCGTGATCTCTTTTTTCATGGAAGCATTTCCTTTCAGGAGGGAGTCTATATCACCAGCGCCCGGCATGAACAGGCTCTTTCCCAGGCTTATGAAAGTTTACAGATGGTGAGAAAGAGTATTGAAGAGGGAATGCCGGAGGATTTCTTTACCATTGATCTCATGAGCGCCTATGAGAGTCTGGGTCACATCATCGGGGAAGCGGTGGGTGAAGATCTGATTGATGAGATCTTCAGCCGGTTCTGTGTGGGAAAGTAAGACGGAGGGACGAATGAAAAATTTACAGGTATCCTGTGATCTGGTGGTGGTGGGAGCGGGTCATGCAGGCTGTGAGGCTGCTCTGGCCGGTGCCAGGCTGGGACTGGATACGGTTTTGTTTACCGTCAGTGTGGACAGTATTGCCCTGATGCCCTGTAATCCCAATATAGGAGGAAGTTCCAAGGGACATCTGGTCCGGGAAGTGGATGCACTTGGCGGGGAGATGGGGAAAAACATTGACAAAACCTTTCTTCAGTCCAAGATGTTAAACCGCTCCAAAGGTCCTGCGGTTCACTCTCTCCGGGCTCAGGCGGACAAGCAGGCCTACAGCAATGCCATGAGAAAAACCCTGGAGGAGACCAGAAACCTTTCCATCAAACAGGGTGAGGTCACAGATCTGCTGGTGGAAGACGGGGAGATCAAAGGGGTTAAGACCTACTCCGGCGCTGAGTATTTTTGTAAGGCTGTCATCTTATGTACGGGAACCTACTTAAAAGCCAGATGTATCTACGGGGATGTCAGTACTTATACGGGACCCAATGGACTGCAGGCTGCCAACTATCTCACAGATTCTCTTAAGAAGCTGGGGATTGAGATGTTTCGCTTTAAGACCGGAACTCCCGCCAGGATTGCCGGCAATACCATTGACTACACGAAGATGGAAGAACAAAAGGGAGATGAGAGGGTAGTACCCTTCTCCTTTTCCACCGATCCGGAGGATGTGCAGATTGAACAGAAGTCCTGCTGGCTTACCTACACCAA
>CAZJYM010000240.1:0-5113 GCA_964550245.1 uncultured Blautia sp. | reverse complement strand
ATTCCGAATGTTGGGAAGGATTGCGGGAGTCGCGAAGCGGCGGAGCAATCCGTAATCAATCACCTCAAGAAGTTTGAATTAATATTTAAGGAGGCATATCATGCTCAATAAGAAATCGGTAGACGACATCAACGTAAAGGGCAAGAGAGTCCTGGTGAGATGCGACTTTAACGTTCCCTTAAAAGACGGGAAGATCACCGACGAGAACCGTCTGGTGGCGGCTCTTCCCACCATTAAGAAGCTGATCGCCGACGGAGGAAAGGTGATTCTCTGCTCCCATCTGGGGAAACCCAAAGGAGAACCCAAGCCCGAGCTTTCCCTGGCTCCCGTGGCAGCGCGTCTTTCTGAACTGCTGGGACAGCCGGTTACCTTTGCCGCGGATCCCGAGGTTGTAGGCCCCAACGCCAAAGCCGCTGTGGAAGCCATGAAGGACGGGGATGTAATCCTTCTGGAGAACACCCGCTACAGAGTGGAAGAGACCAAGAACGGGGAAGCGTTCAGCAAGGAGCTGGCTTCTCTGGCAGACGTGTTTGTGGATGATGCTTTCGGAACCGCTCATCGGGCACACTGCTCCAACGTGGGTGTTACGAAGTATGTAGAGACCTCCGTGGTCGGCTACCTGATGCAGAAGGAGATTGACTTCCTGGGCAACGCGGTGGACAATCCCGTGAGACCCTTTGTGGCCGTACTGGGCGGAGCCAAGGTTGCGGACAAGCTCAACGTAATCTCCAATCTTCTGGAGAAGTGCGACACCCTGATCATCGGCGGCGGAATGGCCTATACCTTCCTGAAAGCCAAGGGATATGAGGTAGGCACCTCTCTGGTAGACGACTCCAAGATCGAGTACTGCAGGGAGATGATGGACAAGGCGGAAAAGCTGGGCAAGGAACTGCTTCTTCCGGTTGACACCACCATCGCACCCGCATTCCCCAGCCCCATTGATGCGGAGATCCAGGTTTCCGTGGTGGACTCCACCGCCATTCCCGCCGATCAGATGGGCCTGGATATCGGACCCAAAACTGCCGAGCTCTATGCCAATGCGGTAAAGACAGCCAAGACCGTGGTCTGGAACGGACCCATGGGCGTGTTTGAAAATCCCACCCTGGCAAAGGGAACCATCGCGGTTGCCAAATCTCTGGCGGAGACGGACGCCACCACCATCATCGGCGGCGGTGACTCGGCTGCTGCCGTAAACCAGCTGGGATTCGGCGCTTCCATGTCTCACATCTCCACCGGCGGCGGAGCCTCCCTGGAATTCCTGGAAGGCAAGGAACTGCCCGGTGTGGCTGCGGCCAACGATAAATAACAGAAAGGAATGGAGGCAGGAACCTTCCTGCTTCCATTATAAAAGAAGGAGTAGCGATATGGCCAGAAAGAAAATTATTGCGGGCAACTGGAAGATGAACATGACTCCCACCGAAGCCGTAAAGCTGGTGAAGACCTTAAAGCCCCTGGTGGAAAACCCGGAGGTGGACGTGGTGTTCTGTGTTCCCGCCATTGATATCATTCCCGTGGTGGTGGCAACCAAAGACACCAACATCCAGGTGGGCGCCGAAAACATGTATTTCGAGGAAAAGGGAGCCTACACCGGAGAGATTGCCCCCGCCATGCTTACCGATGCCGGTGTGAAGTATGTAATCCTGGGACACTCCGAGAGAAGAGAGTACTTCAAGGAGACCGATGCGGACATCAACAAAAAGATGCTCAAAGCCTTTGAACACGGTCTTACCCCCATCATGTGCTGCGGGGAGAGCCTGACGCAGAGAGAGCAGGGTGTGACCATGGACTTTATCCGCCAGCAGGTGAAGATCGGCTTCCAGAACGTGACCGCCGAACAGGCCGCTTCCGCCGTGATCGCCTATGAGCCCATCTGGGCCATCGGAACCGGCAGGACAGCCACCACCGAACAGGCCGAGGAGGTCTGCGCAGGGATCCGCGCCTGCATCGCCGAGATCTACGATGAGGCCACTGCAGAAGCCATCCGCATTCAGTACGGCGGCTCTGTAAACGGAAAGAACGCTGCCGAGCTCTTCGCCCAGAAGGATATCGACGGAGGCCTGGTGGGAGGAGCTTCCCTGAAGGAGGATTTCGGAAAGATCGTCAATTACGGGGCTTAATCCCGCAGAACTGGAAAACACCACCAGAGCATGGGCATCTGGTGGTGTTTTGTACATAAATAGAAAGGAACCATAACTGTATGAATGGCAAAGTGATCACCGCCGCTCTTCTGGGGCTGGGCACCGTGGGTACCGGCGTGTACAAAGTGTTCAAAAGCCAGGAGCCGGAGATGGAGGACAAGATCGGCTGCAGGCTGAATTTAAAAAAGATTCTGGTGAGAAACTTAAAGAAAGCGGCGGAAAAGGTGGATGATCCCTCTGTTTTAACCAACAGCTGGGAGGAGATCATAAACGATCCGGAGATAGACATCATCATTGAACTCATTGGAGGAATCGAGCCGGCCAGAACCTACATCCTTCAGGCATTACATGCGGGGAAGCATGTGGTCTCCGCCAACAAGGATCTGATTGCGGTTCATGGAAGGGAGCTTCTGGATGCGGCGGCGCAGAGCCATTCGGACTTTTACTACGAAGCTGCGGTGGCCGGAGGAATTCCCATTATCACCCCCTTAAAGCAGTCCCTGGCCGCCAACCACATGTCCGAGGTGATGGGGATCGTCAACGGCACCACCAACTTTATCCTGACCCGCATGACCCGGGAGGGCATGGAGTTTCAGGAGGCCCTTTCGCTTGCTGCCAGGCTTGGGTACGCGGAGGCAGATCCAACCGCGGATGTGGAAGGTCTGGATGCCGGGAGAAAGGTTGCGATCCTGGCCAGTGTGGCCTTTAATTCCCGGGTGGTCCTGGATGATGTGTACATTGAGGGAATTACCCGCATCTCCTCCGCCGACATCCGCTATGCCCGGGAGATGGGCTGCGATATCAAGCTTCTGGGGGTGGCCAGAAATACCCCGGACGGCATCGAGGCCTATGTGTGTCCCATGCTGATTCCCAGTACTCACCCGCTGGCCTCGGTCAATGACTCCTACAATGCGGTCTTTGTCCGGGGAGACGCGGTACAGGACGCCATGTTCTTTGGCAGAGGAGCCGGGGAGATGCCCACCGCCAGTGCGGTGATGGGGGATGTGTTTGACATCATGCGCAACATGCTTTCCAACTGCTGCGGACGCATCGGCTGTACCTGCTACAAGAACCTGCCGGTCAAAAAGATGGAGGACACGTACCAGAGCTACTTCCTGCGGATGCAGGTGGAGGACCGCTGCGGTGTGCTCTCGGAGATGACCGCCGTCTTTGCCGCCCATCAGGTGAGCGTGGCCCAGATTGTACAGAAGGAAAAGATTGACCGGGATCAGGCGGAGGTGGTGGTGATCACCAAGCCCGTGCGGGAGGGAGATTTCAGGACCGCGGTGGAGGAACTGAAAAAGCGGGAATCCATCCATGAGATCTCCAGTCTTCTCCGGGTGTATGAGAGTTAAATATCCGGGAGAATTTCCGGTTGAAAAATCCCGGATTTTTGGGTACTATAAGAGGAAAGAGATGCGTGAAGGCGCGTAAAGGAGAAGACGATGAGAAAAAAACCAACAGTATTGATGATTCTTGACGGATACGGCCTGAATGAAAGGCATGACCACAATGCGGTCTATGAAGCCCAGACTCCCGTGATGGACAGACTGATGAAGGAGTATCCCTTTGTAAAGGGCTATGCCAGCGGTCTGGCGGTGGGACTTCCCGACGGACAGATGGGAAACTCCGAAGTGGGCCACCTGAACATGGGTGCCGGCCGTATCGTGTATCAGGAACTGACCCGGATTACCAAGGAGATCCAGGACGGAGACTTCTTTAAGAATGAGGCTCTCCTGGCAGCCATGAAAAACGCCCGGGAAAAGAACTCTTCCATCCACTTCATGGGACTGCTCTCCGACGGCGGTGTGCACAGCCACAACACCCATCTGTATGCCCTTCTGGAGATGGCCAAGAGGGAGGGACTGAAGAAAGTCTATGTACACTGCTTCCTGGACGGCCGGGATACCCCTCCCACTTCCGGTAAGGAATACATCCAGGAGCTTCAGGCGGAGATGAAGAAGATCGGTGTGGGTGAGATCGGCGTGGTGTCGGGAAGATATTATGCGATGGACCGGGACAACCGCTGGGACCGTGAAGAGCTGGCCTACGCCGCCCTCACAAAAGGAGAGGGCGTGAAGGGAACAGACGCGGCGGAGGCCGTGCAGGCTTCCTATGATAACGGCAAGACCGATGAGTTTGTTCTTCCCACCGTCATCGAGAAGGACGGCAAACCGGTGACCGTGATCTCCGACGGGGATTCCATTGTATTTTTCAACTTCCGTCCCGACCGGGCCAGAGAGATCACCCGGGCCTTCTGTGACGATGACTTCAAGGGATTCCCCAGGGAGAAGAAGCTGGATCTGACCTACGTCTGCTTTACCGAGTACGACAATACCATTCCCAACAAGCTGGTGGCCTTCCAGAAGGTGCAGCTCCACAACACCTTCGGGGAGTATCTGGCAGCTCACCACATGACTCAGGTCAGAATCGCCGAGACCGAGAAGTACGCCCATGTGACCTTCTTCTTCAACGGCGGCGTGGAGGTGCCCAACGAGGGAGAGGAGAGAATCCTGGTGAAATCCCCCAAGGTTCCCACCTACGACCTGCAGCCGGAGATGAGTGCTCCGGGAGTGTGTGACAAGCTGGTGGAAGCCATCCGTTCCCAGAAGTACGATGTGATCATCATCAACTTTGCCAATCCGGACATGGTGGGCCATACCGGCGTGGAAGCCGCAGCCATTAAAGCCATCGAGGCGGTGGACGCCTGTGTGGGCAGAGCGGTGGAAGCCCTGCTGGAAGTGGACGGGGTGATGTTTATCTGTGCGGACCACGGAAACGCGGAGCAGCTGGTGGACTATGCCACCGGAGAGCCCTTTACCGCCCACACCACCAACCCGGTACCCTTTATCCTGGTCAACGCGGATCCCAAATATAAACTGAGAGAGGGCGGCTGTCTGGCAGACATCATTCCCACCCTGATCCAGCTGATGGATATGGAGCAGCCGGAGGAGATGACAGGGAAGTCCCTTCTG
>CAZJYM010000239.1:0-5115 GCA_964550245.1 uncultured Blautia sp. | reverse complement strand
CCTATGATTATCATGTCACTTTCGGTATTATTCAACGACAGATTTTGATGCTATAATGGTTTCATGACGGGGGGACATAAAATCAGTTGCTAAGAGGGGAATAAGACAATGAAGATCGTGATTGTTGATGGCAGCAATGCTTACAGAAGCTGGCTGCAGGAGCAGATCGAGGCTCTGGGCGGAGACTACCTGGTGGAGGGGGCTTTTCCCAACGCACACCTGGCTTTGGATTATCTTTCCGCCCATGAGACAGATGTGCTGATTACGGAAGTGACGGCGGGACTGGATCTTCTGAAGGGAATGAAGCAGAAAAGGAGCAGGGTGTACACGGTGATTTTAACCGACCGGGAGGACTTTGATCCCGTTCGGGAGGCCCTGCGGCTGGGGGTACAGGAGTATGTGCTCAAGCTGGAAGTGGATCGGGACCAGCTGGAGATCATCCTGGAGAATGCGGCCCGCTTTGTGGAAGCCCGGGATAAGGTGGGCCTGCAGCATGAAAAAGATCTGGAGCGCAGCTGGGATGAATGCATGCGCCGTTTTCTGCGCATGGAATTTCCCGACAGCAGGAAGGCGGAGATCTATCTCCGGAATCAGAAGGTGTTTCTGTGGGAGAAAAATCTGGCCGCCGTGGGGATTCTCTTTGATGAGCCCGTCTCCAGGGAGAAGGTCACGGAACTGGTACACCTGTTTTTTGAGGGGAAGAATACGGGCTGCTTCTGCTTTCAGTCTGCTCCCGGGGAGTTTTTCGCCCTCATCCGGGCCACGGATGGCGAGAAGTTAAATTTGTGGGGCAGGGAGCTGTGCAGTCTTTTGAAGTGCTGTATGGGGGGAGATGTGTTTGTGGGATTAAGCCCCCGGGCGGACGGATTCCACCGGATTCCCCTTTTGTGTTCCCAGGCGTGGATGGCAGCCGCAAACCGGAAGTTTTTCGGGACCAGCTGCAGCCGGACCTTCGCCAGCATGAGGGAGCCTGCGCTGACGGAATCGGGAGAGCAGATCGTGGAGATTGGAAACCTTCTGCGGTCGCGGGATTTTAACCGGGCTTCCTTAAAGGGGCTGGCCTTTTTTGGATACCTGCGGGAGGCGGGGGATTTCCACCCCTGGTATGTGATTGCCCTGGGCAAGGAGGTGCTCTCTCTGTTTTTGAGAGAGCTGCTGGAGATGGCTCCCGAGGAGGAAAAGAACCGCCGGATTCTGGATATCTTGCTGTCCCTGGGCAGAGAGTACAGCAGCTATTCTCTCTTTCAGGAGGACATGGAGGAGGGGATCTCCTATATCTGCAACGTGCTGGCCAGGAGATTCGGCTGGGAGAAGTACTCTCTTCCGGTGCAGGGAATGATCCGCTACGTGGAACTCCACTACCAGGAGCGGATTTCCCTGGAGGACGCGGCGTTTCAGGCGGGAGTAAGCAGGTCCCACGCCTCCGTGCTTTTCAAGCGGGAGACGGGAATGCTTTTCAGCGATTACCTGCTGGAGGTGCGCCTCCGGCATGCCTGTGAAATCCTCAGGTGGGGAGACGAATCTGTCCGGGAGGCGGGAGAGATGGCCGGCTTTCCCGATGCAGGCCACTTCAGCCGGGTTTTTAAGGACAGGATGGGCATGTCCCCCAGCGAGTACCGGCAGAGCCTTCACTCTCCCGAAAGTGACTCTTTTTAGTATTTTTATGCCGTATAACAGGTTTTAAGATGTAAAGAATATACAAGAAAATTTTTGGAATCTTTCAGAGGGGAGTCAATAGGAGGATATTTCGAAAAAACAGGGCAGAGCGCGGGAAATGCGAAACCACATCCATGGACCGATGCTCTGCTCTTCCTGTATACTTGAGTCAGTCCTGAGGGGCATAGAAAAAATTTAAAGGAGGTACACGCGTATGAAAAGCAGAACGGTTTTACTGGCGGGTTTGCTGACGGCAGCCCTTACCCTTCCCGGCATCAGCGTCCGGGCTGATGAGAAGACCAGCCTGGTGTTTTTAAGGGCAGGCACGGAGCCGGAGCGCAGAGACTACTGGAACGGACTGGTGGAGCGCTTTGAGGAGGATCACCCGGAGATTGAGGTGGAATATCAGGAGGCGCCATGGGGCGATGACTTTGAGACCAAGCTGAACACCGGCTTCGCCTCGGGGACGGCAGCAGATGTGATCTGCTTCTCCATGGCCTCCATGGGAACCCGGGTGCCCCTGGGACAGTATGCTGCCCTGGACTCCTATGTGGAAAACTGGGAGGGACGGGAGGACTTTATGGAGAATGTCCTGAAGCTGGGCTCAGTGGGGGACAGTCTCTACGGCCTGGCTGTTTTCCCCGATCCCCGGATGCTCATCTATAATAAGGAACTCTTTTCGGAGGCGGGACTGGATCCGGAGGCACCGCCCTCCAACTGGCCGGAGCTTCTGGAAGCTCATCAGGCTCTGATTAAGAAGGACGGGGATCGTGTGGTGCAGACCGGCTTTGCCATGCCCACTTCCGGCAGCGCCCTGCAGCAGTACTACTCCATCTTCATTGAACAGAACGGAGTGAAGAACCTGGTGGACGAGGAGACGGACGAGGTTCTGGTAAACACCCCGGAAGCCGTCGAGGCCGCAGAATTCATGAAGGAGATCAAGGATGCCGGCACCATTCCCTGGGACTGCAGCACCGTGGACCAGAATCCCTTCTCCATGGGGCTGGCCGGGATGACCATCGGCAACGACCAGGATTTCCAAAACATGAATCAGGGAGAGCTGGAGGGAAAAATCGCCCTGGCTCCTCCTTTGACCGGACAGGTGCAGGCCACCTTCTGCGGGGTTACCTTCCTCTTCATGAGCGGGGAGACAAAGGTGCCGGATGCGGCCTGGACCTTCATGGAGTACATCTCCTCCAGTGAGGAGATGTGGAAAAGGTATGAGGAGATCGGAGCCACCCCCATGCGGGAGTCCCTGCGGGAGAAGTTTGTGGAACAGGATCCGGAAAAGAACAGCGTCATCTACGAGGCCATCAACTGCGGCACCGGTTCTCCAAAAGTTTCTTATTCCAATGCGGTGTACAACATCGTGAGTTCTGCCGTGGAGGAAATCATGTATGATGTGAAGTCTCCCCAGGAGGCCATGGATGATGCCGCCGGGAAGATTCAAAACGAGATCGATCAGTCCTGAGAAAAGGGGGAATGAAGATGAGAAATTCCGCCCGGGCCTCACGGCAGGACAACTGCGCCTACGCCATGATCTTTCCCGCCTACTTTGTGTTTACGGTTTTCATCCTGATCCCCATCGGGGTGGTGATCTACTACAGCATCACCAACTACAACCTGTATTCCCCTCCGGAGATTGTGGGACTGCGCAATTACACCAGTCTCCTCTCCGATGAGGATTTTTTAAAGAGCGTGGTCAACACCCTCTGGTACACGGTGCTGACTCTGTTTCCCCAGCTGGCCCTGGGACTTCTGACGGCGGTGCTGCTCTATAGAAAGTCGCGGATGATCCCCTTTTTCCGCACCGCCTTTTACCTGCCCAACGTGATGTCCATGGTCTGCATGTCCATGGTGTGGCTTTGGATCTACGATCCCACCTTCGGGCTTTTAAACGGGATCCTAAGCCGCCTGGGTTTTTCCATGAAGCAGTGGCTGGGGGATCCGAAGCTGGCCATGGGCTGTGTGGTGGTGATGAGCATCTGGAAGAGCTGCGGTTACTCCATGGTGATCTTTCTTTCAGGGCTTACCTCCATACCGGATTCCCTGTATGAGGCTGCCTCTCTGGACGGAGCCGGGGCCATCCGCAAATTTATCGCCATTACCTGGCCCATGCTGCGTCCCACCACCTTCTTTTTGTTGGTGACGGGGATCGTGAACAGTTTCTCCGTGTTTGAACAGATCAACATCATGACGGGCGGAGGTCCCTTAAACCGGACTACCACCATCGTACATCAAATCTACAGAAGAGCCTTTCTGGAATTCAAGATGGGCTATGCGGGAGCCATGTCCGTGGTTCTGCTGCTGTTTTCCATTCTGGTGACCATCCTGGTCTTCAAGTTTGGCAGCGGCGGACAGGATGTGGATGTCTCCTAGGAAGGGAGGGATGAGCATGAAAAAAGAAAAGGTAAAAAACGGGATCTGGGCCGTCGCCATGACGCTGGTTTCCCTTCTGATGCTGTCCCCCGTGGTGGTGATGTTTCTCACCTCCTTCAAGTCCATTGAGGAGATCCGGACCGCATCCTTCAGCCTGCTTCCGGAACACTTCTCCCTGGTCAACTATGTGGGGGCCATGACTTCCGGAGACTGGCCGGTTTACTTCCGGAATTCTCTGGTTATCACCCTGGCGGCGGTGGTCTTTTCCCTGCTCTTTAACACCATCGCAGGCTATGCCTTTGCCCGGCTGAATTTCAAAGGTTCGAAGATCCTGTTTCTCTTTCTCATGGTGGGACTGATGATGCCGCCCCAGGTGACCATGCTGCCCACCTTCCTGATCATGGCCAGGTTTCCCTTTGTGGGAGGCAACAATGTGTTCGGGATGGGAGGAACAGGCATGATCAACACCTATGCGGGGCTGGTGATTCCCCTGGTGGCCGGATCCTACGGAGTCTTTCTCAGCAAGCAGTTTTACGAGAACTTTCCCCGTTCCCTGGATGAAGCCGCGGAGATCGACGGAGCCGGCCGCTGGAAGACCTACTTTTCCATCTATCTGCCCAACTCCAAGTCTCTGCTGGCCACCCTGGGGCTGATGAAGGCGGTAGCCGTGTGGAACGATTACCTCTGGCCCCTGGTCATGACCAACGCAGAGTCCAAAAAGACGGTACAGCTGGCCCTTACCATGTTTAAGACCGACAGCTACACCCAGTGGAATTACCTCATGGCAGCGGCGGTGCTGATTGTCATCCCCATGATCGTCATGTTCCTCTGCGCCCAGAAGTACTTTGTGCAGGGGATCGTCACATCCGGGCTGAAGTAGGGGAATTGTGAACTCATACAGAAAGGAAGGACAGAAGCGGCGCAGAAGCGTAAAACCCGCCTGCCTGTGGGAAATGAGGACTGACCGGTCCATCTCCATTAGAATGGATCTGAGGGTTGATTTTTCTGCAGAAACTGTCTATAATAGGGGAAAGATATGAGCGGAAAAAAGAAGAAGAAGGAGGAGCTCCCTCTGGAAAA
>CAZJYM010000238.1:2774-5116 GCA_964550245.1 uncultured Blautia sp. | reverse complement strand
TAAGAGTGTGTTGGCAACACACCAAATGGTCTCCAGATCCGTGTATAATGAATTCATGACATGGGAATTCATACATGTCAGGATTACCAGTCAGCATATTTTGTGAGAATATCAGGATCTTAATGGAAGGGACACCCATGAGCCAGGCTTTCCCCGCATACTGCGGGCAACAGGTTGATTACACTCCAGCTGTAAATCTATATCAAAAAGTTATTGAGAATGCGCAGGGACTGGAAGGATATTTGATTACCAACCAGTACAGGACTGCCATAAAGAAGGAAAAAATTTGCCAGATAAAAGTGGCTCAGATGATGAACAAATGGCGTGAAGGAAACGGCCTGGATGATGAAGTCAGACGCATTTACGGCGAAAGCACCATGACTACAAGGGAGTATACGGAAAAATGCCTGAATATCACTTCCAGGTGGGACGATCTGGACAGACTCCTTGACCTGCTGTACACAACACCTGCGGGGATTGGTTTAATTGGGAAGGATTCCGGAAACGATCCGGTTCACATTTCCGCCTCCATAATAAACAGGAAATTATATAACGGGGAAGCACTCAATAAGGAAGAACAGGCAGTGGTGGATCACTTTTTCCGCTGTGCCAAACCGCTGGGCAGAGATACGGATTTATATAGGATGGTAGACAGGAGGTATCTGGACACCCTTGCAGACGGTGGAGATCTAAAAAGCCTGGAGGGGAAGAAGATTCTAAACAGAGCTCCCCTTTCAACAGCACCGGGAATGCATGAGTTTTTCGACAGGAAGGATGTCTGCATGAGGATCAAAACCCCGGGAAATATGCCTGTCTGCATGACTCAGGAAGTGGGAGAGGGAGAGATTGTCATACCTGCGAACTCCATTACAGGGATTACCAGGGTGGAGTATCATACCCGAGATAATCCGATCGATGTGCCCATCTGGAGGAGCTACAGATACCATCGCCTTTTCGGCACTGACCGGATCTGCGGCATGGACGTTCCCACACATGGATCCGGGGTACGGACGCATGATTTCATTTACGTAGAAATGGAGCTGGTCGGCTATGGGGATTATCGACGATATTAGTCTGGAAGACAGACAGAAGTACGGCAGCGCTTTTTGCATACAGATAGGCAACGACGACATGATCATGACCTTCTGGAGTCTGGCCAGCTCCTACCTGATGTTTAAGTGTTTTGCGGAATGGGTATTGAGATACAAAGACAAGCTTGAAAGCTGGTATGAAATATGCCAGGAAATACCAGACTGTGACTATTCCCAAAAGCTTGCAGAGGTGATCGATCTTAAAGAGGGTGAACGATTTATCTGGAGCATCATCAGATTCTATTACAGTGGGGAGCTTTATGAAGAAGAGGAAGAGTGGAACCGCCTGGAAGATGAGGGGGAGGGAGACTGGTTACCATTTGGCTGAACAAAAGAGGATCTTGAAAACACAGGATCCTCTTTCATCCAGCAGGGTAAAAGGAGATGAAATTATCCACGCCTGTTGAAATCTGCACTCAGCAGATTCATCGCCTGGAATAATTTATACTGATATACGAATGGTCCAACGAAAATAAACATTCCCAATATTCCCCATCCCCAGAGTGTTCCGGCGCCGAATTTATAATTTATGCCTCTTCGGGCCAGTTCATTTCCGATTCTGGCAGAGATTCTATGCAGCCAGACTATGGGAACGATACCAAAGGTCAGCCATGAAAACACCAGGATCACCCAGCAGTAATTCATTGTTTTTTTGCCGTCATATTTACTCGCGATGGTATTGATATCTTTGCTGACTCTGGACATCATGATGATTCCGTAAATGCCAAGGGTAAGCGTGCTTAAGAGAAGATATGTAAAGAGACTGCGGTCTGTGCGCAGTATCGGGGTGCTGATTGGAGCAGTGTTTTGAACGTTGTTTTGAGTGGTATTAGGAACGTTGCTTGGAGTGGTATTTGGAACATTGTTTGGAACGTTGCTTTGAGCGGTGTTTGGAACGTTGTTTTGAACAGTACTTTGATCGCTGCTCTCTACGTTGCTGACTTCCTTAACCTCCGAAACCTCTTTATTTTCCGTCTGCTCCCCCAGTTTACATCCACAGCTTACGCAGTATGCAGCGTTGTCATCCACCAGGTTTCCACATTGAGGGCAATATTTCATTTTTTTCCTCCTTTCATATTTTTCCGGGTTGACAGTTATTGAAAGCGGGAAAGTTCCGTAAAGATCATGGAATCCCCGGCTTTTCACATTCTTTTTCCTGAACAGCTGTATTGTACGCCCGCCTGTTTTTCTTGTCAATGGGACCGGACAAATGTGTGCTGGTGGCACAAAGTTTATCATCACGTGTTTAGA
>CAZJYM010000238.1:0-2674 GCA_964550245.1 uncultured Blautia sp. | reverse complement strand
TTGCTTCTGTTTTGTGTTTTTATGGGATAAATTTTTTTAAAGAAAAGAATGAGATTATGATATGGAAAGGGTGACAACTATGGATCAGGAAAATACTTCTTCACTTCTCCGGGAACTGGACTCGGTGTCTGACTGCCCGGATGCTTATCAACGGTTTCAAAAGGCGCATCAGACAAAACTGCCGGATACTTTAAAGCAGTATCTGGATGAGTACCTGGCGGTACATCAGGAACTGAGGATTCCCCAGATTATTTTTGATTCCAATCTGAATAAAAATTATGTGAATCAGTTTTTCAACGGATATGCCAGGCATCCCGACAAATATAAGCTGATTCCCGTATGCATTGCCATGCACATGACGGTGAGGGAGACGGACAGGGCTCTGTTCCTGGCGGGGCAGCCCAAACTCTATGTGAAAAACAATCTGGATGCGGCTCTTATCATCTGCATCAACCGGGGGTATGGAACCATGACCCGGGTGAATCAGTTTTTGAGGGAGAATGGATTGCAGGAGTTGTGATTTTCTTTTTTGCTTTTGTTTTTGTTAAAAAAAGCCTTTCACCCCACGGGGTGAAAGGCTTTTGATATCTGGGATTACTGTCCCATCTGCTTTGCAACTTCCTCAGCGAAATTCTCCTCTTTCTTCTCAATGCCTTCTCCGGTCTCATAGCGGACAAAGCCCTTGATGGTGATGTTGGCGTGGTTTGCCTTGGCAACCTGAGCCACATAGGAGGATACGTTCTGCTTGCCGTCCTCGGCCTTCACATAGATCTGATCCATCAGGCAGATTTCTTTCAGTTCCTTGTTTACACGGCCGGTGATGATGCCGTCGATTACCTTCTCCGGCTTCTTGGATTCCTGGGGATCGTTCATGATCTGAGCATGAAGGATCTCTTTCTCATGGGCGATGTAGTCCTCGCTGACCTCGGCCCTGCTGGTGTAGAGAGGCTTTAAGGCCGCACACTGCATGGCTACGTTCTTGGCCATCTCCTTGACTTCATCGTTGATCACGTCGGTTACAACGTCTACCAGTACGGCGATCTTTCCGCCCATATGAATATAGGAAGCAACAAATCCGTTCTCTTCCTTCACCTGAGCAAATCTGCGGATCTTCAGGTTTTCACCGATGATTGCCACCTGACCTGCCAGAGCTTCCTGGACGGTCTTGGAGGGATCACTGTTCCAGGGCTCTGCAAGGAAGGCATCGATATCACCGGCGGTGGTGGTCAGTGCCTGAGCGGCAACTTCTGCTACGTATCCCTGGAATTTCTCATTCTTGGCCACAAAGTCGGTCTCGGAATTGACCTCTACCACCACGGCGCTCTTCTCATCCTGGGCAACCAGGGCTCTGCAGAGACCTTCTGCGGCAATGCGGCTGGCTTTCTTCTGGGCGGAGGCAAGTCCCTTCTCACGAAGGATCTCTACGGCCTTGTCCATATCTCCATCGGCAGCGGTAAGGGCCTTCTTGCAGTCCATCATACCGGCGCCGGTCATCTCTCTTAACTCTTTTACCTGTGCAGCTGTTACAGCCATTTTTGTTTTCCTCCTGATCTAACTCCTGCCGCCCCGCAGGGGCGGCAGGAGAAGTTTATTCTATTTATTATGCTTCCTCTTCCTCTTCCGGAGCATACTCTGCGGCTTCCTCCTCCGGCACTGCCTCAACGGCTGCGGATGTTCCCTGATTTGCCTCGATTACGGCGTCGGCCATCTTGGAGACAATGAGCTTGACGGCGCGGATGGCGTCATCATTGCCGGGAATTACATAGTCCAGTTCTTCGGGGTCGCAGTTGGTATCGCAGATGCCAATCAGGGTGATGCCCAGTGCATGGGCCTCCTCTACGCAGATTCTCTCCTTCTTGGGATCAACCACAAAGATGGCGTCGGGAAGCTTTCTCATTTCCTTAATGCCGCCCAGGTTCTTCTGCAGCTTGTACAGCTCCTTGCGAAGAGCAATGACTTCCTTCTTGGGAAGCACTTCAAAGGTGCCGTCAGCCTCCATGGCCTCAATCTGTTTCAGTCTGTCAATACGGCTGCGGATGGTCTTGAAGTTGGTCAGCATGCCGCCCAGCCATCTCTCGTTCACATAGAACATGCCGCAGCGCTCCGCCTCGGTGCGGATGGCATCCTGAGCCTGCTTCTTGGTTCCCACAAACAGAATAGTGCCGCCATTGGCTACGATGTTGGCCACTGCATTGTAGGCGTCATCCACCAGACCTACGGACTGCTGTAAGTCGATGATGTAGATCCCGTTTCTCTCGGTGTAGATGTAGGGAGCCATCTTGGGGTTCCATCTTCTTGTCTGGTGTCCGAAATGAACGCCCGCTTCCAAAAGCTGTTTCATTGAAATAACACTCATGGTTCTTCTCCTTTTTGGTTAGATTCTTCCGCACGGATCCCTTCCCGTCGGGACCCGCTGCCCCAGGTCTTTACAGGCCCGTATTTACGGCTTATGGGCACCATCCCTTCGGAATCTCCGTGCGTGCTTATTTGCAGCGGTCCAATTATAACACGGGAAAAGCTTTGGTGTAAAGCATTTTTTGGCTTTTTTCCGGGCTTTTCCCGGGGAATTTCCGGGCTTTTCGGCGCGCATTTTAGCGTTAGAGAATGACATTGAATGGAATTCATTGACAATCGGATGAAAAACGTACATAATGGGACACATGGGCAGAGAGGA
>CAZJYM010000237.1:0-5135 GCA_964550245.1 uncultured Blautia sp. | reverse complement strand
ATAGATCTGCTGACTGGGTGACTCTCTGCAAAAATTGTCCAGGATCTCCTCCATCTGCCTTTCCCTGGAAACAGTCTGCGAAGGCTTCTTTCCCCAAACAGGGGTACAGGGATTATTGTCCATAGCCTGATCTCCTTTTACTGTTTGACATTTTTTCTTTTATTTCGCCCTCTCCTTCCCTGGACTTTATCATAGCGCAAAACCGCGGTTCTGTCAATGAGTGGATCCTTTTTCCGATTCACCCTGCTGATTTTTTCATGTCTTTATTGCGCGCACATTCATTCTATATTTTTCTTTCTTTTATTTCCCTTCTTTCACAATGTTTAACAATCATCATCGCAGCAAACAAAAAGCGCTGAAAAAGCGGCCCCGCTTTTTCAGCGCCCATGTTATCTGATCTCCTTTAGATAGCGCCCAAGGGCATCCTGCCACTCCGGCAGCCTCTCAAAGCCCATCTGTGTCAGTTTTTCCTTGCTCATCCGGCTGTTGTGGGGCCTTCTGGCCTTCGATGGGAACTCCTCACTCTTTACCGGGATCACCTGCACCGGCATGCCTGCCATCCGAAAGATCTCCCGGGCAAATTCATACCAGGAACAGAATCCCTCGTTGGTGGCATGATAGCGGCCGTACTTGTCGCTCTCCAGCATGGAAACCAGCAGTACCGCCAGATCCGCCGTGTAGGTGGGAGAACCGATCTGATCATCCACCACGCTGACACTTTCATGGCTCTCCCCCAGGTGCAGCATGGTTTTGATAAAGTTATGGCCGTTTACTCCAAACACCCAGGAGATGCGGACGATGAAGTACTTCTCCAGGTACTTCTCCACCGCCAGTTCCCCTTCATACTTGGTCAGCCCATAGGCATTCAGGGGATGTCTCTCGTCATCCGGCTCCCAGGGCCGTTCCCCCTCCCCGTCAAACACATAGTCGGTGCTGAGATAGATCATGGGGATGTCCATCTCCCGGCACTGTACGGCCAGATTCTCCGTTCCACAGGCATTGACTCTCCGGCAGTCCTCCAGCCGGTCCTCCGCCGCATCCACGGCCGTCCAGGCGGCACAGTGAACCAGGGCCTGCGGTTTTGCTTCCCCCATCACCCGGCGTACCGCTTCCATGTCCGTGATGTCCATCTCCTGCACATCCACGCCGATTCCCTCATGGCCTCTTTGGAAAAGTTCCTTTATCATGTCATGGCCCAGCTGGCCCTTCACTCCCGTTACCAAAACCCGCATAACAATTCCTCACTTTCAGACGGGATGTCTACAGTTCCTTTAAAGAGTAATCCTGGGTTCGAAGGGAAAGGTTGGGATTGTAGTATGGATCCGGACTGGAGAAAGCCTGGGGCCACCTCTTCTCCAGAAGGGAGACCTCTTTGGTAAACCTGGCCTTCTTCTCCGGAGTATCCTCCAGCCCCCGGGACTTGGATTCAAAGTGATACAGCTCCACATGGGGATTGTACACCACCCGGTATCCCGCCTTTCCCAGCTTCAGGCACAGATCCACATCGTTAAAGGCCACCGCCAGTTCATGACAGAAGCCTCCCACCTGGTCAAAGGCGGCCTTTTTCACCATCATGCAGGCGGCGGTCACCGCGCTGTAGTTGGCCGGGGCGACGATGCGGTTGTGATACCCGGGATTCTCTCTGGGCTGCTGCACAAAGCAGTGGCCTGCCATGCCTCCGAATCCCAGTACAGTCCCGGCGTGCTGAATGGTGTCATCCTCGTAGTAGAGTCTGGCTCCCACCGCCCCCACATCGGGACGCATACAGAAGCCCAGCATCTCCTCCAGCCAGGAGGGGCTGATCAGCCGGGTATCGTTGTTTAAAAACAGCAGAAACTCTCCCCGGGCAAAGGAGGCCCCAAAGTTGTTGATATCCGAGTAATTAAAGGGTCCCTCTTCCTTCCAGGTCACCACCCGAAGTCCCGGTATGGCGGCTTTCAGCTCCTCATAATAAGCGAAGGTTCTCTCCTCCCGGCTGTTGTTCTCGATGATGATGTACTCGAAATTCTTATAGGTGGATTTCTCTTCAATGGAGTCAATGCACCGCTTCAGATCCCTCCAGTGATCCATGTTTCCAATGATGATGGATACCAGAGGCTCCCGGGTTAATGTAAACCGGGTGTGATAAAGCCCCGCATAATCGTCCTTCTCCACCCTGGCAGGTATGTTAAGCCGGTCCCAGTGCTCCTGGAGGGCTCGTAGTTCTCCTTCTGCCAGCTGGGGATTTTCGGGCTCCAGTCTCCAGTGGTAGAGGATCTTCGGGATGTGGTAAACCCGGGAAGCCGCTTCCGTACAGCGAAGGATCAGATCATAGTCCTCCGCTCCCGAAAAGCCGGTTCTAAATCCCCCCACCCGGTCAAAAAGCTTCCGGGATACCGCCGTCAGGTGGGAGATGTAGTTGGTGCTGCCCAGCAGGTCCGGGTTGTAGTCCGGCTTCATGTAATGATCCAGATACTCATGACCGGAAGCCGAAACCCGGTCTTCATCGGAATAGATGAAATCCGGCCGGGGATCCAGGTTGGAAACTTCGGCCAGGGAAAACAGGCTGTGGGGTTCCAGCAGGTCTTTTTCTCCGCAAAACACCAGGTATTCCCCTCTGGCACTCTTTACGGCCTGGTTTAGCCTTTCGGACCGCTCTCCCTTTCCGGAAATCTGGTGAATCCGGGAATCATTCACACCGGGAAGCCTCTTCCCCTCCGTCGCCAGAATCAGCTCCCAGCTGGCATAGGTCTGGTTTTCAACAGATTCCACCATCTTTAAGACCTGGGGATTTAAGGGATGATCCAGGCAGACGAGAACGGAAAACAGGGGCATTCTGGGAAAGACTGCCTCTTTTTCCCTCTCCAGCTCCTTCTTATCCGGCAGATGGGCAGAGAGCCATCTGCGGTAGTCCTGTCCTCCCTGCGGGGTAAGTAGTCCCCGGATCCCCTGGTTTTTCACCCGGGAAGCCACCTTGTGCAGTACTTCCGTCTTTTCAGAGGCCAGAACGGCTCCGGGCGTAAAGGAGATGGCCTGCACCGCCTTTTTCCCTTTGGCGTCCCTCATCACCAGGTAGACCCTGCTGCCCTTTATCCTTCGCGACTCCAGGGCAAACCCGCACTTTTCCTCCACCGGACACTCAAAGTAGACGTCCTGCACATCCGTGCGGCTCACCCGGCGCAGCCTGCTTTTGATGGGTCTCTTCTTTTCATCATAAAGGCGAACCTTTACGGGAGTAGCCGCCGCGGCCCAGCCCCGTATGAAGATGTAGCCCCTTCCCGGATCCCTTCTCACCTCGTCCAGGAAATATCTGGGTTTGTCCCTGTCCTTTTCCAGGGTATTCTTTCCGGCCCGGAACCAGATCACCTTTTTGCGCCCCTGGACTCCGTAAACCTTAAGGGATCCTCCAATCGGTCCTTTGGGAACGGATACCCGCACATTTACCCAGCGGGCATCCGGGTGTTCGCTCTCGTAGAGATGTTCCGCCGCCCCTTTGGCAGTACTCACTTCCCAGGAAAGCTCCAGTGGGGTACGTCCCAGGGCAGCCTCCAGTTCCCACCCGGGGGGAATGGTCCCCCGGATGAAGAACTCCCCGGGATCATGAAGCAGAAAACGGCCGCTCTCCACATGAAATTCTTTTTCTCTCACAATGTCTCTCTCTTTTCTCATTCTCCCCAGGAACAGTCTGTTCTCGTCAGTGTCTGGTTGGGGTTGTAGCAGGGATCTCCCTTTGTAAAGATCTCCCGGTGGCGTTCCTTTAACTGTTTTACCTCCGGACTTTCCGGATCCGGAACGGTTAAAGCTTTGTCATGGCAGACCAGGGCCTCCGGCACAAAGACCACCTTTTCTCCGGCTTCCCCGATGCGAAGGCACAGATCCGCATCCCAGAGGGATCCTTCCGTAACCCCTCCCAGCCGGTCAAAAAGAGAATGTTTGACCATCATGCAGGCCCCGGAGACGGCGCTCACATCCATGGCGGTGACAAGCCTTCGCAGATACCCGGGGTCATCCCCGTCCCATCCTGCAAGCACGTATCCCATGCTGCCGCTCATGCCCGCCACCCGGCCGGCATGAACCACTCTTCCCTCTCTGTCCAGAAGTTTGGCCCCGGCAGCTCCGGTTCCCTCTCTCTGGCAGTATCCCAGGAGACGCTGCATCCAGTCATCCGAGATTCCTTCCGTGTCCCCGTGAAGGAAAAGCAGGTATTCGCCCTGAACTTCCCCCGCCGCATAATTAATCATACGGGAGAGATCCCACTCCTTCGGGAAGGAGAACACCTTCATGCGGTCACCCTCCAGTTCCCGCATCCCGGAGACCTTTCCCCGGTTGAGAACCCGCACTTCCAGATTTTCCCACCCGCACCGGGACAGGGAGTCCAGGCATCTTTGTACCTTCTCCTCCCCTGCGGGCAGGATCAGCACGGACACACGCGGATTTCCCTGGATCTGGTAAGACGTCCGGTACACCACCGTCACGCCGGTATAAGTGGCTCTGGCGGCAATGCCCATGCGGTTATAGTGGCTCTGGAGGGCTTTTAATCCCGCCTGAACCGCGTAGTTCTTATTCTCGCTGTTCCCCGCCGTGGAATCCCCGTGGACTCTCCAGTGATAGAGCACCCGGGGAAGGTGCCTGATCTGATCTGTCACCTCGGTACACCGAAGGAGAAAGTCGTAGTCCTGGGATCCGTCCAGATCCCGTCTCAAATAGCCAACCTTTTTCTGGAGCTCTCTCCGCACCACCGTCAGATGACAGATGTAGTTGATGGAGCACAGCAGATCCGGGTTGTAGTCCGGCTTGAAGTGGGGCACAATCCCTCTGCCCTGCTCATCCACCAGATCCTCATCGGAGTAGGCCAGTTCCGTCTCCGGGTGATCCCGGAAGAGAACCGCCATCTGATAAAAGGCATCCGCTGCCAGCAGATCGTCATGGTCCGCAAAGACCACAAAGTCCCCTTTGGCCATGCGGATGGCCGCGTTGGTATTGCCGGCAATCCCCCGGTTTTTCTTCAGGTGCAGGTAGCGGATCCGGCTGTCCACGGCATAGCGGGCACAGATAAAGTTGGCCAGCCCATCTCCCGGGCTTCCGTCCGCCAGACAAAGCTCCCAGTTTTGATAGCTCTGGGCCCTCACCGACTCGATAAAGGCCACCAGGAAGCG
>CAZJYM010000236.1:0-5186 GCA_964550245.1 uncultured Blautia sp. | reverse complement strand
AAGGCTTTCATCTGGCTGTAGCTGTTCTCAAGTTAAATGCTCAGGGACTGAGTGTTGAGGAAATCGCCAGTAAATGTAATACTTCCACAGATATGGTGGAAATGATCATCCAGAAGCTTAACAGTCTGATATCAGCTTCCTGTTTGCACGAATGAAACATTTTCCAGGCGTTTACAGCGTATGTAATCCATAACTTTTAATATAAACATCCCCGGGCACATCACACCCTCTGAATCACATCCACTGAGGAGATGTGCCCTGTCAATCTTTACCTGATCCAGATCTGAAATATTCAAATTTGCCCAGAGCAGTCTGAAGTTTATCTCGCCTGCATATTTTTATACGGGACATATCCTTGGAAACAGGGAATTGCGGTGATCCCCTCTTTTTTTTGCGCTTTTTTCGGAATCACCCATCCAGCAGGTGAGTCCTGACAGGCCTTTCACTGGACTTCCTTTCTCATCGACGCACTTCAGAGTTCTCTCACTTTCCCTCCGTCTTCACCAATCCTGCTGTAAATACCTCTTCTGCTGCCCCTGCGGATCTGCTGATGCTAAGCCTTGTTTTTCTGTTACAGCACTGCTATAATAGAAGAAACAGCTTCCAGTGCCTGTACCCTTAACGGCAGGCAGAAATATTAAAGGAGAGGTAGCCAAATGTTGAAGAAAGTTTCTAACTTTATTGTAGATCACCGATGGATAATCCTCGCTCTGATGACCGTTCTGGCGCTGACCGGGGGCTTTGCCATGCAAAAGGTGGAGATCAACAAAGACATGACCAAGTACCTGCCGGATGACTCCTCCATGAAGAAAGGCGTGGACCTGATGGCGGAGGAGTTCCCGGAGGCGGAGGTGGAAAACACCATCCGGGTCATGTTTGACGATCTGACTCCAGAGCAGAAGACCGACGTACAAAGCCAACTGGAGTCCATCCCCGGTGTGGACAGCGTCACACATCAGGAAGACAGTGAGGATTACAACCGGGACAATCATACCCTCTACGTGCTGGGAACCACATCTGATTTCGACAGTGAGGAGGAGCTGGCCATAGAGAAAGCCCTGGATGAGGATTTCGGGGACTACACCATGGTCTGGCACGCCGACAGGACCGGGGTCACCCATATCCCCACCTGGATCATTGTCGCGGCGGTTTCCATTCTGATGGTGATTCTTTTTGTGATGTGCGGATCCTGGATCGAACCCATTCTCTTCCTGGTGGTCATAGGGGCAGCCATTCTGATCAACATGGGAACCAACCTCATTATGGGAAGCGTCTCCGATGTGACCGCCTCCATTGCTGCCATCCTGCAGCTGGTTCTCTCCATGGACTACTCCATCATTCTCATCAACCGCTACCGCCAGGAGTGTGAACTCACACCGGACAGAGAGACAGCCATGAAAAACGCCCTGGCCAATGCCTTCTCCTCCGTGGCATCCAGTTCTCTCACCACGGTAGTGGGACTGCTCATGCTGGTGTTTATGAGCTTCAAGATCGGCATGGATCTGGGCATTGTCCTGGCAAAGGGCGTCTTCATCAGTATGGTGTGTGTACTCACCATGCTTCCGGGGATTATTCTGGCCTGTGACCGGCTGATTGTAAAGACGGCCAAAAAGTCCCCCCATATCCCCATGGGCTGGGCTGCAGCCTACAGCTGCCGGATGAACAAAGCCATCGGCGTATTTTTCCTGGTCTTCTTTGTGGCTGTATTCCTTCTCCAGAGACAGACGGGAATCGCCTACACCCTGAAGACGGAAGATCCCGTGGCGGAGGTGTTCCCCGCAGACAACACCATTGTCATGGTGTACGAAAATCAGGATGAGGAGAAGATGATGGAACTGGAGGATGAACTCCAGGAGGATGAGAACATCAAATCTCTCAGCGGGTACGGCACTACCCTGGGGAAACCCCTGACCGCTGCAGAATTCTCCGAACAGCTCTCGGATACAGATACGGGAATGGCTCTGGATGAAAGCCTCATCGACATGCTCTATTACGACTACTTTGACGGGGAAGTCCAGGACATGACCGCCGGAGATTTCCTGAAGTTTCTCTCCGATACGGTTCTTGAAAACGAAACCTTCTCTTCCTTTATCAGTTCCGACATGAAAGAGCAGGCAGACCTGCTGAAGGGCTTTTCGGATGCCGACACCCTCACAAAAGCCCAGACAGCCCAGGAACTGGGGGATTTCTTCGGCATGGACGGGGAGAACATCCTGGATCTGCTTCTCTATCAGAAGATCCAGAACGGGGAAAAGTCTTCCGATACCATGACTCTGCAGGAGTTTGCGGACTTTATCATCAATGACGTGGCAACAGATGAAACCTACGGCTCCATGTTTGACCAGGAGATGCTTTCCCAGATCCGTCAGCTCTCTTCCTTTACGGATCCGGAGAAGGTAACGTCCCCTCTCGGTGCAGAGGAGCTCTCCGCCCTGACGGGGATGGATGCGGATTCCATCCATATGCTGATGGTCTATTACAATGCCCTGTCAGAAGATTATGAGCCGGGAGCCATGACTCTTCCCGAACTGGTTTCTTTCCTGCAGAATGACGTAGCAAACAACCCGGCCTTTTCCTCCTACATGGATGAGAATACAAAGGACATGATCCAGACTTTAGGGTACCTGGCGGATAAGGAATTCTGGAATACGAAGTACACCGCAGCGGAATTCGCAGAAATAACCGGTATGGAAGAGTATGAAGTTGATGCGGTTCTCTCCGTCGCCGCCATACCCGACGGACAGGAGCAGCCCATGTCCCTCGCTTCATTTGTCAGCTTTCTGGATGAAGTCCTCTCGGAAGGCGGCCCCTATGCCAATCAGTTAGATGAGGAAGAGATGGAGCTTTTCTCCGCCATGAAAACGCTGGTTGAAATAGCAGCATCCGGGGAACTCCTGGATTCGGCCCGGATGGCAGATATTCTGTCCATCGATCAGGATACGGTTTCCCTCCTTTACTTCCTCTACTTCTCCCAGGATCCGGCCTTCCAGCAGGAGCTTGCCACCGCAACCATGACGTTCCCGGACTTCATCTCCATTGCAGGTTCCGTCGCAACAGGGGAAGAAAAGGAAGCCTTTACCCAGATCGAAGCCTTCTTTAAAGCCGCGGCATCCGGGGAGGAACTGACTCCCGCCCGGCTGGCCGCCATTATCGGTGTGGGTGAAGAAGACATCAACAGTATCCTGGACGCTTATTCCATGCTTACCGGGGAAACGGTCACTACCATGACCGTGAAGGATTTCATCGATCTGGCTCTCTCCTTTGTTCCCGATGATCCGGACATGCAGCAGATGAAAGCCCTGGTGGATCTGGCCTCCTCCAACACTCCCCTGGATGCGGCGACTCTGGCCTCTGTTCTGGGTATTGAGCCGGAAGAGGCGGGGCAGATCATGGGAATGGCCCTGGCAGCCCAAAAGTCGGTTTCCCTTCCGGAGTTTACAGACTTTCTGGTAAATACCGTCCTGACAGATGAGACCTACAGCGCTGCCCTGCCGGAAGAACAGAAGGAAGGACTTGTCCAGCTCAATCAGCTCGCATCCCTTGCCGCCTCCGGCACACCTCTGGATGCCGCCACCATGGCCGCTGCCTTTGGGATGGATGAAGGGCTGATCTCCCTGGCTTTCCGCCAGTGTCAGGGCAGCTCCATAGAAAATAAGACCATGTCCTTTATGGATTTGCTGAACTTTATGATCTCCGACAACACGATCAAAACCTATCTGGAAGATGACATGGAATCTGTTGTTCAGATCCGGGATATGATGCTGGCGGTGGAAAACGGAACCCAGTTTTCATACTACACGCTGGCTATGTACCTGGAGAGGGATCCGGAGATGTTCAAGATGCTCTTTACCTATCACGATTCCCTCGTAAATCCCGATTCCTTCCAGATCTCTCCCAAAGAGATGGTGGATTTCCTGACCAGTCAAAATGAAAACCTGGGATCCATGATCACGGAAGAACAATCGGCTCAGATCCAGCTGCTGGCCCAGATCATGAACGGTGCACTGGAAGGGACCTCCTATTCGGCCGGGGATCTCTCAGGCCTTCTGGGAATCCCGGAAGAATCTCTGGATAGCCTGTATCTTCTCCATACCCGCAAGACGGGAGATACCTCCGGCTGGACCATCTCCATCCGGGACTTCCTAAACTTCCTTACCGACAGTGTTCTCACCAATGAAGAGATGTCCTCCCTCATCGATGCGGATACGGCCTCTCTTCTGACCGGAGCCCAAAGCCTTGTCGAGGCGGTCATCTCGGAAGAAACCCGTACACCTCAGGAAATGACGGAACTTCTCTCCGGTATGACCGAAGAACTGGATTCGAACACCGTGGAGCTCTTATATCTCTACGCCTCCAGTGAAAACGCCGGGGAGAGTGAAGAAGCCCTCTCCATGGATACACTGATGACCTACCTCACCGATGAGGTATGCAATGATCCCCGTTTTGAACCCTTTATCGATGAAACCACCCGCCAGAGTCTTACAGACGCCAAAGCAGAACTGGACGAGGGAAAGGCCCAGCTTGTCTCGGATAACTACTCAAGGCTGATCATCACTTCCTCCTATCCGGATGAATCGGAGGAGACCACCGCCTTCCTTGACAAACTGAACCAGCGCTCTACCGAGCTTCTTTCCGGGGAATACCACCTGGTGGGAAATTCAGCCATGAACTATGAGATGCAGCAGACCTTCAACAGGGAGCTGACCATGATTACCCTGCTTACGGCGTGTGCCATCTTTCTGATTGTGGCCGTCACCTTCCGCTCCCTCTTTATCCCTCTCCTTCTGGTACTGGTGGTACAGGCAGGCGTGTATGCCACGGTCTCCGTGGTGGGATTCACAGGGGGAAGCATGTATTACCTGGCTCTGCTCATCGTGGAATGCATCCTGATGGGTGCCACCATTGACTACGGCATCCTCTTCACCAACTACTACCGGGAAAAGAGAGCCACCCTTCCCATACAGGAGGCTCTGGCCGCAGCCTATGAAGGATCCGTCCACACCATCCTGACCTCCGGACTGATCCTGATCCTGGTGACAGCCATCATCGGCAACTTCTTTGAGGAACCTACCATCTCCGCCATTGTGGGCACCATCTCCATCGGAGCCCTGTGTGCAGTACTGCTGATCCTCTTTGTGCTTCCGGGACTGCTGGCCCTGTTCGACAGGTTTGTCTGCAAAAAGTCC